>NZ_CP098023.1:2235000-2572500 GCF_030440425.1 Microbulbifer sp. MI-G
GGCATGGCTTGTCCTGAACCCTTGCAAAAACGGTATGCCCACACCCTGCTTTCATAAAGCAGCATTCTCAAGGGAGGTTGGTAGGTTTTACACGCCTGTTTTTGTAATGGATACGAAAGAAGAGGGTTACTTGATGTACGTGAATACCCTGGTGAGCAGACACTCGATACTGGGAATGGAGATATCATGGCTTTTTATTGACCACCCACCTGATGGTGTTCGACGAATTTCGGTTGAGCCTCCATCAATGGTGAAAGATATTTTTTGCATGCAATATTAATTTAATATTATTATGTGTACAATAATAACAATAGTGAGGAAGATAAAAATAGGCTAAAAAAACAACAAGAGGCAGTAAATGGCAGATACTCCCGCAATAATGAACAGTCAAACTGAAGCTCCCCCGATCCAGAAACAATCGGGGTCAACGACAGTGGAACAGAGGAAATCGGGGTATTTTCCAGCCAGCTTTTACGTCGCAAATGTAATGGAAGTTTTTGAGCGGCTGGCGTGGTATGGATTCTTTACCCTCTCATCGCTCTATATGACCAACAGTGTGAGACAAGGTGGGCTGGGGCTCAGCGATGCACAGCGGGGCACGATTCAGGGCGTGATTCCATTCCTGTTGTACCTGCTCCCGGTATTCACCGGCGCGCTGGGTGATCGTTATGGTTACAAGCGCATGTTCCTCGTGGCCTTCGCCATCATGACACCAAGCTATTACCTGCTTGGCCAGGTATCGGGTTTCTGGCCATTCTTTGTCGTTTTGCTGTTAGTGGCCGTGGGTGCGGCCATTTTCAAACCACTGGTGGTTGCGACGGTAAGCCGGACCACGGATCACCACAACCGTGCACTGGGTTTTGGGATTTTTTACACCATGGTCAATGTAGGCGGTTTTGTAGGTCCGGTGGTGGCAGGTGTTGTGAAGGGCTTCAGCTGGGACTGGATATTCTCCGTTGCCGCCTGCTGGATCGCGGTCAATTTTCTCTTATTGCTGTTTTACCGTGAGCCCTGCCCCACCGCACCTGTACAGCAGCTGCGGCAAGGGAAATCTCAACCGGATTTACAACCCGAGCAGAATATCTTCAAAGAGATTGTGCAGGTTCTGAGAAACCGGCGATTTGTGCTCTATCTGCTTATCATGTCTGGATTCTGGACCTGCTATAACCAGCTTTTCCTGACCCTGCCTCTGTACATTCGCGACTACGTAGATACTGCACCGCTGCTGGCCAGGGTTGAGGCATTTAGCCCAACCATTGCCAAGAGTATCAGCGAGGGAACCCCTGGGAAAATCAGTCCGGAATTTATCATCGCTTTCAATTTCGCCAGCATTCTGAGTTTACAGATCGCAATCAGCCAACTGAGTAGAAGACTGGCCTCCCTCCACGTGCTGATCTCCGGAACCTGCGTAATAGCCGCCAGCTTTCTATGGATGGGCTTCGGTCCGGCATTTGGCGGCACTGGTATTGTACTGGCCGTTGTCGTGTTCTCTGTGGGGGAAATGCTGACCTCTCCAAAAAGCCAGGAATACGTCGCTGAGTGTATGCCTTCAACTCAGGCGGCGCTCTTTATGGGGTATTACTTTCTCTCCATGGCACTGGGCTTCCTTGTGGCAGGCCTGCTTTCCGGGTGGGGCTACGGGTATCTGGCCAAAGAACTGGGAAAACCTGAGTGGATGTGGGGCGGCTTCGCCGCCCTATCCGTCTGCTGTGCCGGAGCCCTGCTCTGGTACCGGGTACGTATTTTAAGTCAAACCCTGAAAGCCGCCGACAACCATCAATTCCGACAGGACCTGTGTAAATAGGTGCAAAATGACACGTTTACAGCGTCTCAAAAATTGTTTCTCCGGGCTCGGAATCGACGGTATGCTGATTACCGGCATGGCAAATATTCGCTATCTGTCCGGATTCGCCAGCGACGAACAGGGGGTTGCCAGCTTACTGGTTGCTGACAGGCCGTACCTTATCACCGACTACCGCTTTGACGAGCAGGCTCGGGAGCAGCGTACAGATGACGGGGTGGAAATTGTCGTGCGGGCCCGCGCTGAAGAGAGCCTCGGGCAGACGCTCCAGCGGCTCGCCAAGGGCGCTGCGATCAAAAGGCTCGGTTTTGAGCGGGAACACATCCGCTACAGTCATTGGCAGGCCCTGGCTGCAGATTTGGCCCTGGATACAGAGTGCTTCAAGCCACTAAGCGACGTGGTGGAAAAACTGCGCAGAAGAAAAGATGCGATGGAACTCCAGCATATACGCACTGCCGCGCAGGTGGCGGATGCCGCACTGGAACAGATAGCCAACAAACTGAGCCCGGGTGTTACCGAGCGCGGCGTTGCTGTGGAGCTCGAATACGCACTGATGCAACGGGGTTCGGAGGGGGTTGCTTTTCCTACGATCTTTGCCTCCGGCCCACGCAGCTCACACCCTCACGGTATGCCAACGGATCGGGTAATCGAGCGCGGCGATATGGTCACTATCGATTTCGGTGCGGTAATACAGGGATACCGCTCAGATATGACACGCACCTTCGTGCTGGGAAAAGCCAGTACCCAACAGCGGGAAGTCTATTCCCTGGTGCAGGAGGCGCAGCAGTTGGGAGTGGACCGCGTAACCGCCGGTGTGGCTTGCTCCGAGCCCGCAAAGTACGTGGCAGAATTTCTCAACAACAGCCCTTACGCGCGTTTTGCTGGAGACGGCCTTGGACATGCCATTGGTCTGGAGACACACGAAAAACCCTACTTTGCGAAGGAAGATGACACCGTTATCGAGCCAGGGTATGTAATGACCGTTGAACCCGGTATTTATATACCGGGCTGGGGTGGTGTGCGCATCGAAGACGATATTCTGGTCAAAGACGAAGGGATAGACTTGCTGACGAATTTCCCCCGCAAGCTTATTGAAATCGATTAATACTAAATGGGGACAGGTCGATTTCGGGGGCCTTACCCTCTATTTGGTCCGCGAGCAGCTCTGCGCTGATCGCCGCCTGTGTCAGCCCCAGATGCTGGTGTCCAAATGCGAAGGCCACCCGCGGATTATCCGGGGCGGTACCCAGTACTGGAAGTGAATCGGGCAGCGAGGGACGAAACCCCATCCAGCGGCAGGCACCCGTATGACGGATTCCCGGTAGCAGCGAACGGGCGTGTTCAAACAGAATATCTGCACGCGCGTAATTTGGCTCCGCTTGCAGCCCGCCAAGTTCCACTGTGCCCGCCAGGCGCAGACCTTTCTCCATCGGTGTTATCACGAACGAACGCTCAAAAGAAACCAGCGGTCGCGCCAGGTCACACCCGGCCTCTGGCAACATCAAATGGTAGCCCCGCTCGGTATCCAGTGGCACCCGATACCCCAACTGCCGGGCAAGCGGTTTTGACCAGGCGCCAGTGGCAATAATCAATCGCTGGGAGGAGATGATTCGGCCACTGGAAAAATGAATATGTATCGAGTCACTGCGGCTCTCGAGTCTGACGACCTCTTCGCGCAGGATAGCTCCCCCAGCCTGCAAAAAGTTTTCTGCAATGCCTGTGACCAGCCTATAGGGGTTGGCGGTGTGTGCCGTGCGCGGAAAATACAGGCCGCCGGCAACACCGGCGCTCAGCGCCGGTTCCAGCGCCCGTATGCCGGCAGCGGAAAGCGACTGGATTTCTACACCATGCTCCTTGAGTAGATCCACTGTTGTCTGATTTTTGCGTGCAGATTCTGGCCGCTCGTACACCGTTAGCGCACCCCGCTTGGTCATTAATTCCGTCAGACCAATACGGGCCAGCAGGCGGTCGTAACTTTCAATGGAACGACTATTGAGGGCGCGTAAATGCCGGCAGGATTTTTCCACATTGCCAGGCCAAGCCGCCATGGCGAAGCGCACTAACCAAGGCAGGAGCTTATATAGGTAACCCCAATGAATGGATAGTGGCCCGAGTGAATCCATCAGCAGCCTGGGTATTGACAATATTGTCTGTATATTCGCCAAAGGCAGTACGACGTCGGTGGCGAAGTGGCCTGCATTGCCATATGAACACCCCCGCCCCGGAGGGTCCCGATCAATCAGTGTGACTTTGTGTCCCCGGTACTGCAGCTGCTCCGCTACGGCAACGCCGACAATCCCCGCCCCAATGACAACCAGTTCACGGATTCCTTTTTGCCTATTTTCTACTGACACACTTTGTACCTGCGGCGATGGCACTGCCATGTCCCGATTACCGATGCTCAGTCGGTGTAAGACAGGAGACCCTCTCTCCAATCAATGCGCTACTGGTGGCATCCCCTCAAACGGCGCTGACTGCCCTCAAACGAGGTGGCGGGCAAATACCAAAGGGCCTGTCCACTGCCCTTTTGGGCCCGCGCTCGGCTTGTGCCAGCCTTCTTTCGATAGTAAAAAAGATCAGGCGGGCCTTTCCCCCAGCCGTAAGCCGTTAGTACACCGGGAATACTCTTGCAAAAATAGCCGGTGTTTGAAACGGGGGTTTACCTGGAAGGTGCTGTCATGATCTTCCAAAAGCGACAAGCGAAAGTTTAGAAGGGCCTGCAGAGGCGGCCCCCCGGTTACAGTCGGGAAACACCATCTCCTCTAGATGGTACCGAACCATGATATCAATAGGCAGTCGTGGCATTGGTCGTTCTCCCAAGCAGTGGTTGTTATAGGTTGACAGCCTATGGAAATGACACTGCCCTGTTCATACCCCGGCAACCCTCTGAGTTGGCCAAACAGCAAAATTGGGTTGACAGCTGCCAAAAACCTTTCTTATTGTACACAATAACATATACACAAAGTACTTTTTGCACAACAGTGCTTTGAGCTTTCCCTTGCATCCCAAGATCACGATGAGGAAGTCATATGCAAATCAACTGGCGCGGCGTTTTCCCCGCAGCAACCACGCAGTTCAACGCCGATGAAAGCCTGAACATACCCGCTACCCTCAGGCACCTCGACGCAATGCTCGATGCGGGAATCAATGGCCTTGTCATGCTTGGCACTGTGGGAGAGAACTGCTCACTCAGCCAGGCAGAGAAAATCGAGGTGCTCGCAACAACGGTCAAGCATATAAACGGCAGGGTGCCAGTGCTTACCGGTGTGTCTGAATACACCACCACCCAGGCCAGGGATTTTGCCCGCGCAGCCAGAGAGATTGGGGTAGATGGCCTGATGGTGCTCCCACCCATGTCCTACAAAGCCGATGCGGAGGAGATCATCGCCCATATTTGCGGTGTTGCCGCAGCAACCGACCTGCCGGTAATGGTGTACAACAATCCCGCCTGTTACGGTGTGGATGTGCCCGCAAAAGCGGTGGCTGAGCTCGCCCAGGTGAGCAATATCGTCGCTATCAAGGAGGCATCCGATGACCCCCGCCGCCTGACGGACATTGCCAATCTCACCGGTGACGATTTCGTACTCTTTTGCGGTGTAGACGACCTTGCGCTGGAAAGCATTGCCCTTGGCGCACACGGCTGGATTTCTGGCTTGGTGAACGCTTTTCCGCAGGAAAATCGCCTGATGTGGGATCTGGCCACCAGCGGCAATTTTGAACAAGCGCGCAAGGTATACCGCTGGTACACCCCTCTGCTCCACCTGGATACCAAACCCAAGCTGGTTCAGTACATCAAGCTTGCAGCACAGGAGTGCGGTTTGGGAAGCGAACAGTGCCGCAACCCGCGCCTGCCACTGACCGGCGCTGAACGCGAGTCTGTGCTGAACATTATCCAAACTGCAATTGCCACACGCCCGCTCATTGAGTAGCGTTTTGAATGGAGCATTCACCATGCACACAACCCCTGTACTGATCGCGGGTGCGTGGCGACAAGCGGCCGAATCCGGTCGCTTTCAGCCCACCAATCCGTCAACAGCAGCAGCCATAAGCCGAACTTACCCGGTTTCCGACTGGCGTGATTGCGAAGCGGTGCTGGAAGCATCCGCGCATGCGGCTGTAGCCTTGAGAAGTTACCCGGCCGAGTCTCGGGCACGCTTTCTGGAACTGTTTGCCGATGCCATCGAAGCTTCCACAGATGCCCTGTGTGCGCTGGCTCACGAGGAAACCGGCCTGCCCGTGCAGCCTAGATTGCGCAATGTGGAACTCCCCCGCACTACGGGCCAGCTGCGCACTGCCGCCAAGGCTGCCCGAGACAGCTCCTGGGCCCAGGCCATCATTGATACCGCGGCCAATATTCGCAGTATGCGGGGACCCATAGGTCCGGTGGCCATTTTTGGCCCGAACAACTTTCCCCTGGCTTTCAACGGCGTGGCGGGTGGCGATTTTGCTGCCGCCATCGCCGCCGGCAACCCTGTCATCGCCAAGGCGCACACCGCTCACCCGGGAACCTGCCACAAGCTGGCGAGCCTGGCATGCCAGGCACTGGATCGGGCGGGGCTTCCAGCAGCAATGGTACAGATGCTCTTTGCCATCAGTCGTGAAGATGGATACCGGATGGTAAGCGATCAGCGCCTGGGTGCTGTGGCCTTTACCGGTTCCCGACGAGCCGGGCTCGCACTCAAGCAGATCGCAGACAAGGTGGGCACCCCGTTTTACGCGGAGCTGTCCAGTATTAACCCGGTCGTGATACTGCCTGGTGCCCTGCGCGAGCGCGGCCCTGAACTCGCCGAAGAGTTTGCAGGCAGCTGTCTCATGGGCAGCGGTCAGTTCTGCACCAATCCGGGACTGATCATTGTGCCGGCCAGTGGGGATGGCGAGCGATTCATGGCGCACTGCGGTGAACTCTTTGACCATGCCAAACCCGGTACCTTATTGAGCCTGGGCACTGAACAGAGTCTGAAACAGGCAATTGCGCTGTTGCGGGAAGCCGGTGCAACGCTTGTTTCCAATGCGAGTGATACGATAGAACCCAAACCGGACAAATCTCGCTTCTGCCTCCCCAATACGCTCTTGTGTGTGTCGGGTCAGAGGTTCCTGCAGGACTCTGTCGTTTTCCAGACCGAAGTCTTTGGCAACGCAGCACTGATGGTGGTGAGTGAGAACCACGAGCAAACCGCTACTATCCTGCGAACACTCGAAGGCAATCTCACGGGGTCTATTTACTCTTCTACCACTGGTGTCGATGATGAAGCCTACGACGGGCTGGCACCCATTCTGCGTGAGAGGGTTGGACGGCTGTTGAATGACAAAATGCCAACCGGCGTTGCAGTATCTCCGGCCATGAACCACGGTGGCCCCTTCCCTGCCTCCGGTCACCCGGGGTTTACCGCGGTGGGTGTCCCCACGTCACTGATTCGTTTCAGCAAGCTCGATTGTTACGACAACGTACGCCATTACCGGCTGCCGCCACTTTTGCAGGACGAAAATCCCCTGAAGACCTGGCGTTCCGTGAATGGCAACTGGACCAGAGACCCGATCAACTGACCGGGCCCAGGCTACAGGTGCGCAGACAATTATTGCCCATAGACTAAAAGAATAATCTGGAGAATCATTGTGTACGGCAAACAGGATCACACAATAAAAGTAGTGGATTCCCATACCGGCGGCGAACCCACCCGGGTTATCGTCAGTGGTGGCCCCAATCTTGGTACTGGCAGCATAGCCGAGCGTCTTGCAGTGTTTCAGGAAAAATTTGACCATCTGCGCTCGGCATTGATCCGTGAACCCCGCGGGTCCGACGTTATGGTAGGCGCACTGCTCTGCCCCCCGCAAAACCCGGATAATGCGGCTGGAGTTATATTTTTTAATAATGTCGGCTACCTTGGTATGTGTGGTCACGGAACCATTGGTGTCGTTGCCACGCTGGCACGAAGCAGTGCGATTTCTCCCGGCACTCATCGGCTGGAAACACCGGTAGGAGAGATCACTTTCCTGCTGCACAATAATCATCGAGTGAGTGTGGAAAATGTGCCGAGTTACCGCTATCGCAAAGGGGTGCCGGTATATGTGGATGGCTTCGGCAGGTTTATTGGTGATATTGCCTGGGGAGGAAATTGGTTTTTCCTGATCTCCGAGCACGGGCAATTTATCAGTCAGGAAAACACCGACCACTTGACAGACTTTTGCTGGCGCGTGCGCCAAGCCCTTCGCGAACAGGGAATCTGCGCAGAAAACGGGGAAGAGATCGATCATATCGAACTGTTCGCCCCGCCCTCGGATCCGACCACCGCTGACAGCAGAAATTTTGTACTGTGCCCCGGCAAGGTATACGACCGCTCTCCCTGCGGTACCGGGACCAGCGCCAAATTGGCCTGCCTTTATGGCGACGGTATTATCAAGGCGGGCCAGGCCTGGCGACAGGAAAGTATCATTGGCAGTATTTTCGAGGGGAAGGCCCAACCAAGCCTCGATACAGAGGCTGAATCTACCAGAATCATTCCCACAATTACCGGAAATGCGTACATCAGCGCCGAAACCACGATTATTTTTGATCCCGAAGATCCATTTGCACATGGATTCTGAATGAAAGAAGGCTTTACTCCCTTAAAGCATTTTTGATCATGGACTGTTACGTGGTGGTTTTCGCGTTAAGATATTCTATCATCCGGGAAACGGCCTCGCGTTGATCCTGGATATGTTGACTCAACGCTTTGCGCGCACCCCTCCAGTTTTTATCCAACAGGCACTTGAGAATATCACAGTGTTCGCGCGCCATTTCACGTTTCACCGTTTCATCAATCACCGCGCAGTTGAACAGTGTGTTGTAAAAAGGGCTGTAGCGTTTGAAAAACTCGGAGATATACCGGTTTCCACAACGCTCGATCCAGTAATCATGCAAGTCAAAATCCAATTCTGACTTTGCCCTGCCCTTGCCGGGTTTATTCGCCTTGAGCAAATTTTGTAGTTCATTATCCTTAAAATGGCTACGGGCCAGATCCAGCGCTTTCAGTTCCAGCATTTCGCGAATATCCAGGTAGTCGTGCATATCCTGTTCACTGAACGGGTGTACCCGCCATCCACAGCGGGGCACATGTTCAATCAGCCCCGCACCTGCCAGGCGAGAAAAGATCTGCCGCACTACTGTGCGGCCAGCACCGTATTGCTCGGCAGTGGCCTGCTCGCGAAGATACTCGGTATTCTGCTTTAAGCTGCGTGAAATGACATCCTGGCGGATAATCTCATACAATTTTCGTTCGGTTGCACCTTCTTTCGGAGGGGCAAGCTTTACCCCCTTTAGTACTTCTGGCTGGGCTTCCAGGCGCCCGTTATCTTTCCGGCGGATCACCCCCTCATCCACCAATTCATCCACCGCGTGGCGAACCGGCGTCAAACTGACCTTGTAGTGCTCGGACATTGCCCCCAAAGTGAGTTTGTAAGGCAAGTGCCCCCTGGCCTGAAGAACGGCCTTTACATCGGACTTGATAAATTCAGTGATGGTCATTTGGTCAACGCTGGCTCTTGTTGTCGATCTGCCAGGGCGAAACAGGGCCGTGGCGTGGCAGTATTCAGGTAAAATTTTACACAAGACAGGCAGTATCGCCCATATTGGATATACCCGACAACTCATACCAATCTGCAATGGTACCTGGCCCACGCCTTAACCTCATACCCTCCTCGCGGTGATGCGGGCTTCAGTGCATTGCATTTCAAGATCGATATTGTTATTGTCGCCAAAAACAATATTGTGCAATTGTATGGGAAAAATAATGAAGCCAGAGTTCACTTCCCTCCACACACAGCGCCAGAGCTTACAGATCCCTGCAGATCTTACCGCACAATGGACTTGCATTGATGCAATTGACATGCACACAGGCGGCGAGCCCTTGCGCATTATTCTGGATGGATTCCCTCCACTCGAAGGGGGCAGTGTTCTGGCCAAAAGGCGCTTTGCCCTACACCATTACGATCACCTGCGACGGACATTGATGTGGGAGCCGCGAGGGCATAGGGATATGTACGGGGCCATTGTGGTTCCACCGAATGATGCTGGTGCCGATTTCGGGGCACTGTTTATTCACAATGAAGGCTTCAGCAGTATGTGCGGTCACGCGGTGATTGCTCTGGCAAAACTGGCTGTTGAACTGGGGTGGATTGAGCGGGGTCAACCCGGTACAGAGGTGCCAGTGAATATTGATGTTCCCTGTGGCCGGATTCATGCTTTTGCACAAACTGACCAGCACGGCCGCGTATGCTCAACCCGTTTTCACTGTGTCCCATCATTTGTTGTGGCTCAGGCGCAGACGGTTCAAGTTCCGGAATTGGGGGCCATTCAATACGATATTGCCTATGGTGGGGCTTTTTATGCCTATGTCGACGCTGCACAGCTGCCCTTTTCACTGGACGGTGTGAACGCAGGTCAATTGGTACGCGTGGGTCAAGCCATTAAACACGCCGTACAGGCAGATGGCCCGCTCATTCAACACCCCATTGAACCTGATTTGGGATTTCTATACGGTACCATATTGATGGATATGGAAGCATTTCAAGATCCGCATTCTTATGGCGACACAGTGAATCCATCCATATACAGCCGCAATGTTTGTATATTTGCGGATGCAGAGCTTGATCGTTCGCCAACAGGTTCAGGCGTTGCCGGCCGAATGGCACTGCACGTAAATCAGGGACTTATTTCTGAAAATCACACACTGGTTGCCGAAAGTATTACCGGCAGCTGTTTCAGCGGCAGGGTCGCCAGAAGACTGAAATATGCGGGTATTCCCGCAATAGTGCCCGAGATTACCGGGACCGCTCATATCACCGGACAACACCGCTTTTACATAGATCCAGCAGATCCACTCAAAAACGGCTTTCTGTTGGGCTAAAAAAGCACTCAGATTACTCTAACTGAAAAACTCCAATGCATTTCATTACCGCCGAAATCGTGCGCAAGAGCATTCAATATCCGCAGTTGATCAACGCATTGCGAGAAGCTTTCCGCAATCAGGATATTGAGACACCTCAACGGCACCACCACCATTTCCAATACTCCCGCGAACACCAGAATGAAAATACCCTGCTGCTTATGCCTGCATGGCAAACAGGCCGTTTCCTGGGTGTAAAGACTGTTGTGGTGGCACCAGACAACCGCGAGCAGCCCTCTATTCAAGGGCAGTATACCCTGTTCGACGCCAGCACGGGGACGCCACAGGCGATCATGGACGCGTCCAGTATCACCGCCATGCGCACCGCTGCGGCATCTGCATTGGCGGCGGACTACCTGGCGCCAATCGATGCCGGTGTACTGCTGATGGTAGGGACCGGAACCCTGGCCCCGGAACTGATTCGTGCACATGCGAGTGTGCGCCCCATAAAAGAGGTGCTGGTATGGGGTCGTTCACCAGAGAAGGCGCAGCAGGTTGTTGACGCCCTTGCGGATATGCCCTGCTCCGCTGTTGTGTGTAGCGAGATTCAGCAGGGAATGGCCAGGGCTGATATCGTGAGTTGCGCAACCCTGAGTAAAACGCCTTTGCTACTTGGAAAGTGGCTCAAATCCATTCAACACATTGACTTGGTGGGCGCCTACCGGCCGGACATGAGAGAAGCCGATGATTTGCTGATAAAGCGTGCCGCTTTGTATGTTGACGTGATGCCACACGCTCTGTCCGAAACTGGTGATCTTTGCCTGCCTATCAAGCGTGGCGTGATTAGTGAAGCTTCAATACGCGGGCACCTGCCTTCTCTGTGCCATTTATCAGCTCCCATTGCCCGCAGTGAAGTGACCTGTTTCAAATCTGTCGGCCATGCCCTCGAAGACCTCGTTACGGCAAGCCTTGTTCACACTGAACTCAAGCGGTTGTACAGTGCGGAACCCGCGCTGAGCGAAACGCGATAGGGAAGCTGGGCAAAACAGGTCATGGCCGCTTCCTGGCATCCTGGTTGGTTACTGATTTGTACACAAAAATTATCCCGTTTATTCCCCTGGATTTGCATCAAAACCACCAAATGTGTCCATCAATGACTGATTGATGCGACATTTTGCAATCAGGTGGTCCGAGCAAAGGGTAATATGGCAATAGAAGTACCGAGTGCTCTAATCAAAATTACAAGCGGGTTGGATTTCAATATTCGGCAGATCCGGTGAATCCGCTGATGAAGCCGGCCCCCGCACTTGCGGGGCTGTATTAACCCAATCAGCCAGTTGGCGATCTCTGTATTCGCATTACCCGCCTCGCGTGTACCGGTCTGGAACCACAGTTCCTGTAGAGATAAGAACAGAAAAGCCGGCTAAACTGGGCCGGCAAGGTGAAATAGATGTGTTTGGATATTGTGACCTCCTGTGGCCAGATCACAATACTGTCGGTGTATGACGAGCCGACTGATTGCGGTTCAGGCGTTAATAACCACCTGTTATGCAGGGCCTTGCCGGTACCCCGAATAACGATATCCATGGGTAGAACCCCTCAATGATGACCTTCAACTGAAATATCAACCGATGCCATGCAATACCAAAAAAGCCATGGAGCAAAGTGAGAAAAGCTTGACCATACTCTGGTGGAAACTCTATGCCACCTTAGGATATAACCAAATTTTTCCGTTTATTTTGGCAAGGGCAGAGATTTACACGACAGAAAATAGATTGTCTGGACGTTTCGGCGCCAGTAACCCCGCCGATCAATAAAAACCTCAAAAGGAACCAAGCTTGAGAGCTCACGATTACAGGAGTTTCCTTCATGAAAGCATCAGATCTCTTTGTTCACGCCCTGGAAGCAGAAAGGGTTGAATATATTTTTGGCATTCCCGGGGAAGAAAATCTGGACATACTGGAGTCTCTGCGCGGCTCAAAAATCCAGCTGATCCTGACCCGCCATGAACAGGCGGCCGGCTTTATGGCAGCCACCTATGGCCGTCTCACCGGGAAATCCGGTGTCTGTATTGCCACCCTTGGACCAGGTGCTACCAACCTGGTAACGGCCGCAGCTTATGCCCAGCTCGGTGGTATGCCTATGGTGATGATAACCGGACAAAAGCCCGTAAAGAGCTCCAAGCAAGGCCAGTTCCAGATCATCAATATTGTCGATATGATGCGTCCTCTCACCAAGTTCACCAAAACCATTGTCGGCGGTGACTATATCCCTTCCTACGTGCGTGAGGCCTTCCGTCGTTCCGAGGAAGAGCGCCCGGGGGCCACGCATCTCGAGTTCCCCGAGGATATTGCCCGCGAGCACTCCACCATGCCGGTATTGGAGACCAGCTACACCCGCAGGCCTATTGCTGAGGAGAAAGCAATTCACAAAGCTGCAGAAGCTATTACTGCATCGCGCAAGCCACTGTTGCTGGTCGGTGCCGGCGCCAACCGCAAACTCACTGCAAAGATGTTGCGAAAATTTGTTGACAAGCTTGGAATCCCCACAGTCACCACACAAATGGGAAAAGGCGTAATCGATGAATCGGGACCGCACTTTATCGGAAATACAGCCCTGTCAGATGGCGATTTTGTACATCGGGCCATTGAGCAGGCCGATCTTATTATCAATG
The DNA here is from genome assembly GCF_030440425.1 of Microbulbifer sp. MI-G. Classification (NCBI taxonomy): domain Bacteria; kingdom Pseudomonadati; phylum Pseudomonadota; class Gammaproteobacteria; order Cellvibrionales; family Microbulbiferaceae; genus Microbulbifer; species Microbulbifer spongiae. The sequence goes on from NZ_CP098023.1 coordinate 2,248,337, forward strand.
TTGGGCACGATGTAGTGGAGAAGCCCCCATTTTTTATGCGCCCAGGCGGCCCCGAAGTGGTCCACATCAATTTTAGTTCCGCTCAGGTGGACCCTGTTTACTTCCCGCAAATAGAGGTAGTTGGAGATATTTCCAATAGTTTGTGGCAACTCAATGAGCATCTGGAGCCCCAGGAACACTGGAGTTTTACCGATGCCCACCGCATCCGCGCAGCTTTGCAAAAACATATTCAGGAGGGCTCCAGCAACGATACATTCCCAATTCGGCCCCAGCGCCTGGTAAAAGATGTACGGGAAGCCATGCCGGAGAAGGGCATCATTGCACTCGACAACGGCATGTTCAAAATATGGTTCGCTCGGAATTACCCCGCCCACGCCCCGAATACCGTACTGTTGGACAATGCCCTCGCCACAATGGGTGCCGGGTTACCATCCGCAATGGCCGCTAAATTGGTGTGCCCAGATCGCAGGGTGGTGGCGATTTGTGGCGATGGTGGCTTTATGATGAATTCTCAGGAAATCGAAACTGCTGTGCGTCTGGGTCTGGATCTAATTGTATTGATACTGCGCGATGACGCCTATGGTATGATTAAATGGAAGCAGGCCATGATGGAATTTCATGATTTCGGCCTGGATTTTGGTAACCCCGATTTTGTTGCCTATGCAAAATCTTACGGTGCTTACGGCCATCGGGTAGAAGCCACTGATGAACTGGTACCCCTAATCGAAAGCTGTTGTAAAGAGGGTGGAGTGCACTTGATTGATGTCCCTGTGGATTACAGTCACAATGATCGTATCCTGAATCATGAATTGCGGGAGCTTTCCAGTAAGTTATAGCCCAAAAAATCTCTCAAACGCCAGGGGAAATCACCTCTGGCTTTTGCAGGGTGTTCAAAGCCATCTGGAGCTTGGTGGAAACTGCAGCTTAACTTGAATCCTGCAAGCCGCAATAAGTAAAAATGGTATTCTCATCCAGCCAATTAAACTGTATGGGAATAACAGCACCTGGCCTCAGCGTTGGACAAAGATCCTGCTGTATCTCTAATAAAATAATCCTCCGATTGTTATCGAAATCGACCAAGGAGACCGCATCAAAATCGAAATACCGTTTTACAAGGGGAAACGCAGCTTTGAAGAAACTTTCTTTTGCTGAAAAAAGAATCGAAAGGACAGAGCCCGGAGCCGCCATAAGACCATGCGCTTTCAGGTAGCGAATTTCCGATTGAAAAATTGCGGTATCCTGTAGTGCAAGTTGCGATTTTTCAGAGAGTACACTCTCAATATCGATTCCAATACCTGCGAACTTTGTCGCTTCCAGAACAGTTGCGCCAGCGAATCTCCCATTATGGCTGATACTGCCGATTGTACCCTCTGGCCAGATTGGCTCCCGCCATTTTCCCGTTCCCACCTGGAAATGCTCTATGCCCAATGCAGACAATGCATATCGGGCAGCCATCCGCCCGAAAAAATACTCCATCTGACGTTTTGGAACACTCCTGGCAATTTGCACAGGCAGGTCTATATTGAATTTGTGGAAAAAATTTTCCGAAAAATTTTTTTTGGATATTTTGAGCAAATAAAGTTGAAAGCCTGCATTGTTTTGCCCTGCAAAACACAATTGCAATAAGCTTTTTTCAAAAATAATCTCCGATGATGTCAACAAGATATCTATATCTCTGGTTACATGTCGAAATACAATTTTAAGACACTGGAAACCGTATTGCTTACTGAAATTGCAAGGACCCGAAGCAAGCTCTCTGTATCAGAGATACCCAACGCACCTAGAAGCAAGCGCCGGGCACCCGTACCCAGCCTTCCATCAGGATTCTGGCACTGCGGCTCATAACGGCTTTGGTTGCGGTCCATTGGCCATTCACTGCTTGCGCTTCCGCTCCGACACGCAGAGTGCCGGAAGGATGGCCGAAGCAGACGGAATTGCGTTCTCCGCCTCCGGCAGCGAGATTCACCAGAGTGCCGGGTATGGCGGCGGCTGTACCGATAGCCACAGCCGCGGTCCCCATCATGGCATGGTGTAGCTTGCCCATCGACAAGGCGCGCACGAGCAGATCTATATCCGCCGCAGCCACTATTTTGCCGCTGGCAGCGGTATAATCCAGTGGCTTGGCTACAAAAGCGATTTTCGGGATGTGCTGGCGGGCTGCAGCTTCCCCGGCAGAGGCAATCAATCCCATTTTCACTGCACCGTGGGCACGGATTGTCTCGAATATGGCCAGCGCTTTGCTATCGCCATTAATCGCATCCTGCAGCTCGGTGCCGGTATAACCAAGTTCTTCAGCATTGACAAAGATCGTGGGGATACCGGCATTGATCATGGTGGCCTTAAGCACACCGATACCCGGCACGTCCAAATCATCAACCAGGTTACCAGTGGGAAACAGGCTGCCCTCACCGTCCGCGGGGTCCATAAACTCAATTTCCACTTCGGCCGCCGGAAAGGTGACTCCGTCCAGCGCAAACTCCCCGGTTTCCTGTACTTCGCCATTAGTGATCGGCACATGGGCAACAATTGTCTTGCCGATATTGGCCTGCCAGATTCGCACGGAGCAGATGCCACTTTCCGGAATCCGGGAGGGCTCAACAAAACCGCTATTGATAGCAAAGGCGCCCACTGCGGCAGTGAGATTGCCGCAGTTACCACTCCAGTCAACAACAGGCTTGTCGATGGAAACCTGGCCAAACAGATAGTGCACATCGTGATCGGGCTTATCGCTGGGAGACAGGATCACTACCTTGCTGGTGCTGGAGGTGGCCCCACCCATACCGTCAGTCTGTTTGCCGTAGGGATCCGGACTGCCAATCACGCGTTGCAATAATTTATCACGGGCTTCTCCTGGCGCTTGCGCAACTTCTGGCAGATCCTGCAGGCGAAAGAAAACACCTTTACTGGTTCCCCCGCGCATATAGGTCGCAGGGATTTTTACTTGGGGCGCACATTTCATACCTCAGGCCGTCGCCTCCGTTTCCAGGAAATCTTTGGCAAAGCGCTGCAGGACACCGCCCGCTGCATAAATGGAGACCTCTTCGGCAGTATCCAAACGGCAAGTGACCGGTGCCTTAATCGTCTCACCGCTGGTGCGGTGGATCAGCAGGGTCAGTGTCGCATAAGGCGTGCGCTCACCTATCACATCGAAGATTTCGGTGCCGTCAATGCCCAGGGATTCTCGGGTAGTGCCGGGTTTAAACTCCAGTGGCAGAACGCCCATACCAATCAGGTTGGTGCGGTGAATACGCTCAAATCCCTCGGCTACAATCGCTTCCACCCCAGCCAGGCGCACACCTTTTGCAGCCCAGTCGCGAGAGGAGCCCTGCCCGTAGTCTGCACCGGCTACAATAATCAGCGGCTGCTTGCGATCCATATAGGTTTCGATGGCCTCCCACATGCGGGTGACCTGCCCCTCCGGCTCGATACGGGCCAGAGAGCCCTGTCGAACCCCACCGCGGTCATCGCGCACCATTTCATTGAGCAATTTCGGATTGGCAAAAGTTGCACGCTGGGCGGTGAGATGGTCTCCACGGTGGGTGGCATAGGAGTTGAAATCCTCCTCCGGCAGGCCCATGTTCGCCAGGTATTCACCGGCAGCGCTGCCGGCCAGAATCGCATTGGAGGGCGATAGGTGGTCGGTGGTGATATTGTCGCCCAACACCGCCAGCGGGCGCATACCCTTCAGGGCGCGTTCACCAGCAAGCGCACCTTCCCAGTATGGCGGGCGGCGGATATAGGTGCTCATCGGGCGCCAATCGTAAAGCGCAAGGCCCTGTATTTTCGCTGTATCCCGATCTTCGAACATGGGAATGTATACATCGCGGAACTGCTGCGGCTTCACGCTCTGACGCACAACTGCATCGATCTCTTCGTCGCTTGGCCAGATATCTTTCAAGATGATCGGGTTGCCTTCGGCATCCTGTCCCAGCGTATCCTTTTCAATATCGAAACGGATAGTACCGGCAATGGCATAGGCCACGACCAATGGCGGTGAAGCCAGGAACGCCTGCTTGGCGTATGGGTGGATACGGCCATCGAAGTTGCGGTTGCCCGAGAGTACGGCAGTGGTGTACAGATCGCGGTCGATCACTTCCTGTTGGATTTTCGGGTCCAGCGCACCGCTCATACCGTTACAGGTGGTGCAGGCGAAGGCCACTACACCGAAGCCCATCTGCTCCAGGTCCGGCAAAAGATTGGCCTCTTCCAGGTACATTTTTACAGTTTTGGAACCGGGCGCCAGGGAAGATTTCACCCAGGGCTTGCGGGTCAGACCAAGTTTATTCGCATTGCGGGCGATCAGACCTGCGGCAATCATATTGCGCGGGTTACTGGTGTTGGTGCAGCTGGTAATAGCCGCGATAATCACAGCACCATCGGGCATCTGGCCAGCTTTCTTTTCCCACGCCTTGGCGATACCGCGATTGGCCAGTTCAGTGGCCGGCAACAGCGCGTGGGGGTTGGAGGGGCCAGCCAGGTTTCGGCCTACCGTGCTGAGGTCAAACTTCAGCACGCGCTCGTATTCGGCGTCCTCCAGGGCATCGGACCAGAGCCCGGTTGCCTTGGCAAACTGCTCCACCAGGGCCACTTGCTCGTCATCGCGGCCGGTGAGTTTGAGATAATCGATGGTCTGCGCATCGATAGAAAACATGGCCGCAGTAGCGCCGTATTCCGGTGTCATATTGGAAATAGTGGCGCGGTCCCCCAGGGTAAGATTGGAAGCCCCATCGCCATAAAATTCCAGGTAGGCACCCACCACGCGCTCGCGGCGCAAAAATCCAGTCAGGGCCAATACCAGGTCGGTACCGGTAATACCGGGCTGCAACTTTCCGGTCAGCTCTACGCCGACGATATGTGGCAGGCGCATATAGGAGGCGCGACCGAGCATCACACTCTCCGCTTCCAGGCCACCGACACCGACAGAAATTACACCCAGGGCATCTACCATGGGCGTGTGGCTATCGGTACCGACACAGGTATCCGGGAAGGCCACACCTTCACGCACCTGCACGACTGGAGACATTTTCTCCAGGTTGATCTGGTGCATGATGCCGTTACCCGGGGGAATCACATCCACGTTTTCAAACGCGGATTTGGTCCAGTTGATAAAGTGAAAACGGTCTTCGTTGCGGCGCTCCTCTATTGCGCGGTTTTTTTCAAAAGCATCCTTTTCAAAACCGGGGTGCTCCACCGCGAGGGAATGGTCCACGATCAACTGTGTGGGAACGACTGGGTTTACCTTGGCAGGGTCACCGCCCTTATCGGCAATGGCATCGCGCAGACCGGCCAGGTCCACCAGTGCGGTCTGACCGAGGATATCGTGACATACCACTCGGGCTGGAAACCACGGGAAATCCAGTTCGCGCTTGCGCTCGATAATCTGCTTGAGTGCATCGATGAGTCTTTCCGGCTCACAGCGGCGCACCAGGTTTTCCGCCAGAATACGTGAGGTATAGGGCAGTTTGGCGTAGGCACCGGGCTGGATCGCGTCCACAGCGGCGCGGGTATCGAAATAATCAAGGCCTGTACCGGGCAGTGATTTGCGGTAATCAGTATTCATAGCTAGGTAAATCAGTCGAATCGTTTTTCAATCTAGTCTCTTAAGAGCAAGCCCCCGGTTGCCGAATCCCGGCAACCGGGGGCCAGGGCGCCGGGTGTACCTCAGATCCATCTGGTATTGGACTAACTGCGCTCGGCAATAGGCGTTACCTGGCGCGGTTCAACACCCACATACTCTGCACTCGGGCGAATAATACGGTTGTCTGCGCGCTGTTCAAACACGTGGGCGGCCCAGCCAGTCACGCGGGACATGACAAAGATCGGCGTGAACAGCTTGGTGGGAATCCCCATAAAGTGATAGGCGGAGGCATGGAAGAAGTCTGCATTACAGAACAGTTTTTTCTCGCGCCACATCACTTCTTCACAGCGTACAGATACCGGGTACAGCACGGTATCGCCCACATCTTCAGCCAGCTTTTCAGACCAGGCCTTGATAATGGCGTTGCGCGGATCGGACTCGCGGTAAATCGCATGGCCAAAGCCCATGATTTTTTCTTTGCGCTCCAGCATGCCCATCAGCGCTCTCTCTGCTTCATCCGGGTTGGAGAAACGCTCGATCAGTTCCATTGCCGCTTCATTGGCGCCACCGTGCAAAGGGCCACGCAGGGTGCCGATAGCGCCAGTAATACAGCTGAACAGGTCCGACAGCGTGGAGGCACAAACACGTGCGGTAAAGGTGGAGGCGTTGAATTCATGTTCTGCGTATAGGATCAGGGAGACGTTCATGACCTGCTCGTGCAGGGCGTTGGGCTTCTCACCACGCAGCATATGCAGGAAATGACCGCCGATGCTGTCATCATCGGTTTCGGTTTCGATACGCACATCGTCGTGGGTGAAACGGTACCAGTAGCAGATAATGGACGGGAAAGCGGCCAGCAGGCGATTGGCCTTTTGCAGCTGCTGCGCGAAGGACTCCTCACCCACCAGATTGCCCAGCATGGAACAGCCGGTACGCATTACATCCATCGGGTGGGCGTCAGCGGGAATACGCTCCAACACTTCTCTCAAAGCCAGTGGCAGGCCGCGCATCGTTTTCAGTAAGGCCTTGTATTCCACAAGCTCTCCCTCGGTGGGCAGTTCCCCATAGAAAATCAGGTAGGCGACTTCTTCGAATTCACAGTGTTCTGCCAAGTCCTTGATATCGTAACCGCGGTAAGTCAGGCCGGAGCCGGATTTACCCACGGTAGACAGTGCAGTTTTCCCCGCCACCTGGCCGCGCAGGCCAGCTCCACTCAATGTTTTTTCTACCATGGTCTTTTCTCCCCTGTTTTTAACTACGCAGTTTCTGTATTTGTTGAGTGAATACCGGACGGCATTCAACTGATCCACTGGTCCGTTACTTGTTAAACAACGTGTCGAGTTTCTGCTCAAACATGTGATAGTCGAGGTAATCGTACAGCTCTTCACGGGTCTGCATGGTCTCCACCACCGCTTTCTGGTCGCCATCTTGCAAGATGCGGCTGTACACATTTTCCGCCGCACGGTTCATAGCCCGGAACGCTGACAACGGATACAGTACGATATCCGCACCGGCCTCGCCCAACTCTTTGGTGTTATACAACTCGGTCTTACCAAACTCGGTAATATTGGCCAATATCGGCACACTCAATGCGTCCTTAAAGGCGCGATAGTGCGCTAATTCCGTGACCGCTTCGGCAAAGATACCGTCGGCGCCCGCTTCAATACAGGCCTGGGCACGCTCGATAGCCGCATCCAGCCCTTCCTGGGCGAAAGCATCGGTACGGGCCATGATAAAGAAGTCGTCATCGGTACGGGCATCTACCGCCGCCTTGATGCGATCCACCATTTCCTGTTTGGAAACGATCTCTTTATTGGGGCGGTGGCCACAGCGCTTTTGCGCCACCTGGTCTTCGATGTGCACTGCAGCGGCGCCGGCACGGATCATTTCTGCAATGGTGCGCGCGATATTGAAAGCGCCACCCCAACCGGTATCGATGTCCACCAGCAGCGGCAGCGCGCTGGCAGCGGTGATGCGGCGCACATCCTCAAGTACATTGTCGAGACTGGTGATACCCAGATCCGGCAGGCCATAGGAGGCGTTGGCGACACCGGCACCGGAAAGGTAAATCGCCTTGTGGCCAATTCGCTCGGCCATGATCGCGGTATAGGCATTGATGGTGCCTACTGCCTGCAAGGGAGAATTTTCAGCGAGTGCGGTGCGAAAACGCGCACCAGCGGAAGGCTTTTGGTTCATGCTCTACCTCAGTTTCTTTTCAATATTCTGTCTGGAAGCACGGATATGCCGGCGCATTAACAACTCTGCCAGCTCCCCATCCCCTGCCTCTATGGCCTCGATAATATGGCTGTGCTCGCGAAACGCGCGCCGGGCCCTGGGACTGGCCATGCCCAACTGGTAACGATACATGCGAACCCGGTAATAAAGTCGATTGCACAGTGTGTCGATCAACAAGTCGTTTTTGGAGGCCTGCACTATGCGAAAATGGAAGTCAAAGTCCCCCTCTGGCTGGAAGTAGGCCTTGCCTGCCTGCAACTCCTCCTGCTGCTCGTGGCGGGACAACATCTGGCGCAGTTCCAGCAAATCTGCTTCCGTGCGCTGCTCGGCGGCAAGACGGCAGGCCATGCCCTCCAGAGCCTCGCGCACCTCATAGAGTTCCAGCAGGCCGCGTTCACTCAGCTCGACCACACGGGCCCCCACGTTCACCCGGCGCTGAAGTAAACCCAGGGATTCCAGATGCATCAGGGCTTCGCGCAGGCTGCCGCGACTGGCATTAAAACGGCGGGCCAGGCCGGGCTCGCTGATTTTACTGCCCGCAGCAATGCGCCCTTCCACGATTTCACCACGCAAAGTCAAAAAAAGACGCTCAGCCAGGCTCTGATGTGGTTCCTGCACTGGGCTGGGTTCTTCGATTGCCCCCATAAGGCACCAGGATTGTCGACAATTATTTACAAGTGTACCGCTTATGGTACTGAAAATACCAGATCAAAAAAAGACCATGCCAGGGATTGTTGACAACCCATGGTGTGTGATGACTTTTCAGGCAACAGTAGTTTTGCCTTCTTTAAGTGGGCATAATAGCGCCCGCGCCAAGTGCGGCTACAGTGCACCCCGCTACCGGGGGCCCCTCTATGCTAATTGGGGCCGGGGAGATAAACCCGGCTTGTGAATTTCCAGGCTCCGGTACAGAACCAGATGACATGGCTGCCGGCACCCAGGTTTCAACAGTGTTATGCCGAAGAGTATTATCAGGCGATGGTTGCCGAGCCCCGAAGAAATCCGAGCCAAGAACGGGCTCAAGTTTCTGGGGACCCTGCTACACGACCCCAACCTGTTTCACCTGAACCGGCACTCGGTTTCGGTCGCATTTGCCGTTGGTGTTTTTACCAGCTTTCTGCCCCTGCCCGGCCAGATGATCATTGCCACCCTGCTGGCCCTGTGGCTGCGCTGCAATCTTCCGCTATCGATTATTCTGGTCTGGATCAGTAATCCGATTACCATGCCGGCGATTTTTTACAGTACCTACAAGCTGGGCAGCTGGGCTCTGGGTACCCCGCCAGTGGATTTCAGTATTGAGCTTTCCTGGGAATGGTTGACCACTGAGGTGGAGAAAATCTGGATGCCACTGTTTGCCGGTTCTCTACTGGCGGGGGCATTCTTTGCGGCCCTGGCCTATTTTGCCATACGCGCGCTCTGGCGCTGGCATGTTGTCAAGCGGTGGAAGCTGCGACTGGAGCGCCGCTCGGCGATCGGTTGATCAGGAATGTTCACAACTCACCAAAATCTCACAATTGGCATGGGTAGAGCCGGCACAACAGGATCCCCCCTGCCTGGCATGGATCAACAATACCTATCAGCCCGTATTTACAACAGATCCTAGCCCTGGTTTGAGCCGGTGTGGTTAACCTGAAGATTCCCTGCGACAGGGCTACTCATTGCGCAGTGCAGCGGCAGGTTGAACCCGGCTGGCCTGCCATGCGGGGTATAAGGTTGCCAGCAGGCTGAGAAGTATTCCAGCACCTACTACCAGCGCCACATCGGACCAGGCCAGTTCGGATGGCAGGTAATCCACTGGGTAAACATCAGATTTCAGGAACTGCACCCCGAATGCGGATTCCAGACCGGCGACCAGATCCGTTACGGTCAGTGCCCCCAGCACACCGAGGGCGCCGCCGAACACCGCACCAACCAGCCCCACCAGCGCCCCCTGGCTGACAAAGGTCAGCAGTATTTGTTGAGTGCTGGCCCCCATTGTACGCAATATTGCAATATCCGTGTGTTTGTCAACCACAACCATCACCAGGGTGGACACCACATTGAAAGCGGCGATGGCAATGATCAGCAACACCAGCAACCCCACTAGATTGCGGGACATCTGTATCGCCTGGTAGAGGTTGCCGTGAGTGCGACTCCAGTCAGTACCGTAATAACCCGGCTGATCAAGCGCGCGCAGTAAGCGGCGCATGATCCAATTGGCCTCCAGCATATCCGCAACGCGCAGTTGCACACCTGCGCCACCGCCATTGCCCGCCAGGGCCTGGGCCTGTTCCCAAGATACCAGTGCCAGGGACTGATCCAGAACCGTGCCGGAATGGAAGATGTCAGCCACCCTGAAACCCGCCACACGGGCCGATCGGCGATCGCCACCGGCGCTATCATTGTCAGGTACAATCAGGGACAGGTACGCCCCCTGTGCCACGTCCAGTTTTTCTGCGATGCCGCGCCCGAGGATGATACCGGGCTCGACGGTGTCCATCAGCTTGGGGAAAGCCTCGGAACCGAGAAAATCCCGGATGCTGGATACTTCGACGATGGTACCCGGATTGATCCCTTGCACGAGTAAGGGTGTGACTTCCCCCCCGCGCCGGGCCAACGCATTGACCTGCCACACTTCCGCTGCCGACACTACTTCGGGATCGGCAGCCAGCTGGTGGCGCAGGGCGGACCAGTCGATAGCGGGGCTGGCATTATAGATGGTGGCGTGGGGCATAATGCCGAGGATGCGCTCACGCAGCTCACGATCGAAGCCGTTCATGATCGACATCACCACAATCATCAGGGCCACACCCAGAACCAGCCCCGTCATGGATAAACCGGAAATAAACGAAACCAGCCCCGCGGAGTCATCCCCGCGACGCCGGGCACCAGCGTAGCGCAGGCCAATAAATGTGGGTATCGGTTTAAACATGGTCACCCTGGTGCCAGTTACCGAGGAGCGCACCGTCGATCAGGTGCAGGCAGCGGTCCAGTGCTGCGGCGAGGTCCGGGTCATGGGTCACAATCACAAAACTGATCCCCATATCCCGGTTGAGCCGATCCATCAGCTTGTGGATCTCCCGGGCCGTTGCCCTGTCCAGATTGCCGGTGGGCTCGTCCATCAGTACGCAGGACGGCCGTGCCACCAGGGCTCGGGCGATGGCAACCCGCTGGCGTTCACCGCCGGATAGCTGTGACGGCTTATGCTCGAATCGCCTTCCAAGCCCCACCGCCTCCAGAGTGGATTTGGCCTCAGAGCGGGCTTTGGCCACACTGTGCCCGCCAATCAAAAGTGGCATAGCCACATTCTCCAGTGCGGTAAACTCGCTGAGGAGGTGGTGAAACTGGTAAACAAACCCGAGTTGCTTGTTGCGCAACCTGCCGCGCTCGTTGACGCTGAGACCGGCCAGATTATGTCCCGCCACCCAGACTTGACCCGCACTCGGAGTATCCAGGCCGCCCAACAGGTTGAGCAGGGTCGATTTCCCCGAGCCGGAGGCGCCGACAATCGCCAGCTTTTCTCCGTGCCTGACCTCCAGGTCAACACCCTGCAATACCGACAGTTCCCTGCCGCCCTGGTGATAGGATTTGTGCAGCTGCCGGCAAGCCAGTACGGCCTCATTGCCGGCCTGCACCGTCTGAGCCTGCTCAGTATCTATTTCCACTCGGCTGTTCATAAGGTTGTTGCGCTGCTCCCTAACTCTAATAGGTCACTTCTGAAATAATCTCTAACTCATTGATTTATCAATTCATTCGCAGAGAGGGTTCCCGACAGCTCTGTCCTGCACAGCAGGGACTGTTCAGCATCCGTTTCCCCGGTTGTGTTAGGGAACCTTTTGCCGCCACCAGAAACCTTCAATTTGCTTTATAAATATTGGTTAACTCTTTGATTTATATAAATTTATTCATACCTTAACGCTTCAGCAGGTTCAATCTGTGCCGCCCGCCAGGCAGGAAACACCGTTGCCAGCAGGCTCATGCACACCGCGGCCGAGAGCACCACCACAGCATCACCCACCCGGAACTCCGAGGGTAGATAGCTCACAAAAAATACACGGGGATCGAATATTTTGCCTCCCATGAGATTTTCCGCCCAAGACACTATGTCGGTGAGGTTGAGGGCAATCAGGAGACCCAATACCGCGCCGACGAAGGCACCGATAATGCCAATGGCACTGCCCTGCACCATAAACACTGCCATGATTTGACGGGAAGTCAGACCGAGGGTTCTCAACACGGCAATATCAGAGCGCTTGTCTGCCACCATCAGCACCAACGCGGAAACAATATTGAAGGCAGCCACAGCAACGATAATCAGCAGCATCAAAGTGACCACAGTCTTTTCCATTTTCACCGCCTGGAACAGACTGCCCTGGGAATGGCTCCAGTCCTCGCCACTAAACCCCTCACCGAGCGCCTGCGCGTAGAGAGAGACTCTGCCCAGGGCGTTATCCATATCGTCAAAGCGCAGTTGCAGGCCTTGAACCCTGCCGGTCAAGCGCATCAGCCGGGCCGCATCCTCGATATTGATTAAGGCCACATTCTGATCCACCTGCGCGCCCACCGAGAAAACCCCGGCTACCGTGAAGCGCTTTGTGCGGGGAAAAATACCCGCTGGTGTGACGGCCACCTCCGGCAGGGTCAAAATAACGGAATCACCGGGAACCACATTCAGCTGCTGTGCAAGAATGCGACCGAGAACGATCTGGTAGCTGCGCGGTTGCAGACTATCCAGGCTGCCCATGATGATATGCTCGCCCACCGCAGAGACACTGGGCAGCGCCGCTGGATCCACACCCTGAAACTGGGCGCCCTGGCTGTTGCCATTTGCACTCAACAGGGCAAAGCCCTGCACAAACGGGCTTGCCGCTTCCACATGGGGCTGTTGTTCCAGTTGCTGCGCCGTTTCGCGCCACTCCTGCAAGCCGCCATCGCGTTCGACAAAGCCGTGGGGAACAACGCTCAAAATGCGTGTTTTCAGCTCGCGATCAAAGCCGTTCATCACGGAGGTGACAACAATCAGGGCAAAGACACCCAGCGCCATGCCCAGCAGGGAGAAGCCGTTGATAAAGGAAATAAACTGCTGCCGGCGGCGAGCGGCAATATATCTCAGACCAATAAACAGGGGGACAGGTTTCAGCATAGGGTCGATTTAAACGGAAAAGAGGCAATAAATCCAAGTATTTAGACAATTTCAGCCCTCAGGGCAATATCTTACGCAGACCACCTGCTCCCGAAGACCGACCCTTTCATCCAATTGGCTCGTTTGCCCCTGTACTGGCGCTTTTACGCCCGAATGCCAAAGTGTCCACCACTGCTGGCCGCAAACACCAAGTACCCGGGCAGTCCCGGGCCGAGGATATCATCACAGGACACCAGTTGCTGGGAATCGGGCCGGTCCCTGCCCGCTATCCCGGCCAGTATGCCCCGGGATTTTTTGCTGGAAAACGTGAAGGCAGCCAGGTGTTCTGGCGGAATTTCTGTTTTAATGGGGGACGCACTGGAACACCGACTGGAGAACACTCTATGTTCAGCAGACATCGCAGTGGGGCCTCTATGATTGTGGGCACGCTGGCACTGCTCTTTGCCTTCAGCACCCAGGCAAAGCCTTTGGACATACCTCAAAATCTCGATAAGATTGACCTCTCCTTTGAGCAGGTCCGCGGGTTGAAGAAAGATGCCGTCACCACTCGCCTGGGCGACCCTTTGAGTATCGAAGGCCCCGTGGGTGAACCGGCAATCACCCGCTGGGAATATGCAGACTTCTATGTCTATTTTGAGTGGGATACTGTGCTACACACGGTGAAGAAACCCAGCGGCTGAGCTTTCACTTATTTCACCACACCGGACAAGGCGCCCTGCTCCACGCCAGGCACGTAAATGGCGATTCTTTCCCGCTGCTGGTACCCGCCAGCAGGGCGCTCCTGGTTACAACCCCTCATCCTGGCATACCTGCCGGATAAGATCCTATACCTCTGACATATATTTTACCGGGTGCCATATTCACCCAGATACGGAGAACAATGGAACCACAGATGGAAGGCTACGAATATCAAAAGAGACAGGTCGCTCTTGACAAAAACAGAGAATTCCGTATTGGCGAGGGCAAGATCAGCGGCTACGCCTCCATTTTCCTCGGGGCACTCAGCTTACTTGCGGTACTTGCCTATCTGTTCCCCTCTCACCTTACCACGACCGAGTTGCGCCAGGTTTACGATGCGGGGTCCCTGCAGAAAATACTGAAGTACGGCATGTACTTTTCCCTCTTCTTTGGCGCGCTCACCTTTTATTTGAGGAAATATCGGCGCATGGGGCTTGCCGGCATAGTCCTGACTGCAACCGCTTTCCTCTTAGGGGGCTACACGGTTCCTGTGGGTCCCGTTGAGGCTAAGCGGCTGTCACTGGGGGTTGACTGGCTGATTCTCGCTTTCCTCGGCTCGGTAATCGTTTTTGTTAGCCTCGAAAAGCTCTTCCCCAAATAGGAAAACCAGGTAATCCTGCGCAAGGAATGGGGGTTGGATCTTTTCTATTTCTGCTTCAACCACCTGGCAATCTCCGCCATCCTGATCTACGCCAACTACCATGTCACCCACTTCGATTGGGCGGTAAGTGCAGAGGTGCAGGCATTGATCGGTTCGGTCCCCATAGCATTGCAATTGGTCGTGGTAATTCTCTGTGCAGATTTTGTCCTCTACTGGGAACATAGAATCTTTCACGAAACTCAATACCTGTGGCCGGTCCATGCAGTACACCATTCTGTTCAGAATATGGATTGGTTGGCCGGCTCCCGCAGCCACTTTATCCAAACTTTTTCTGAAAGAGCCATGGTGATGGTGCCTTTGTACCTCTTGGGTGTGGGTGAGACTGTACTGAACCTGTACGTGGCTTTCGCCGCCCTTCAGGCTGTGCTGATTCACTGCAATGTCGGCCTGCCATTCGGCCCCCTCAAGTACATTTTCGTAACCCCCCAATTCCACCACTGGCACCACAGCTCCGAAAAACCTGCCATTGATACCAATTATTCGGCCCATACCATCCTGTTCGATTGGCTATTCAATACCATGCATTTTCCCAGGGAGCACTGGCCGGCCAAATATGGAACCACCGGGAAATTCCCGCAGAGCTACCTGGGCCAAACGCTTTATCCCATTACAGCCTTACTCAAGAAACTTTAAAAAATCGGAGGCCAGAAAGGTGAGATCTATCGCAACCTTTCTACTGCTACTTGTTGTTGCCTGCCCCGCCAGGACCGAGGTGACCCTGGTGCAGGTCATTAAATCGGAGAACAAGATGCTGTTGATGGATGGTCAGAAGGTGGTGAAAACCTACCATATCGCCCTTAGAGCATCCCCGAAAGGGCACAAGATGCAGGAAGGGGATCAGAAAACACCCGAAGGGCGCTACATCCTGGATTACAAAAAGGAAGATTCCGCTTATTACCGCGCCATGCATCTCTCTTACCCCAATAGCCGGGACAGGGCCCAGGCCGAAGTCCGGGGCGTATCCCCGGGCGGCTTTATTATGGTTCATGGGCAGCGCAACGGGCTGGGCTGGTTCGCGCCACTCACACAGCGCTTTAACTGGACCCAAGGCTGCATTGCCCTCAGCAACAGTGAAATGGATGACTTCATGGCCCTGGTGCAGACTGGAACCCCCATAGAGATTCGCTGGTAGGTGCCAGACTGCCTCGACCCGGTGCGCCCTGGGGCTGGATTTCCCCATGGCAACAGGTCAATATGCCCGCCGTAACCTTCCCGGGGTGGATTGCTTCATTTTTAGGCAACCTGGCAATGCCCCACCCATAGGACTAACGAGACACCGATTGAAAATGACAGTAAAAGTCGAACCCATAGATAACCTGTTGAAATCCAGCGGTCGCGAGGGCGAAGAAGTGCGCGTGCAGGGCTGGATCAGAACCCGCCGGGACTCAAAAGCCGGCCTTTCCTTCCTCGCTGTGCACGATGGCAGCTGCTTTGACCCGATCCAGGTGGTTGCCGAGAATCATCTGCACAACTACCAGTCGGAAGTACAGCGACTGACTACCGGTTGCGCGGTAGATATCCTTGGCACCATCAAGCCTTCTGAGGGCAAGGGGCAGTCTATTGAACTGCTCGCCGCAGAGGTGCAGGTGGTCGGCTGGGTGGAGGACCCGGATACCTACCCGATGTCCCCCAAGCGCCACACCATGGAGCACCTGCGTGAACACGCCCACCTGCGTCCACGCACCAATGTGAGTGGTGCCGTGGCCCGGGTGCGCCATTGTATTGCCCAGGCGATTCACCAGTTCTTTCACCAGAACGGTTTCAACTATGTACATACCCCGATCCTCACTGCCTCTGATTGCGAGGGCGCCGGTGAGTTGTTTCGGGTGAGCAGCCTGGATATGGAAAATCTGCCGCGAAACGAGCAAGGCGCGATTGATTTCAGCAAAGACTTCTTTGGCGAAGAGAGCTTCCTCACCGTATCCGGCCAGCTGAATGCGGAGGCCTACTGCCTGGCCCTATCCAAGGTGTACACTTTCGGCCCGACCTTTCGCGCAGAAAATTCCAACACCACCCGTCACCTTGCCGAGTTCTGGATGGTAGAACCGGAAGTGGCTTTTGCCGACCTGGCCGATATTGCCGACCTGGCTGAACAGGTACTGAAGCACGTCTGCAAGGCCGTTCTGAGCGAACGTGCAGACGATATGGCGTTCTTTACCCAGCGTATCGATAAAGAGGCCATCAGCCGTCTGGAAAATATCATTGAGAAGGCATTTGCCCGCATCAATTACTCTGATGCCATTGAAATTCTGGAAAACTGCAAAGAGAAATTCGAGTTCCCGATATCCTGGGGAGTCGACCTTGCCTCCGAGCACGAGCGTTATCTCGCCGAAGTGCACTTCAAAAAGCCTGTCATTGTGATGAACTATCCAAAAGACATCAAAGCTTTTTATATGCGCATGAATGATGATGGCAGGACAGTGGCCGCCATGGATGTACTGGCTCCTGGAATCGGTGAGATTATCGGCGGGGCACAGCGTGAGGAGCGCCTGGAAAAACTCGACGAACGCATGGATGAAATGAATATTCCCAGTGCACACCTGGACTGGTATCGCGATCTGCGCCGGTATGGCACAGTCCCCCATGCAGGTTTTGGCCTGGGCTTTGACCGCCTTGTATCCTACCTGACAGGCATGTCTAATATCCGGGACGTAATCCCTTTCCCACGCACACCAAAAAATATTTCTTTCTGAGAGAAAAGCCCCGTGTTGCGGGGCTTTCACTATATATCTGCGTTTCACTTTTCTGTCAGCAATTCCGCCATTTACTGACACAACAGTATTGACTGTTTTGTCAATGCGCAGGGTCTAGAGACATTTTTCGAGCAAGGCTTCTCTCTTATTAAAATGCTGCCACAAAAAATTTACTTTTTACAAGAATGCACCGTAAAGCGTGGTTGTCATTTTATTCCTGCTCATAAAGTGAATTTTCTGGGGCGCCTGACCAAGACTTAATTTTTAACCTGATGTGCGTATCTAGCTTCCAGGCACCAACAAAATCTACACACTTTATTCCTGCCGAATATCCTTTTTCCTTTTATAAAATAGTGAACATGCAGGGCGCAACAGAACAATGTTTTAAATGTGACCGTCTGCATAAGAACAGTCCTGCATGCAAGAAATAAAAAGGGCAGAGAAGAAAATTTGGCACGAGATAAAAAGATGAGATGCACGACATTATTTTTTTCCTGAAGAATAACCGTATTGACATCCGGGCCCTGAAAATTGATCTTACCCCGGCTTTCATCGAAGCAGAAAATAACCATAAATAAAAATAAGGATCATCCTATGCAATTCTCTTGTCGAACCCTTTTCTTCGGCAAAGCGCTGGCGTTTTGTGCACTCACTACACCTCTGGCTGTCGATGCACAAAGCAGCAAAGCCCTTGACAACGCAAATCACAATGCCAATTTTCTTCGCTGCGGCACCAAGCACCCGACTACGAAAGCAGCTGTGATGAAAGAACGTCACCTCAGCAACCTGCGAGGCAAGCCGGGTGGTGGTGATGGTGGCAGCGGCTATATACCCCGCCCTGCAGGCTCTGTTTCAGTCGATGTGCATTTTCATGTAATCACCGACAACAGCAATAACGGTGCAGTTTCAAGCGGTGATATCAACAACCAAATGAACATCCTGAATGCCGCTTTTGCAGAAACCCCATTCACATTCAATCTGGTTTCTACAACCACTACAGCAAATGACAGTTGGTTTAACCTGAATTCTGGTTCCACAGAGGAAACCGCCATGAAATCTGCTCTGCGTGTAGGCGGTGCAGGGGATCTCAACATTTATGCTGCAAACATCGGCGGAGGCCTGCTGGGCTGGGCAACCTTCCCCAGCAGCTATGCCTCCAGCCCCGTTCGCGATGGCGTGGTAGTATTGACCGGCTCATTACCCGGTGGCGATTCCGCACCATTTAACGAAGGGGATACACTGGTGCATGAGGTGGGCCATTGGCTCGGCCTGTATCATACATTCCAGGGGGGATGTAATGGCGATGGTGATTTCGTCGCCGATACACCGGCGGAAAGATCGCCGGCAAACGGTTGCCCTGCAGGTCGTGACTCCTGCACAAAGGGTAAAAATGCCGATGGCCTGGACCCCATCCACAATTTTATGGACTATACCTATGATGCCTGTATGTTTGAATTTACCAATGGGCAGTCCAATCGCGCTGACGAGTTAAGCAATATCTATCGCGGCCTTTAAATACAGTGGAGGGGGCTTCCCCCTCCCGATCAAAACTCTCTATTCTGCCATGAAGACTTTTTTTGCTTTTCTGGTGCTATTCGCTTTGCCTGTGACTGCACAGCAGCGCCTGGCCATCCCGGCTTACATCACCTGTGATCACAACCAACTCACAGCCTGGATGGGGGAAATCAAATACCTCAATCACCAAGCCGGCACACTCAATCTCGCTCTGACAACCGACTACCAGACAGAAGAATCCTTACAATTGCATTATCCCACTGATGCGGCTTTATTGGCACAGATGCGTCTACACGGTGTCCCATTCACCAAAAACGATTGGCACCAGTTGTATGAATCTGATGGAACCCTGCGCAATCAGCTGCGCGCAGTAATCTGGCTTTGTGAAGATTCCAGCACCGAGCCTGTCATCAACTGGCAGCCGCCCAAGTAATTCCGCTCTCCCATTGAAAAAAGCGCCAACGGATACTGGCGAGATTCCGGCTGGCAAAAGACTGTCCGGCACTGTGAACGGCAGTTGAAGTGGCACTCTCAATAAAATGCCTGTCTTCAATGCGCAATGCTTCGAAAGCAACAGCCGATGCCGCAATCAGAAAATCCGTGAAAAGAGTGCAAGTGCAGCACTGTTGGGAGCAAACCTGATTTTCTTCCGTTGTTCAGGGCAGTGGCTATTTCTGAGTCACACCTGATGCGTAATCGATCAAGCGGGCAGCTACAAAACCCAAGTTGCTTTTCTGCCGTTTCAACAACCATCGCAAAGTCGTTGGGAGCCACCACTGCCCTGTTGCTTTTAGCAGGATGCCAGGTATGTGCTCCAGGCACGCGATGTAGCATGATCAACAAAGCCCAGGGAGAATCAGCGCGGTGATACAACTCCCCTATACCGCTCAAGGGTTTCTGTTTGAATTCTGCCATTGCGTGGGGGGTAAAATCGGTACGCACTTCAACTGGAAAGCTCGCCTGCCGTGGACTGGCAGGCACCTGGGAAACCCCCAGGGGGTTTGGGCAGTATCTTCCCTTCTCAAGCCTGTATACTATTTCGACAGCAGTCATCAAGAAAAATGACCAACTGGTCAAAACTACTCTTTCCACTTTAAATTTACGGTGACTGATTATATCCACCATTCACCCTTTAGGAGAAAAAACCTAACTTTCCATTGAAATTAACTTTATTATGCCCAATATGTAAAAACAAAGAAATATTCATCTCTGATTAGAGGTGTTTCATGCCCCTAGGAGCTTTCAACCTTTATACTTGTCCTAAGCTATAGTTCGCCGGGCCATAAAGGCTGGCTGCTTATGAAGTAGGACGTATAAAGAGATTCTCTATGCTTACCAATCGGACCGCCGCACTCTTTTTCAGCTTCTTATTGATTGGCCCGCTTTCCACAACCGCTCAAGGGGATATTGAGCACCTTGCGCCAGAAAAGGGCCAGGGTGGTACAGCCAGGGAAATCGTCAGCAAATTGGAAATGCTGCACTACAACAAACTCAAGGTTGGCGACAAAATGTCAGAGAGCCTGTGGAACGAATACATCGACGCACTGGATCCTACCAAAAGCTACTTTTTGGCCTCTGATATCAATGAGTTTCGTGCATGGCAAAACAGGATGGATGACCAGCTGCGTGCCGGTGATGTAAAAGCGGGCTTTGAGATCTACAACCGTTTTCGTCTGCGTATGAGCACCCGCCTCGATAAAATCCTCTCACAACTGGATAAGAGCCTCCCTCCCTTTAACTTTGACCGCAATGAGTCTCTGGAGCTGGACCGCGAAGAAAGTAAATGGCCTGAATCCGCCAGTGTCGCCGATGACTTGTGGCGCAAACGGCTCAAGAGTAGTGTGCTGAGCCTGCGGCTCACGGGTAAAACCGACGAAGAAATTCGTGACCTGCTGGTACGCCGTTACAAAGGCCAGCAAAAACGTCTGCAACAGCAAAACAGCGATGACGTATTTGAACTCTACATGAATTCACTGACACGTCTCTACGACCCACACAGCAACTACCTTTCCCCGCGCTCCCTGGAAAACTTCAATATGAGCATGTCCCTCTCCCTGGAGGGAATCGGTGCGGTTTTGCAGGCAGACGAGGAGTACACCAAGGTAGCCCGACTGGTAGCCGGCGGGCCCGCTGATCGCACTGGCAAGATCAAACCCAACGACAAAATCGTGGGCGTCGGCCAGGACAAGGAGGGAGAGATGGTGGACGTGGTCGGTTGGCGTCTCGACGATGTGGTTGACCTCATCCGTGGCAAGGCCGGCACCTACGTGCGGCTTGAAACCATCCCCACCGGTGGTGATGGCACCCACAAGACCATCTTGATCAAGCGCAGTAAGGTAAAACTGGAGGATCAGGCAGCCAAGAAGGCGGTATTTGAATTCTCCGATGGCAAAAAGAATTACAAAGTCGGCGTGATTAACCTGCCCACTTTCTATATCGATTTCGACGCTTATCGCCGCCGCGATCCCAATTACAAAAGTACTACCCGCGATGTGGCCAAGTTACTGACAGAATTAAAAGAGGAAAATGTTGACGGCATTATTCTGGACCTGCGCAATAATGGTGGCGGTTCCCTGCAGGAGGCCACCATGCTCACCGATTTGTTTATCGATCAGGGCCCGGTGGTGCAGATCCGCCACGCCAATGAACAGATTTCACGGCACAACCGCTCCCGTTCGCGGGCCATGTATCGCGGACCGCTATTGGTACTGATCAACCGCCTCTCGGCCTCCGCATCGGAGATCTTTGCCGGTGCCATCCAGGACTATAACCGCGGATTGGTAGTGGGCAACCAGTCTTTCGGCAAGGGTACCGTGCAAACCATGGCTCCCCTCAAGGAAGGCCAGCTGAAAATCACCCAGTCCAAATTCTACCGTGTTTCCGGTGACAGCACCCAGCATGCCGGTGTAAAACCGGATATCCTCATGCCGCAAATGATTAATGCTGAAAGTGTGGGGGAAAGTGCCTATGATACCGCCCTGCCCTGGGATCGCATCCACGCCGTCCCCCATGCAAAATATTTGAACCTCAAAAGCCTGATTCCCAGCTTGATCAGCAAACACAATAAACGCACTGAGTCGGACCCGGACTTTATTTTTCTGCGCGACCAATTCAAGTTCGAAAGCGAACGCAGTGATAAAAAATACATCTCCCTCAACGAAGTCATGCGCGAGCATGAAAGAGAGGCGGTGAACCAGCGTCTGCTGTCTATGGAAAACCGTCGCCGCAGTGCCAAAGGCTTGGAGCCCTACAAGGATTTCGAAGCCTATGAAGAGAGTGAATCTGAGGAAGTGGCCGCTATTGGTGGTCCAGTTGAAATCAAGCTGGAAAAAGACCCCGTTTTGAACGAAGCCGGCTATATAATGGCGGACTTTATCGGACTGTCCGATAAAGCCAGCAAGGCCCCGCCTCAAGTCGCCAATTTCTAAAGTCTGACGGGTTCTGGGAGCACGAACCAACTCCAGGCCGGGCAAGCCCGGCCTTTTTATTGGGGGAAAAACAATGAAAGCCGTATCCTTTAACGTAAACAGTATTCGCACACGCCTGCACCAGATGCAGGCACTGGTAGACAGCCATCAGCCAGACATTATTGGCTTGCAGGAAACCAAGGTTACCGACGAGGAGTTTCCGGTGGACGCGATCCGGGATCTGGGTTATGAAGTGATCTACTATGGCCAAAAGACTCACTACGGCGTTGCCCTGCTCTCGCGCCTGCCGTTTATCGATCGGGACTATGGCTTTCCCAAAGATGCGCCCAATGCCCAACGCCGCCTGGTGATGGGTAAATTCGATATCGGTGGCCCGGAACCGCTCACTGTGATCAATGGCTATTTTCCTCAGGGAGAGAACCGTAACCACCCACTCAAGTTTCCGGCTAAACAGAAGTACTATGCAGATCTGCAAACGTACCTGCAGACCACCTGCAAACCGCAAGCGCCGGTATTGGTGATTGGTGATATGAATATTTCCCCCACAGATCTGGATATCGGTATTGGCGAATCCAACCGCAAACGCTGGCTGCGCGACGGTAAATGCAGCTTCCTGCCAGAGGAGCGCGAATGGTTGCAGAGAATCCAGAACTGGGGTCTGGTAGATACCTTCCGTGCAAAAAATCCACAAACCGATGATGTTTTCAGCTGGTTTGACTACCGCAGCCGCGGGTTCGACCGCGACCCCAAGCGGGGCCTGCGTATCGACTTGATTCTGGCTAGCAATTCCATGATGAAAAACTGTATTGGCACTGGCATTGACTATGATATTCGCGCAATGGAGAGACCCTCGGACCATGCCCCTGTATGGGCAGAGTTCAAGCTCTAAACACCAGCGTAATGCCGGAGTTTAGACCCTGGCTTTCTTCCGTTTTTTCATAGGAACATTCCCCGGAAACCAACCCGGAGGTGGACCGCAACATGCCCGTAATGCCTGGGCAATTGCGCTCCGTGCGCCTACTGACCGCCGCATTGAATCTGAGCCCGCTCAAGGCTTTAGGCCCTCAGCTCAAAAGCACAGTGCCAATATGTTATCGGAGAATCCTGTCCACCAGGATTCTCACAAAATATTCTAATCTTTACCCAGCTTCTCCGACTTCCTTAACCCCCACCTCTCTCACCTCGCGAGCCTTTTTGCGACCATATAGTACCAGCAGCATACCCACTGGAAACATCACCACACCATATACCGCAGAGGGTATCGACATTTCTCTGGAGTGCAGAAGCGTCAGGGTTACCATCAGGCCGATGGTACCATTTTTGATACCCAGTTCTGTCGCCACCGCCAGGCCATCGCGCAGGGGGAGGCCACCGATACGACTGAATACCAGCCCCAAAAATATCCCCGAAAGGTTCAGCAGGATAACCGAGGGCCCCGCCTGCGACATGAGTTCGCCAATGCGCTCACGCATTCCCCACACCAGCTGCACTACCAGAATCAACAATACCAGTGCACCAAAAATACTGACAATACTCTCGGCGCGACTGGCAAGAGACGGGTTCCAGGCCCGTACCAGCATGCCGAGTACCACAGGCAACAAAACAATAACCGATAGCATGGCCACTGTCCTGACAAAGGGCAGAACAATTTCCTGCTCAGCACCAAAATAGGTACGCAAAGCGTAATTGGTAAAAAAAGGCAGACTCAGGATGGTAATCAAACTCGCAGATACTGTCAGAACGATGGACAACGCAACATTGCCGCGTGCGAGCAGTGTAAACAGATTAGAGGTCGTCCCCCCAGGACATGCCGCTATAATCACCAGACCCACTGCGATCTCAGCAGGTAGACTGAGCGCCCAGCAAAGGGTAAAGGCCACAAATGGTAAAAATATAATCTGTATGATGGTACCAAGTAGTAAGCCCCTGGGCCTGACAGCGACATGGTGGAAATCCCTGACCGTCAGGGTCATCCCTATACCAACCATAATAATGAACAGTGCAATGGGTAAACCAATCGAGATCATGGGTCCTGATTCCACATTTATCTCCTGATACCGTAATGAGTGATGAAATAGGTTGGTTCCATGATGCGTCAATAAGCCCTTTAGACAGAGTCTGCAGGCACTGGCCTTACACCCATGGATACCTTCCTCCAAAATTAATAGCGCTAACTGCAGGCTGAGATCAGCAAGAAGGCGTGGCCGTAGTATACCCAGGTTTCATCAGGATACTGATTGGCAAGTTTCAATACAGAGACAGACCATAGTGGTGAGCACGCCTCCCATTTCCACCATAGTCAAAAGTAACAGCTAAGTGGATGATTAACTCGGCAGTCGCTGGAACAAACGTTCTATTGCATTCTGCTTTTTGTGCATCTCCTTATCATATTGCCACGGCGCCAATCGATGAATCTTTGGGGCACAACTGTCATCTTACTCAGATTAAGTGCCAGCTACCGTACATCATCTCCCCCATAGGTTTTCCCCAGCATAATGATAGTGGGTTGTTTAAAAAATACCGTAGCAGATGGAGTTCGTACTGAAATATGGCCCTAAGGGCTGTTCCTGTTTGGATGTGGCCTATGGATTGATAAGAATAAGCGCACCTCATTGAGGTTCCAGCATAACCATAAAGCAAGCTTGCAATGTCCGGATGAATATTCAGTGATCCATAGTCGTCAAAGTTGTGGAAGAATTTTTACGATATAACAACCTGGTTTCTGTATGACCGTTATGGACATGCCTTATCCAATGCATACCGATTTGCCCATAGGGAAGTCTGCCAAAGGGCTTTGGAGGTTCAGGTAAGCTGTACGGGTGCTGCAATGCCTGCTCCCCGCCAGGCAAGTGACAGACAATATTGTTTTATGCACTGGTTATAAGTCCGGATATGGAATGGGTTTTCGTGGATGGACGTTACCCTAAGCGCAACAGGGTACCAAGGCAGGGATTCCCGGAATGCGCAGTTTCGTGGAAGGCAACGTGGATTTGAACAGGAAACTCTACAAAATCGGCCTCTGGTTGAGAATGCGGATGCACGCTTGAAGCGCGAACGCACGAATGCCTCACGTTTCGACAAACTCAAGAAATACCACCAAACTCAGCGGCCCGCTTGTGCCTTCCTATGGCCGTCTATGTGTTGCGGAAACGCAGGGGTGGTATAACGGGCCAGTGTCACCGGCCCTTTTTAAAAGGGCATTGCGGTTTTTCCGGGCACTTGCGCTTAGAAATATAGGCATCAAAATGATCTTATTGAATTGCATTTCGTTTTCTTTCGTGTCAAAGCGGCGTAGAATCCAAAGGTTTCTGTCAGTATTTGGACCGGTTTTTGCGAACCAATAGCGCAAGCGGTCCAAACTGCCCGGGCTGTAAACAAACTGCCCGGGCATTTTCTAAAATCCCTTCCCTTCAACAGGAGAACGGTAACGTGGCCTAAGCGTAAGTAAAAGGCGCTGACCCAAGGTGTGCAACCACCAGAGGGCCAGCTAACCAAATTGATAACACGAGTATCAAAATGGCTGTATGGATAATACGCTAGAAACCCGCTCGTCTTCAATAAAGCGGAGCCCCTTCAGGCACTTGGCGCGGTTCCCCAGGCCCTGGGGGCGTTGCGTGCGGCAGTTCTGCTTTACCGCCTACCGTTCCCGCGCCCCGCCTTGTATTTCCTTCAACCATTACACCCCGGGTATTCCCATCACAAAAAGTCAGCCCGGAATTTGCAAACCGGAAGGAAAGGCTTATGTTGATTCTAAAACGCCGGCCAGGCGAGAATCTCAGAATTGGAAAAAATGTCTCCGTCATAGTATTGGAAATTACGGGTAATCAGGTCAGGGTGGGTATCAAGGCCCCAAAATCCCTGCCGGTACACCGGGAAGAGGTGTATCTGCGCATCCAAAAGGAGCGGGCGCGGGACAATGGAAAGCCTTTGCCAGTGGCTTCTCCCCGTGGGGAGGGTCTGCCATAGACCGGAATCTTCCCTGTGGGCCCGCAACCCCAGTCGCAGCAAAGGCCAGAAAGCTTCCACCGCGGGCATCCGGGTAGCCTATGTTTTCGGGGTGGGCGCATGGTCTTTTGCTCGACCTGCGTCAGCATATTAAGGCAGGCTGCGTACCCGGCTTAGTACCCTTGCCGACTTGCCTCTTGCTGACCCGCGATTGCAGTGTCTCAGGGGTACAGCCGATCCTGGAAGCAATAGCTGCGATCGCTGCCCAGCGAGACCGATGCTCGCTGGTCAACCTCATGCGAACTGCGTGTCCCCGTACTTACGAGGGAGTATCCAGGTCGTTTGTTCATTGGCTGGCTCTCCCATGAACGTTGGATTCCGGGAAACCCGGGGTGATTCAACGCTGTGCCAACGGCCGAATTTCTTCGGCAGGCCTCGCCATTTGCAACCATGCTCGGCTATGTAAAGAATGGCATTCAGCACTTGTAAGTTGGATATTTTCACGTTGCCGTGCTGGAGGGGCAGAAAATCTTCGATAATTTTGTATTGTTGCGCTGTAATTTCCATGAAGGGATTATACAGGATTTAGTATGAACAGGCCCTAATACATTTGAAGCCTACCACCGAGTCGGTCATCTTTCTTTAATTGTTTCAATAGCTTGCGCTTAAGCAGGCACCATTCTATTTCGACCCCATTATTTTACTTGCGCATCTTAGCGTAAGTTAGCCAAACTGCAATTTCCACAAAAATACTATTTATGAGCCAAATTTCCGCACTAATTAAAAGAGGCACAAGAATTTTTGAAGGTTCACATAAGGCCCTAAATTCTTTGGGGGTAACCAAATTGCAGTCAAATGTCAATTTAAGATAAATATATATAAAAAGAAGTGAAATTGCTATTCCATAAATACATAAAAAAAATACAGAAACTATTTTATATTTGTTCCAAAGCAGATTAAATGAAGCATTGCTGAATATGCAGGCTCTGATTGCAGAAGAAATTAAAACAATTAAAATAGCAAAAGAAAATGATAAGAACCAAGCTTCAGGTATAATAGAAGGATAGTAAAAAAGCAAAAAACAAGCTATTGAAATGCTGAAAAATAAGCAAATTCGAAAAATATAACTAATTTTTAATGTATACATATATGAACTTTTTTTCGAAAAATTGGATTGATTTTTATCAATACTACCTAAGCGGCAGCAAAAAATACAATCGCTTCTTGAAAAAATAATGTCACGAGTTTCTTGTTTTCTTTATTTCGTGTAAGTCTTTATTGGCACCGATCATCAATGATTCGCCTTGCTTTAACGGCCTCTTCGAGGCCCCTATATTCCTCAGGTGGTTCCATACCAACTCATGTGGATTCAAGTTCGGCTAAACACCATCTCAAGATTTACATTCTCTGTAGTGGTCTACTAATCCCGGACACCAATTTAGGTGGTAAAGTCGCCGCCAGAGGCAGAGGTGTTCAATGAACAAACAACGTAGATCCTTCTCTCCCGAGTTCAAATTAGATGCTGCCCGCCTGGTTGTCGATCAGGGCTATTCGATTTCAGAGGCGGCCCGGTCACTGGATGTCGGCACCACCGGCATCCGTCGCTGGGTAAAGCAGCTTGTGGCTGAACGTGGCGGTGAGACGCCTACCAGTAAGGCCCTTACCCCTGAGCAGCAAAGAATCCAGGAACTGAAGGCCCGGATTAATCTGCCGGCGGAACTTTTGAGTTTGTAAAACAATAGCGTTGCCACCAAGATCGTATCCATTCAATGCTGCTTTCGCCTAACTGGGAGCTAAGTTGTATTAGTTCAGAAAGCTTCCACCGCGGGCATCCGGGTAGCCCCGCCTTCTGGGAAGCCTATGCTTTCGGGGTGGGCGCATGGTCTTTTGCTCGACCTACGTCAGCATATTAAGGCAGGCTGCGTGCCCGGCTTAGTACCCTTGCCGACTTGCCACTTGCTGACCCGCGATTGCAGTGTCTCAGGGGTACAGCCGATCCTGGAAGCAATAGCTGCGATCGCTGCCCAGCGAGACCGATGCTCGCTGGTCAACCTCAT
Organism: Microbulbifer sp. MI-G; assembly: GCF_030440425.1. Lineage (NCBI taxonomy): Bacteria > Pseudomonadati > Pseudomonadota > Gammaproteobacteria > Cellvibrionales > Microbulbiferaceae > Microbulbifer > Microbulbifer spongiae. Next base: position 2,276,309 of record NZ_CP098023.1, read on the forward strand.
GCGAACTGCGTGTCCCCGTACTTACGAGGAAGTATCCAGGTCGTTTGTTCATTGGCTGGTTCTCTCATGAGCGTTGGGCTCCGGGAAACCCGGGGTGATTCACCTGCAAGTTTTCAATGGATTAACGCGATTCCAGAGAGCTTTCCAACTGTTTAAACTGCCCTTGAATGATCGCTTTTTCTTGCAGGAGCATGCGATTTTCATCCAGTAATTGCTCCAGTCGATCCTGTGCTGCCGCCAATTCAGATTCCAATTTATCCAGTGACTGTCGCTGCAGCTGGGATTCTTTGCAAAAAGCCGAGTTGTTGCCTTGCAGGCGGACAATCTGGGCTTGTAAATTGGCAACTTCCGCCATTTTACTCTCCAACTGCCTGCCCTGCTCTGCATTTTGCTGCTGTAGGGCCTCCCTTTTTGCCTGGACTGCACCAATTTGCTCGTGCATCTCCTGTTTTTCGTGATTCAGCTCCGTGACAAGGACCTGCCCCTGGTTGTAGAGCAGGTTCAGCTCACTAAACTTATGCTCTGCCAGCGACAGTTGCTCGGTGAGTGCAGCTATCTGTTCTTTTAATTGCTCACTGGCTGTGTGGAACTGATCGCGCTCATACTGGCGATCATTGGCGATGTTTTCCTGAAAGTGCTCGAAATGTTCACGGATATCACGATTCTCAAGCTTCATTTCTTTGATGGTGTTCTTTTGTTCTTCAATGCGGGTGACAGCCTCTTGGCGCTGATACTCGCATTTCTCCAATGCCGCCTGCTTCTCTTCCACAGCCTGCCTGAGGCTGCGTCTATCTGCTTCAGCTAATGAGAGCTTCTGCTCCAGTTCGCGCACTCTGGCGGACTGTTTTGCCTCGGCCTCACGGGCCTGAGCCAGTTGAGATAACTGTGCATTCTGCTGTTTCTGGTGCTCCTGCTGGTTTTGCTCGATTCTCTGGTCGGCATCCCCCTGAATGTGCTGATGCAGCTTTTTCAACGCTTCTACCAGATCCCTGGGTAACCCGCTGACGTCTGTATTGCTGGCGGTTTCGCTGCGCCAACGCTTAAGGAGAGGCGCAATGGTACTTTTGCTGCCGGTGCCCAACTGGGTACGCACCCTGTCAACAGTGGGCTCCTCATCGCGGGCTTTTATGGCGTTGGCTGCCTGTGCGATATCCAGGTAGGTAACCCCTATTCGTGCCATAGTGCTCTCCTTTATTTTCATAACATATTACATAATACGTAATATTACATTATTATGTGATTAAATCTAACTCTTGAATATATTTAATTGACCTTCGATAAGGTTTATTATCGAAGACTAAGCTTCCGCAAAAACGCACAAGTGCTGTATCTTCGGTACAAAAGGACAGATTTCACGGGTATCAAGACTCCATGGACAAAGAACAATCCCCTGCCAGACTTCGAGACACGCTTGTCACCGGAAGCACCATTGGCGCACAAGAAAAGCTCCCTCGGGAGAAAAAAGTCCAGGATTACCTGCGCGCCTCCACCTCAGATAACACCCGAAAGGCCTATCGGTCCGCCATTCGCCAGTTTGAAAAGTGGGGAGGCAGGCTTCCTACCAACAACCAGGTACTGGTGCGCTATCTGCTTAGCCGCGCTGAGGTGTTAAATTCCCGCACCCTCGACCTGCATCTCACTGCCATTGGGCAATGGCACCAGTACCAGGGCATGTCCAATCCGGTGACCGACCCGCTGGTACAAAAAGCCATGCAGGGCATAAGGCGTACCCATGGTAAGCCCAAGCAAAAAGCCAAGGCACTCAGTATGCAGCATCTGGCCGCGATGGCCGGCCACCTGCGCAGTCAAGTGGCATCCAAGAAGAAAGCCCGGGACCTCGCTTTACTCCTGACCGGTTTCTTCGGTGCCTTTCGGCGCAGTGAACTGGTGGCAATACAGGTGTCCGACTTGATATGGGAAGAGGAAGGATTAATCATACGCCTGCCCAAATCCAAAACAGACCAGAGTGGTGAGGGGATTTTACGTGCCCTCCCCTATGGCGATGCACAGGTTTGCCCCGCCTCAGCACTTAAGCACTGGTTGAAAATTGCTGCCATCACAGAGGGGCCCGTATTCCGTGCGGTCAATCGCTGGGATACTGTTCAGCCGCAACAGCTAAACGCCACTGCCATTAATGACTTGCTGAAAAAGCTTGGCCTTGCCTGTGGCTTTGACTTTGTCGATCAGATCAGCAGCCACAGCTTTCGACGCGGCCTTTCGACCGCCGCGGCGCGCGAAAAAGTGAGTTTTGAATTGATCAAGAAGCAGGGTGGCTGGAAAAGCGACGCTGTTGTCTGGGGATATATTGAAGAAGGGCAACAGTTTTCCGACAATGCCTCCTCAATATTAATGAAAAAGATGGCAGAGCTTCTTCGATAGGCTGCTGCGAAAACACGTTCATAGCGTATTTCTCAATGTCGATGACGATAAGCTGTTATCGCTACTAGGTATTTACCAGACGGATCTGCGGCGCACTTCTTGAGTGTTTGAAGTATCGATAAGCTGAATATTGTTGATTACAAATCTGGCTGTAAAATCGACATTCTCGACTGTGCATTGACAGGTCAGCCGGACGTTACCAAAATGATTCAACCCTGTTACGGAAACACTGTAATCACGGCTGCAACCGCCTCTCTGCACAGGAACGCCTACTTGTGTCTTTTCCTCGGCAAAAGTAGTCCTGCGCAGTTTGAGTTGCTACTTGTGATCCAGCGGGTGCGTATAGCCAGCATCATCTTCGATGCCCCAGCGGACAAATAGATCCCGGAACGGTTCATTGAGCAAACCCGACACGACTTTCGTCAATACAACAAAAAGCACAGCTAGCATTTATTTTTGATAACCCTGGCTCGATCCGCATGGGCTTTTGGGCAGTATCAAACACCGAATAATGACAAATGGTCGTTTGCAGCCTGTGAAACTCAGTTGGAACAGGCAGGTCATCAGCGTTGGCAGAACAAACCTGTGACAGAAAGCAACGCCAATGCACCTCTTTCCCGAAACACAGCAGCACTAATAGTATGGAGGCTACATATGACACTCAACAAAAAACAGCTGGCCGAGTGCGAATCCAGCTCTTGGGATTTTTCCGATCTCAACGCTCTGTTCCTGAATTGTACATTAAAGCCAACTCCGGAACTTTCCCATACCGATGGCTTGATCAATATCTCCCGCGAGATCATGCAGAGAAATGGAGTTCATACACAGGTACTGCGACCGGTGGATCATGACATCGCTTCTGGAGTTTACCCCGATATGACCGAGCACGGCTGGAGAAATGACGAATGGCCGCAGATTTACCAGCAGGTAGAAAAAGCTGACATACTGGTCATCGGCTCGCCTATCTGGCTCGGTGAAAAATCATCCATCTGCACTCAAACCATCGAGCGACTCTATGCCAACTCTTCCGACCTGAACGATCAGGGCCAATATGCCTATTACGGTCGTGTTGGCGGCTGCCTGATTACTGGAAACGAAGATGGCGCCAAGCACTGCGCCATGAACATTCTCTATTCTCTGCAACATTTGGGCTATGTAATCCCACCACAAGCAGATGCCGCCTGGGTAGGAGAAGCAGGCCCTGGCCCCTCCTACCTGGACCCCGGTTCCGGAGGTCCGCAAAATGATTTCACCAACCGCAATACCACCTTTATGACCTGGAACCTGATGCATCTGGCCAGGATGATCAAAGATGCAGGCGGCATACCAGCCCATGGTAACCAGCGCTCCCGTTGGGATGCCGGTTGCAAGCCGGACTTCCCCAACCCCGATTACCGTTAGGGTTGTCTTTCAGCGATCTGCCAGTCCCCATGGCTAATAAAACTATTTGATACTGGGCACCTGAATAGCGCCGTGGGTTTTCCGCAAGATTGCAAGGCACTATTGCTGGTTAATAAAGGACCCTATTCTCAGCTTTCCCCCGACAAGTCCCGCAGGCGCTGGCGGATAATATCGGCCAGCCTTTGCGCCCCCGGACCAGTGTGGGGTACTAGGGCCTGTTCACACTAATTAAAGTATCGGCAATAAGCGCAAAGTGAATAAAAAATGTGAAAACGACATCCAGTTTGTCAAAACGAGAGAAAATTCTTCTGAAGCCCTTCAGGCGTCGAAACAGCCTCTCCACTTCATTTCGTTTTTTGTACGCCTCCACGTCGTATTTCCAGGTGCTCATTCGGTTACTCTTCGGTGGCACGACAGGTTCCATGCCCAGATCGAATACCAACTGCCGGGTTTCATTACCCTCGTAGGCCTTGTCCATGATCACTTTGGCACCATCCCAACCGCAGTTCTCAAGGCTTTTCAGCAGCTTTCGGCCCTCCGGAGCGTCTCCAGCCTGCCCCGGTGACAGAGAAAATACTACGGCGCGGTTGTGGTCGGCTGCAACCATATGAATCTTGGTGGTCCATCCTGCTCGTGATTTGCCGATAGATTGAGGACCATTTTTTTTAACGCGCCAGTACCATCTGGATGAACTTTAACAGCCGTAGAATCAAGAGAGATATGATCGACCTGGATATTGATCACATTATTTTCCTGGAGGGCCAGAAAGACCCTATCCAGTACACCTTGTTTGGCCCAACGATTCGCCCGCATGTAGACGCTGTGCCAACGGCCGAATTTCATCGGCAGACCTCGCCATTTACAACCATGCTCGGCTATGTAAAGAATGGCGTTCAGCACTTGTAAGTTGGATATTTTCACGTTGCCGCGCTGGAGGGGCAGAAAATCTTCGATAATTTTGTATTGTTGCGCTGTAATTTCCATGAAGGGATTATACAGGATTTAGTGTGAACAGGCCCTAGGGACATCCCCGCCGCAATTTTCACTTCGGCTTGAAACCCAGGCGCAGCAAGGCTTTCAGGGGTGCCTTACTTTCGACCAAAAATTAATGACTTACGTCAACCATGTGATTTCCGGCGGGGATGCCCCTAGTACTCCAAACTCTTGCTGAAAGTTACCAACTTTTTTATTTTGTCTGTATCAAAATAAACAGTGTGGCACCAACTTTAGGGTGATTTAGTTCCCATCTTTATTTGAGTTCCACACCCGATGGCGCCTGATTCACTATCAGGCGCCGGATGGTAGCTTTCAAGTTTCTCACCAACGAGATGGAACTGGAACCTGGCGTCGTCGCATTCCTGTATCTGCGCCGCTGGGACGAGGAAAAGTACTTCGATACCTGGAAGAACAGTTTTGCGAGCAAGAGGGCCTGGAGCAAGAGCGTAACCGGGATCAGCACACAGGCTTGGCTGACGATCATGACCTCGCTATTGCTGCTCATGTTTGCTCACCACCACCAGGACCGCTGGCAGGTAGGGGATGAAAATAGCTTGAAGAAGCAGTCGGATCGCATCGACCAGAAATACATCAAGGAGGGGCAGCGCATTCCTTGGCATACCTTCCTCTACCGCTCTGTATCCAAAATCAGCCAGCAAGTAATCCGATTCCTAAAATACTGTTTTTGAAAGAAAGCCTCCCGGAAGCTCTATGAGCGCCAGGTGATGCCAATGCTTCTGAGGTATACGTGATTTTTAAACCGGACACCGTTTTTTATAGTCATAGGTACTGGGATTCCCCGCATACGTGGGGCTAAACCGCAGTGGGGCATAACTTACAAATTTCAAGACCACCAACGCAAGGTTGTTTGCTGTGTCAATTTAAGCTATCTTTGCGCAGCCTTATGTTTCGCATTGTGAGAAAGGCAATAAACGTGCAGGATAACTAAAACTCAAAAGAGTGAGTAGAATGCACATAAATTTACTAGAAGATTAATTTCATGAGAAAAATGGAGTTTATTATGAGATTCATAAAACTATTTGGCATAACAACTACACTACTAATACTGTTCCCTTTCCAACAAGCGCTTTCTGCAGATGTTGGTTTAAAAAATAAAAAAGAAGCTTGGCGCATGAAAATAGAAATGGATTTTCAAGCGGCGCCAATAAAGACCAAAGCGCAGCTGGACAGCTATCTGGCAGTAACCCCGATAGAGAACACACCTTTTAAGGCCCTTGCCGAGACGGAACGGGAGATATTTATTGACACCTTGGTATTCACGGACAAAGGTCTTGCGTCTTTTCACGCTGATGTTCTTAGTTATGGGCCAACTGCCACAGAGGTTTACAATATCCTCGCGTTGTTTGGGTCGCAATCTGCCACACCCTCATTACATGCGCTAACAATTGAGTCCGAGGCCGACCGCTCGATAATGGCATCAGACCAGGCACTTCAGGATTGGATTTTGTATGAGCATCTTTGCACATACATAATACAAGGTTTCTGGGCCTGCGATAGGAACACACCATACAGATGTTTTGTAGAGCGGTGTTCAAGGATGTAAACAGTTAACAAAGGTTTGATGGGAGGGTGTACACTACGCTATAACCCTCCCATCAAAGTGATAAATTGCCAAATGCAGGTAAGGTGATGCTAAATAACCTCAAATTACTAATAATCTCATGGCTATTTCTTTTGATTGCACCAGGGACAGTGCAGTCCGATGCCGATAAAGGTCCATCGATGAAGGAAAACTATGCCAGCTTGCTTACTATATACAACGCCATAAGCGGGCAACCTGAAAGGGGAATCCAATCCAGAAAATTTTACCTACAAAATTTTAAGCCAGCAATAGCCCCAGCTGCCTTGCAAAAGCTCACTATATCAGATTTGGGGTATTTATTTGAAGCTAATGACACCGTCATTTTTCACAACCCAGATGCTGATTATATAGATGATATGCAAAAAATATTACATGAATTGGAGTCTCGGGAGGCAATAGAAAACCGACACTTAGCTGCCCTACAGGAAGCATACATCGCGTCTTGCCAATTTGAGAAAGCCAAAAGGATGGTTGATCAAAAAAATGTAGAGTATTTGCAAAGTGTGCCTGAGATACACAGGCTTAATGGTTTAGAGGAAGGGCAATCTACAATTTGGGTTTTTGAAGGCGGGACCCTTAAACAACGCAGTTTTAGTATCCCTAAAAAAGGGCCGTTCATTTTAGTTGCATCGAACCCCTTATGCGGTTTTTGTAGGGCAGCAGCAAAAGCAATAAGCAAAGATGTGCGTTGGAGCGAAATTTTCAAAAAACATTCTTACTGGATAACAAGCGGGTCAGGAAAATTGCACACTGAACATTTCGAGCGCTGGTCAAAAAGCTATCCACAACTACCAGTAGCGTTGGGAGGGGTTACGCCGCCATTTCCAGAGTTTGATTCATCGTTAGTACCAATGTTTTATTTTTTCCTTAACGGGGAACTTAAAAAAAGTGCACCGGGCTGGTCACCAAAGAAAAGGCACCCACACATGGACGAGTATCTGGCGGCTATTGGCTTTAAGTAGCGCTAAGAGAGGCCCCCAGATGAAAAAAAAACCTTGAGGTCGGAATTCCAAGGAGGGCTTTGCTCTAAAACGCTTTTCTTCACAGGATTCACATTTTAGAGACGGTGTAAAACTTACGTTAACGCGACGTTACTGCCAAGCGTTGGAACAGCTCTTTGGCAATACAGAATCCTCCAGATCCAAAGTGCACACCCAGTTACCATTTGACACTGTATAAGTCAGCGTAATGTGCTTTCCGGCTATCTTATCATTGACCCCCTCTGTGACAAAGGTTGCCCTTATCTCACAGCTGTCTGTACCTTGTGCTGTGGCCTGTGTGCACGATACATACTTTCCTGTCAGATTGTAGCCATACAAGCCACCAGCCGGCTTTGATGGCGTTGGAGGTGTGCCGGAAGAAGGGTCCCCTGGGTCCGCCGCTTCCTGGCTGCAGGCTCTGGCCAAGCCGGAAGCACTGGCTACATCAATGATCGGCACCTTCAAGCCGAAGTGAAAATTGCGGCGGGGATGTCCCTAGTACCCCTCTCAAGAGGCAATGATGGCAAAGCTACTCACTATCCAATCCAGTATCTTTCAGGTAGAGGGTCAATCCTCCCTGTTGGCCGCAAAATACGTGCAGAACTGGAAAACGGAGAATCCCCGTGGAGAAGTGATCAGCCGCGACTTGGTGGCAGAACCGATACCGCACCTGACCTTGGCGCACTATCAAGCATTCAATACACCACAGGAACAGCGCAGCCTAGAGCAGCAGGCAATGGTCCATTATTCGGATATTTTGATTAAAGAAATTTCTGCCGCTGAGACCGTGGTAATGGGAGTACCTATGTACAACTTCACTATTCCATCCACGTTGCACACCTATTTCGATCATATTGCCCGCGCCGGTGTTACCTTTCGCTATACCGATAATGGCCCCCAGGGGATGCTCGTGAACAAAAAAGTTATCGTCTTTGCGGCTCGCGGCGGCTTCTACGGTGATGATCATGCGCAAAGCGCATTTTTGCGTCAGTTTCTGGGGTTTGTGGGCATGACCGATGTGGAGTTTATTTACATTGAAGGGCTGGCTGTTGCCGGGGAGGCGAAAGAAAAGAACCTGGCAGCGGCAAACAGGCGTATTACCGAACTCTCCTGATCCCTCGGTGAAAAAAATTGCCTACGGCAGGTTGCGATTGAGGCCGACTGTGTCGGCCCATACCTTTTATTTCTATTCAAGACAATGCAAAAAGGGGTTTTATACGGCCTCTACAGTGTCCGCTTGTTTATCGGTAAGCTTTCCCTGATCAGCGGGAAGTTCCGCGCTGAACGAGGTCTTATTCCGACCAAATAAGCGCTGCACAACCACAAAAAAGAGCGGAATAAAGAAGATACCGAGCAGGGTTCCCACCACCATACCCCCCAACACGCCAGTGCCAATGGCGCGCTGGGCACCAGAACCGGCCCCGGTAGCAACAGCCAGTGGCAACACACCCAGACCGAAAGCTAGTGAAGTCATGAGGATTGGGCGCAACCGGTCGCGCACCGCACGCATGGTAGCTGCCACCAGTTCCATGCCGCTGTCCAGGTTGTGCTTGGCGAACTCCACGATCAAGATGGCATTTTTGCTGGTCAGGCCAACAGTTGTGAGCATGGCGACCTGGAAGTAGACATCCCGTTCCATCCCCCGCAGGCTGTTGGCAAGTACTGCACCGAGAATGCCCAGTGGCGCAATCAGCAGTACCGCAGTGGGCACGGTCCAGCTCTCATACAGTGCCGCCAGACACAAAAACACAATCAACAGTGACAAAATGTAAAGCAGCGGCGCCTGCGCACCGGCAGCGCGCTCCTGGTAGGAGAGCCCACTCCACTCCATCCCGATGCCCACCGGCAGTGTCGACACCAGCTTTTCCACTTCCGCCATGGCCTCACCAGAGCTGATGCCAGGCGCCGCCTGGCCATTGATCTCCATCGCGGGCAGGCCATTATAACGCTCAAGGCGCGGCGAACCGTATTCCCAGGAAAAACTGGCGAAAGAGGACAGTGGTACCATATCGCCCTCGGCATTGCGTACAGACCAGAGTTGGAAATCCTCCGGCACCATGCGGTAAGGGGCATCCGCCTGCATGTATACCCGTTTGACCCGGCCGCGATCAATGAAGTCATCGATATAGGAGCCGCCCCAGGCAGTACTGAGTGCACTGTTGATCTCTGCAATAGACAACCCCAATGCCGCAGCCTTGGCGTTATCAATTTGCACACGGAATTGTGGTGTGTCCTCCTGTCCGTTGGGCCTTACGTTGGAGAGCAGTGGGCTCTGTGCAGCCATACCCAGGAACTGATTTCGCGCTGCGGTCAGCGCCTGATGTCCCAGGTTGCCATTGTCCATCAGGTAAAAAGTAAAGCCCCCGGAAGAACCCAACTCAGGTATTGGTGGTGGCGAAAAGGCAAAGGCAAGCGCATCCTTTATTTGCATCAATGCACCCATGGCCCGCATCGCTACAGCACTGGAGCTTGCCTGTGCCTCCTCCCGCTCAGACCAGTCCTTGAGATTGACAAAAGCAATACCGGTATTCTGACCGCTGCCGGCAAAACTGAATCCCTGCACCGAAAATACGGACTCCACCGTATTCTGCTCGTTGTTGAGAAACTGGTCTTCCACCTTGCGGATAGATTCCATGGTACGCTCCTGGGTGGCGCCCACCGGCGCCTGCACCATGGAAAAGAGCACCCCCTGGTCTTCGTCCGGCAAAAAAGCGCTGGGCAGGCGCAAAAACTGGATCACCATCACTGCGGAGAGCGCGAAAAAGAGCAACATAAAGCGACCACTGCGGGCAAGAACCGCCCTCACCCCATTTTGATAGCGCCGGCTGTTGCGTTCAAAGTTGCGGTTGAACCAACCGAAAAACCCCCGTTGTCCGTGGTTTTCACCCTTGACCAATGGCTTTAACAGGGTCGCGCAAAGCGCCGGCGTCAGGATAATGGCCACCAGCACCGAGAGCGCCATGGCGGCAACAATGGTTGCAGAGAACTGCCGGTAAATGACCCCGGTTGCACCATTCATAAATGCCATGGGTACAAATACTGCCGAAAGCACCACACCGATACCTACCAGCGCCGGGGTTATCTGGCGCATGGATTTTTTCGTAGCTTCCCTGGGCGGCAGTCCTTCCTCGTGCATCACCCGCTCGACGTTCTCCACCACTACAATGGCATCATCCACCAATAGGCCAATGGCCAGTACCATGGCAAACATGGTCAGCATATTGATCGAGAAGCCCAGGGCTGCAAGCACAGCGAAAGTCCCCAGCAATACAACCGGCACCGCGATTGTGGGAATCAGGGTTGCGCGGAAGTTCTGCAGAAACAGGTACATCACCAGAAAGACCAGGATAATCGCCTCGACCAGGGTGGCAATAACCCCCTTGATGGAAACCTCGACAAATGGTGTGGTATCAAAAGGTATTACCGACTTCAAACCCCGCGGAAAGAAGGGCTCCAGTTCCTTGAGTTTCGCCTTGACGCCCTCAGCCGTCTCTAGCGCATTGGCACCGGTGGCCAGATTGATGGCGATACCGGTAGCAGGCTGCCGGTTGTAGCGAGAGATAAATTCGTAATTTTCCGCCCCCAGCTCCACCCGTGCTATATCACCCAGACGCAACAGAGAACCGTCCCCATTGGCCCGCACCACAATCGCACGAAACTGCTCCGGGGTTTGCAGGCGTCCCTGGGAGGTAATCGAAGCGTTCAATTGCTGCCCCGGGATTGCTGGTGCTGCACCGAGGCTGCCTACCGCAACCTGGGCATTCTGTGCCCGTATCGCAGCAGCAATCTCCGTTGAAGACAGGCCGTAAGTGGCCAGCTTGTTGGGATCCAGCCAAATGCGCATAGCGTATTTGGACCCGAAGACCTGTACATTACCAACACCAGGTACCCGGCTGACAGGATCTACAATGGCGGAATTGATATAATCGGCGATGTCATTGCGATTCATACTGCCGTCTTCAGAGACAAAACCCGCCACCATCAGGAAGCCGTTGCGGGATTTGCTGACGTTCACCCCCTGTAGCTGTACTTCTTGTGGCAGCAGCGGCATCGCCAGCTGCACCTTGTTTTGTACCTGCACCTGGGCGGTATCCGGATCTGTGCCATTCTGGAAGGTCAAAGAGAGGGCAGCGCTCCCATTCGACTGGCTGGTTGCAGACATATAGAGCAGGCCATCGAGACCTTTCATGTTCTGCTCCAAAATCTGGGTGACCGAGTCCTCAACCACCCGTGCGGAAGCTCCTGGGTAGTTCGCCTCAATATTGACTGCAGGGGGTGCAATATTCGGATAGCGCTCTACGGCCAGCTGGCTAATGGAAAGCGCGCCTGCCAGCATGGTAATAATAGCCAGCACCCAGGCAAAAACAGGCCGGTAGATAAAGAAATTTGCCATCATTCCTGCCCTCACAAACCCTGCCGATCAGATGCTTCTGGAGCCTGGGCATCTTCTGGCACTGCCGATGGCGGTATCTCTGAACGCTCGCTGGCCTGTACCGGTGCCCCCGGACGAATTTTCTGCAGGCCGGCAACAATCACGCGGTCCCCCGGAAACAGCCCCTCCTCTACCAGCCAGCGATTGCCGACAGTGCGGCTTACACTAACCGAGCGCTGGGCCACAATATTCTCCTCAGTAACCACCAATGCAGAAGTTTTCCCATCAGGGTCCCGCGCTATGCCCTCCTGGGGTACCAGAATGGCTTTTTCAAGCACCCCGCTACCCACAATCACACGCACATACATCCCGGGAAGCAACATGTTGTCAGGATTCGGCACTACCACGCGCAGGAGAACGCTGCCGGTGGATGGGTCGACGCTGGCCTCGGCAAACTCCAGCTTGCCTTTGAACGCAAACTCGCTGCCATCCTCCAGAAAAATTCTGACTGGCAGGTGAGTAGCATCCCCAAGGGTGCCCGCTTCGAAAGCCCGGCGCAGGTTCACAAGCTCGGCAGCAGACTGGGTGACATCCACATATATGGGGTCCAGTTGTTGAACCGTGGCCAGCGCAGCAGTTTGATTGGCCGTAACCAGCGCACCCTGGGTCACAGCGGACTTGCCTATGCGCCCGGTAATTGGCGAGGTGATTCGCGCATAGGCCAATTGAATCTCCGCCCTATGCAACCCCGCCTTGGCCGCAGCTACATCGGCACGGGCAGCCTGCAGGTCCGCCTCGGCAGAGTCGTTCTCCTGTTTGCTCACAGCGCCATCATTTACCAGCTCTTCACTGCGCTCGGCTTTTAAACGAGCGATGTTCATCACCGCATTATTACGCTGCAATATTGCCCTGGCATTGGCCACATCTGCCCGATAAACAGCATCGTCCAACTGGTAAAGGGGCTGATTGGCCTCTACCCGGCCGCCTTCTCGGAACAACTGCTGAGTTACGATGCCATTCACTTGCGGGCGTACTTCCGCCACCTTAAAAGGCGAAGTGCGCCCCGGCAGCTCCCTTGTCAGCGTGACTGGCTCAGACTTTAGTGTGACAATCGTTACCTGAGGTGTCATTCTTGATGGCACAGCGGCCTCTTCACCACAAGCCGTGAACAGAGAAGACACAGCCAAAAGACAGATGAGAGCTTTGTTGTTGAGCATGATTACCTCGGTGAGCGCTGACTGCCCGGACTGCACTGTCAGGAGCGGGAAGTGAAAGCGGCGGGAAAATCCGATTTCAGCAAACTGATATTTTATGTGCGCACACGAAATCCTATCAAGTATTCATCACTCTGCAAGCTCCCCCTAGCAGGCAATTTCACCCTGTGTTTTCAAGGGGTTATATAAAAACCGCACCCGGCACCCCTGCGATGAAATGTCGTAATTACGCGTCCAGGTGAGGTTAATATGATTACAAGAGAAGCAAGCTGTCCCAATGACCAAACAGAGCAACGAACTAGCCTTGAAGATCCGAGAGCGCATTCTGGACGCTGCACTCAGTGTCTTCCATGAATCAGGAATCTCCTCTGCCTCCCTTTCAGCAGTGGCTGAGTTAGCTGGCGTTACACCGAGTGCTCTGTGCAATCATTTCCGTGACAATGTCGAACTCCTCAATGCCCTGACCGAGCGAGTGCGTGTGCCCGGCGAACAATTGTGCGAAACCGCTGGAGATCAGGTCAAAGAAGATCCTCTCGGGGTGCTGCGAACCCGCTGGGTATGGCTATTCCACGAAATTGCCTGCAATGAGCAGTGGCAGTGGGTATTGGAGATTCTCTTTCAACGCGCTGAAGTGGCTGATGAGAGCAGTGAGTCCGTTCGACGTTTGAAGCAGGGCCGTACTGAGGCTTTTAAGAACATGGGGCAACTGGTGCATATGGCTGTCACCACTGGACAGTTACCCGTGGATCTGGATGTGAGTCTCGCAGCAGAGATGTTACATGGCGGTCTCTTTGGTGTACTAGAAGAATGGTTGTTGTCATCACGTGAGGAGGATCTTGGCGAGCTTGGCGAGCGCTATATCGATTCCCTGTTGGATATGATCCGCTTTTCCCCCGCCATGCGCCAAAACAGGCAACAGCATGTCTGCTCCCTACACTGATTAACCCCTCTGTCCGAACGGCAACAAGGCTGTGTAGTCGTGCCCTTCCCAGTATCGTTTTCAAACCGGACAGCATAAAATATCCCTCCGTTCCAAATGGCTTTCACATAATCATTATTCCAGGGAATGAATCACATGTTCCATCCGAAACCCGAGGTATAGAAAAACGAACCCCGGTCGCAACTATACTGCCCGTGGACATCAGTAAGTGTTGTATGGGGATCAGAAGTTTGCATTAGGGAAATACCTATGATTGCAGTACGCGATTTGACCTATCGTTACCCCCGCTCTACTGAAAATGCCGTACGTGGTATTAGCTTCAAGATAGCCCAGGGTGAGATAGTGGGCTTGCTTGGACCTTCGGGAGCGGGGAAATCGACCACGCAGAACATACTGACCGGCCTGTTGCGCGGATACGGCGGCCAAGTGAAAGTAATGAACCGGGAGTTAACCGACTGGGGGAAGGAGTATTATGAGCATGTTGGCGTTTCATTCGAATTCCCCAACCACTATCTCAAACTGACCGCACGGGAAAATCTCGAACACTTTCGCTCGTTTTATACCGGCCAGACGTATGATTCAACGGAAGTCTTGGGGTGGGTCGGATTAGCTGAGGTGATGAACCAAAAAGTTTCTGCATTCAGTAAGGGAATGAAGGTAAGGCTGAATATCGCTCGCAGCATTATCCACGCCCCGAAAATTCTGTTTTTGGATGAACCGACAAGTGGGTTGGATCCCACAAACGCACGAAAGATCCAAAATCTAGTGCTGGAACTCCGCTCACGGGGAGCAACCGTATTTATTACAACCCACGATATGCATCTTGCGGATGTCATATGTGACCGTGTCGCGTTTATTACTCAGGGGACTTTGCGATTGATCGACGCTCCGCTGGTACTGAAGCAGTGCTTTGGCAGACGCGAAATTACAGTAGGTTACATAAATGATTCATCAGAGACGGTACAAAAAAGGTTCGGGCTCGACGGAATCGGCAACAATGCCGCATTTATTGAGTTATTGAGGTCCGCGCAGCGGATTGAGACAGTACATTCACAGGAAACAACGTTGCACAACGTGTTTATCGAGGTGACTGGAGAGGCTTTGTCACCATGAACCGCCTGTTATCAATGATGGTAACTGACTTTCGAATACAATTGCGTATGCAATTGTATTTGATCGGAATCGGAGCCAGTGTGGTATTGGCCCTGGCACTCGGCATACTTTCTTCACTGACGTACTTGCCCGTCCTGTTACCGGTACTGTTACTGGCCACCATCGGCGGCTCCACCCTGCTGTACGCGGCGGTGCTGGTCGTTTTCGAAAAAGAGCAAGGTACTCTGATCGCGCAGCTCGCATCACCTCTGCACAGTCGTGAATACCTGTGGGCAAAAATCGTGTCACTATCAACCTTGGCAATAGTAGAATCCTTGGTCATGGTCGGTGGCACCCTGGTGCTGATTGGGCAAGGGTGGCCTTTTACAGCGGTTGAAGTTCTTTTCTTATTCCTCGGCATTGTGTCTCTGAGTATCGTCTATTCGTTGGTTGGATTGATCCTGGTGGTTCGATATCAAACATTGATGGAATTTCTCCTTCCGCTCGCGTTTATAACAAGCCTTTTACAACTGCCTGTTTTGAGATTCCTGGGTCTTAGCGAACACCCGATATTTTTGTTGATTCCTACCTGTGCGCCGACCCTACTGATACAGGGTGCATTCCACACTCTGAATCCTGCGGAATGGACATACGGACTTGGCTACACGGCGATAACGATAATAATCCTCACAGCATGGATGTATCGAGCTTACCGGGTCCACATCCTTGAGTTCTGGAGACAGAGTTGAAACAAGCACCACTGGCAATTCGATTGGGACGCAACGATTTGCGGCTTATCGGGCGGGATCAACTGTTAATCTCGATGTTTGTTTTTGCACTTCTACTGAGCCTGGCCTTGCGCTACGGTTTGCCTTGGTTGAACGAATATCTTAGCCAACACGGAGTCATGCCCGGAGAGCTCGTTGACCGCCCTCTGTATTCCTATTATCCACCCATCCTGGCACACATGATCCTCTACAATGGGGCGGCATTGGTGGGAACTGTGTTTGGGTTCCTATTGCTTGGCGAGAAGGATGACCGAACTTGGTGCGCAATGTTGGTCACACCAGTATCGTCTTTGAGTTACCTAGGTTACCGGGTAGCCGCAACCTCTGCATTTGGTTTCCTAATAGTGGCCGGTATGTTGGTAGTAACCCACCAAGGCCGGTTAGGGCTGTGGCAGCTGCCAGTATTGGCCGTTGGGGCAGCGTTGACCGCTCCGATCGTGGCATTATTTATTACAGTTACCGCAGAGAACAAAGTGCAAGGATTTGCTGTGGCTAAATTCGTCAGCCTCGCAGGTGGGATTATTGTATTGGGGTGGTTTGTTGCCGAACCCTGGCAATGGCTGTTTGGTTTATTCCCTCCTTTCTTGGTCAGCAAAGCGTATTGGATGGCCTGGAATGGCGCCACTGACTGGTGGGCTGCCGTATGCCTCGCAATTGTAATGCAAGGGATAATGACCATGTGGCTATCGCACCGTATTACACGCATCATTTAGCATTACCAAGAAATTGGGCAGGGTGATACCAATATGGTTATTTCCCAACTGAGGTTGCCGAAGTTATGC
This sequence comes from Microbulbifer sp. MI-G, assembly GCF_030440425.1. Taxonomy (NCBI): domain Bacteria; kingdom Pseudomonadati; phylum Pseudomonadota; class Gammaproteobacteria; order Cellvibrionales; family Microbulbiferaceae; genus Microbulbifer; species Microbulbifer spongiae. The sequence goes on from NZ_CP098023.1 coordinate 2,292,856, forward strand.
GATATTACTGGAAGTCTGCATATTCCACAGGAGCTTTAACTAATACTATTTGTTGTAACAGATCCGGCAACTATGCCCGGCCAATAATCAGGGGTAAAGATCAGGAATTGCTGTGAGCGCAGAGAGTTTCAATGGTTAAAATTTCGGTTAATTTTTATCATAAAACTGGTAACGATTTATTAAGTGTATTAATATAGAGCTTTACCACACCGGGAGCAGCAACAATGAAACACTATCGGGAATTGGCACAGGCAATCCCGCCACTGCTGGACAAATTGCACTCCAGCGCCACCAGGCTGCGCGAGTCCCTGGAACAGTTGCAAGCCGCAGGCAAACCCTGGCAGCACTACCTGCTGCAACCCGGGTTTGCCCAGGATGCCTCTCTGGCTCTCGGTAAAAGCTTTGAGCAGCCCTTTTCGTTGACAGGCGCCTTGTACGCGCAACTGGATTACTTAGAGCCCATGGGCTCTGGTAGTGACGCTCGTGTCACTTTGCAAATCCCAGGATTGCTTGCAGTACCGAGTAAAACCCTTTCCCTCGCACAGCAGTTCAATGCGCAAAAAAAAGAATTTTACAACGCTATTTCAAGCTTCAGAGCAGCCCTGGAACAACGCCCGGTGGCAGAGCGCGACCGCAGTGTACGGGAAGTGCTGACACAATCCGGCCACCCCCGCGCCCATCTGCGCCAATGCTATCGGCTGATACTCCTCTGCCCCAATCGCCCAGATGCCATCGCCCTATCCTGGATAAAGGCGCGTAAATCAATCCGAAAAGTGACCGTGGGCTGGTGCGAGAAAAAACTGGTGCAACTGGATCCAGCGGGCTCCGATCCGGGCATACAATACCAGCGGCAGCTGCTTGCTGGCTTGCATAAGAGCCAGCAAGAGGATCTTCGCCAGGTGCAGGTTCAGAGCCGCCCCAACCTGCAGGTGGCGGAAATTTTCTATGGACAAGAAAAAGAACAGGAAGATGCCTATCGGCAGGTCGGGTATTCATCCATGCCGGTTTTAATCCAGGCCAATAGTGCTGGACAACTACCCAACTTTACCCGTATTGATCATCAGCCCAGCCCGAGCCGCCGTCGCCAGCGACGGGATCTGGGGTTGGCCTCTGAAGCTTTCTTGCCTGCACTCAGGGTGTTCCTGAGAGAACAGAGATAAAAAAGCGCAATTCCTGTGCAAGTTTGTCACCGCTTTTCGGCAACACTGTCAAAAGAGACTTGGTGCTAAGAGAAATATCCGGACATAGTCAGCCCTCCACTATCCCCGGGGATACATAGCGCTGGTAGTAGGAAACCGACAAGGCATAAAAATCCTCATCAATACGCTGGCGAATTTCCTCAAGGGATAAGCCCCGGGCCTGGTTTGTAGGGCTTACCCCATACTCCCGTGGATTGGCAATCTGACTTGCTCCTGCACGCAATAGTTCAAACACCCAACAGTAAGGATTTTGGCGATCGTCAAAACGAATCTGCTGATGTTTCAACTGAGCCAGCAACAGCGGCTGATCTACAATTTCCAACAGGCTGCGTACCGCACTGGCCAAGTAGCCTTCGCGCCGCTGTGCAATGATACGGCGCTGCTCCTCGGTATAGGCGTTCCAATCGATGACTTCATGGGCAAAACGCTTGCACCCGCGGCATACCTCGTCACCAATACCAGTTGAACAGACCCCAATACAGGGGGTGCGAATTTTTCTGTACATCGAATACCCAGTTTGATCCACTCCAGCCACATCGGCCCGAGTGAAAGTTGCAGGTAGACTATTGCGTTTCGGTCATCAAGAAAAGGGGGGAAACTCCGGCCAGCGGACCACCAACATTCACCGTGCCTATAGCCAGAATTTGCCTAAATTATTGATTTTTCGATAAACTTAACAGTAGTAAGACTTTCCTGTAGTATTCGCCACCCCGCCTTCAGCGGCCTCGAAAAAATCCCGAGAACCCGTGCATAGACCGGGAATGCCACCCGCTGTTGGTGCCACTCCATATATGAAGAGGGACGTATCCGTGCTCGAAGCCTACCTCAAACACGTCGCAGAACGCGCCGAACAGGGTATCCCACCAAAGCCACTGGACGCCGAGCAGGTAGCCGGCCTGGTTGAGTTGCTCAAAGCCCCGCCTGAGGGCAAAGAACAGGAACTGGTTGAATTGCTCACCCACCGCGTACCGCCGGGTGTTGACGAGGCCGCTTATGTCAAGGCCGGTTTCCTCTCTGCCATTATCAAAGGCGAAGCAGACTCCCCTCTGATCGATCGCAAACAGGCGGTAGAGCTGCTTGGTCAAATGTTGGGTGGCTACAATATCGCCACCCTGGTTGAATTGCTGGACGACAAGGATTTGGGCGGGCTGGCTGCCGAGCAGTTGAAAGGTACGCTGCTGATGTTCGATGCTTTCCACGATGTGGAAGAAAAAGCCAAGGCCGGCAATGAAAATGCCAGGGCGGTCCTGCAATCCTGGGCCGACGCCGAGTGGTTTGCCAAGCGCAACAAGGTGCCGGAAAGCATCAAGGTGGCAGTATTCAAGGTAACCGGGGAGACCAACACCGATGATTTGTCCCCGGCGCCCGATGCTTGGTCGCGTCCGGATATCCCCCTGCATGCACTCGCCATGTACAAAATGCAGCGCGACGGCCTGAAGCCGCAAGAACCCGGAGCCGTAGGCCCTTTGCAACAAATCGAGGCGGTGAAAGCCAAAGGCCTTCCTGTTGCCTTTGTCGGCGATGTCGTCGGCACCGGCTCCTCGCGTAAATCTGCCACCAACTCCGTGTTATGGTACTTTGGCGAAGAGATACCCGGCGTGCCCAATAAAAAAGGGGGGGGGATCTGTATCGGCAGTAAAGTTGCCCCCATCTTCTACAACACCATGGAAGATGCCGGAGCGTTGGTATTCGAAGCACCGGTTGATGCCCTGGGCATGGGCGATGTAATTGAAATCCGTCCTTATGAGGGAAAAATTCTCTCCGAAGATGGCCAAGTACTGTCCGAATTCCAATTAAAATCCGAGGTTCTGCTCGACGAGGTTCAGGCCGGTGGCCGTATCAATCTGATTATCGGTCGCGGTCTCACCGGTAAAGCATGGGAATCTCTGGGCCTGCCCCCCTCTGACCTGTTCCGAAAGCCCAAACAGCCGGTCGATACAGGCAAGGGCTTCACACTGGCACAGAAGATGGTCGGCAAAGCCTGTGGTATGGCGGGGGTTCGCCCGGGTACCTACTGCGAACCCAAAATGACTACCGTGGGCTCTCAGGACACCACCGGCCCCATGACCCGGGATGAACTGAAAGACTTGGCCTGTCTCGGCTTTTCCGCCGATCTGGTCATGCAATCCTTTTGTCATACCGCAGCCTATCCCAAACCCGTTGACATCGACACCCAGCACACCCTGCCGGACTTTATTATGAACCGCGGCGGCGTTTCCCTGCGCCCGGCAGACGGCATTATCCACAGCTGGCTGAACCGGATGCTGTTGCCCGACACCGTGGGTACTGGTGGTGATTCCCACACCCGTTTTCCCATGGGGATCTCTTTCCCTGCCGGTTCCGGACTGGTGGCCTTCGCGGCGGCCACCGGTGTCATGCCCCTGGATATGCCCGAATCTGTACTGGTGCGTTTCAAGGGTGAAATGCAACCCGGCATCACCCTGCGCGACCTGGTGCATGCCATTCCCTACTATGCCATCAAGCAAGGCCTGTTGACTGTAGAGAAAAAAGGCAAGAAGAATATCTTCTCTGGCCGCATTCTTGAGATCGAAGGGCTGGAAAATCTGACTGTTGAGCAGGCCTTCGAGCTATCCGATGCCTCTGCCGAGCGCTCTGCAGCCGGGTGTACCATCAAGCTGTCTGAAGACACCATCGCCGAATATCTGCGTTCCAACATCACCCTGTTGCGCTGGATGATTGCCGAGGGTTATGGCTCCAAACGCACCCTGGAGCGCCGCGCTCGCGCTATGGAAGCGTGGCTAGCCGCCCCGAGCCTGATGCAAGCGGATGCCAATGCCGAATATCTTGAGGTGATCGAAATTGATCTGGCAGAAATCCATGAACCCATCGTCTGTGCGCCGAACGACCCGGATGACGCCCGATTGTTATCCGAGGTGGCTGGCGATAAGGTGGATGAGGTATTTATTGGCTCCTGTATGACCAATATCGGCCACTTCCGCGCTGCGGGTAAACTTCTGGAACAGCACAAGGGTGGCATTGCTACCCGCATGTGGATTGCACCGCCTACCAAAATGGATGAACACCAGCTGATGGAAGAAGGCTACTACAACATTTATGGCGCTTCCGGTGCCCGCACCGAAATGCCTGGATGCTCCCTGTGTATGGGTAACCAGGCCCGCGTAGCACCAAACAGCACGGTACTGTCCACTTCCACCCGCAATTTTCCCAACCGCCTGGGCGACGGTGCCAATGTCTACCTCACTTCTGCAGAACTTGCCTCAGTGGGTGCCATTCTCGGCAGACTGCCCACTCTGGAGGAGTATCAGGCGTATGCGAAAAACATCAACTCTATGGCAGGCGAGATCTATCGCTACATGAACTTTGACCAGATTGAGGAATTCCAGAAGTCTGCTGAGGAAGGCAAACGTATCGCCGCCATTGAAATCCAGGAGGTTGCCATTTAAGTAGTAGCATTGCCGGCCAGGAAGTATAATCAGCAACTAACCGCCGCGCAGATAGTTGCTGAAAGTCTTCTTTAGAGACTAGGGGCTATTAGTTAGAACTCTCCCGCATATATCTACTCCTGACGGCACATCTTTCTTCCCTGGCGCTTTATATATTCTCAAATCATCTCTTGTGATGGTCTAATTGAGGCTTTTTATTGCTCATAACAGTCAAACAATACATCCCAGCTTTAGATGAGTTCGATTTGGAAGTCGATAAATATGGGGATTATTGGTTTGTAGAGCACACAACGAACCAAGATAGTTGTCGCGGACCGGCCACCGTGATTATCGTCGGACAAGAGAGGCAAGCCACTGTGTTGAACTGATCAGACATTACACAGCGACTACCTGAATCAATTTCCGCTGTCATCCAAATAGAGACTCAGGATTCGAGAGTTCCAGATACCTTCATTACTCGTAACATTTTGCCAACGGTCACGTTGCTTCAATAGAAAGGCGTTGCTCTTTTCAGTTCCCAAATCTCCGATAGCTTTCAGTGCCATAGCTCGATCCTGCCAGATATCCGAGTTTTGGTAAAGATTGACAAGATGGTCAAACTGGTCTTCCGCTCGTAGGATACCGAGGCCTGAGATCGCTGCTAGCCTGATGTATTCAGCCGGATGACTGGTCATTTCTACCATGAAAGGCTTTGCTAGCTTATTGTTCGAGAACGCCAGTTCGTACATAGTGAGATAAATGGAGCCATCGCCTGAGTTGAACGCGCGGATTTTCTCGATCAGGTCTTCCACTTCAGCATCTGGTAGGCTGCGATTATGGTAATTCTGATTTACCTTCGCCGCTAATTCTTTGATGACCAGCTCAAGTGGTTCGTTATAAGCCGGTTCGTTGATTTCATCCATTGACCACACTGGTACTTTGGCGCGTTTGACGAAGGAAACCAGTCGCCGTGATTGGCCGGAGACTGTGAGATTCGCCTGGGCCATGCTCAAAGTGACCATGGGTGAAAAACTGGATACTCGGTGAGAAATTATTTCTAGATCGTGCAATATGAATTGATCTTTAGTATCTGATGTGAACGTGACCCCTGCTTTACGTGCTTGTAATTCTTTTGCCAGGTGCTGCTCGATAAACGCAGCAGCGTCAATGGGCTTTCCATCCAGATGGACAACCATCGGAAGCTTGCTGACCGATACTTCGTGAGAGTCAGCCAAGGCGTCTACGAAGTGTACCTTCGCCAATCCTGAATCATCCGTGGGACGATGGCTCCACGCCTGTTCCGATACTACGGGACGCTCTGTCGAGACAGTTAGCGTGCAGGCCTGCAATAGTGTGGCTGCAAGTACGCATGTTACTACAGTCTTGATCGAAAAATGCTCCACATGTCCTCCTAATAGGCTGGGTGGAATTTGCAGTTAGATATCGAACGGTGGATGGTAGAATGAGTGCGTGAGCCAAGCAAGTTCCGGTGGGGTCATACTGTAAATTGTATTAGTTGTATTAGTTCAGACAGGCCCTAGTCTCTCTTTCTCCCGCTCCAGGTAGTTGATCCGGGCCTCAAGCTATTGGATCTTTTGCTGCCAGGGGATAAGTGCTTTACTCGCGGGCGTCTCTCCGCCACGTTCAGCTTCAAGCTGCTTCACCCATGGGCGGATGGCGGTGGTACCTGTATCCAATAACCTCCCGTCCAGAAGTGTTGTCCTACATAATTTCTATGCAGGCCAGAGTAGATCCTTGCGATGTAAATAGCACTTTCCCCTTTGATATATCCAACCACCTGGGAGACAGCGTATTTGGGCGGAATCGATACCATCATATGGACATGATCCGGCACTACGTGCCTCTCCTCAATCAGGCTCTCCTTTTGCCGGGCCAACTGGTGAAATAACGTGGGCAACTCTCTACGCACTTGTCCAAACGGTAGCTTTCTACGATACTTTGGGATAAAAACTAGTATGGTACTTACACTTCCATCTCATGTGACTTAAACTGTCCACCATGTCTCAAGGTGACCCCTTTGCCTTTGTGTGTTACTTGGCAGCTCACACATTGTAGTTACTATGGAACTTACGGATCTGTCAAACTATGCGTGTCTCCCCGGCAAAGCTGTGGGGCTCCCTTTTGGACTAGACGGGCAGCACCCAATTTGAACTCCGGGGAGAAGGAACGACGTTGTCTACTCACTGAACACCTCTGTCTCAGGTGGCGATTTTACCACCTAAATTGGTGTCCGAGTTTAGTAGACCACTATCCTATGCTTAAGGGTAATTACAGCTAGGGCCGCATGTAGCTCTTTACGCGGCTCCCAGCTTCTATTGAAGCCGGGAACTTAGGACCTATCACTATATGGTAGAAACGGATTCCCTTTCGGATCAGGTTCTAAAGACCACGGTAAAAGCTACTCTGCTGGTCAGCACGGGTTGATTGGCCCGAGGTAAATTGGAACATACAGGCATTATCGGTGTAATTCATGTAGTTGTGGATCGGGTCCACGCCTGGAAATCCAGGTCCCTGGCAGGAGTCCCGTCCCACCGGACATCCGCGGGATGGAGAGCTTTCCGCCGGCGTATCTGCGACAAAGTCTCCCGGGCTGCTGCAGCCACCCTGAAAGGTATGGTACAACCCCACCCAATGTCCCACTTCATGAACCAGGATATCTCCCTCGTTGTAGGGTGAGGCACTGCCACCCGGCAGGGACTCCGTCAAAATAACCACGCCATCATTAATGGGATTTGAGGCATAACTGCTGGGAAAGGTTGCCCATCCCAACAAACCACCACCGATATTCGCCGTGTAAATATTTAAATCTGCGGCGCCTCCTACGCGTAGCGCCGACTTCATCTGGAATTCGGCACTGGTACTGGGTGCGACTTGGTACCAACTGTTATTTGCTGTGGTTGTCACCGATGCCAGGTTGAAACTGAAAGGTGTTGCAGAAAATGCGGCATTCAATACGCTCATTTGGTTGTTGATTTCAAGGAGAGACAGGGAACCATTTCCGAAGGTGTCTGTGATTACATGAAAATGCACGTTCACCCCTACCAGACCAGCCTGGCGATGAACATAATTGCGCAATGCACCGTTCATCATTCTAAAATAACTCTCCTGCAATACTGCCTCTTGTTCCGTTGGGTGCTCCGTACCACAGCGAAGCGCTTTTTGACTCCCTTCAATCTCTTCGAGGGCAAGCAGGTTATGGGAAAGCAGGACAGAAGGGAAAAATAACAGACTCAAAAACCAGGATTTTATTCGCAACCTATTATTCATTAAGGATTTCATTAGAAGTTTCCTCTATTATTATTGTTACGTCATATCATATTTATATACTTCCAAAAAGTTATTGCTCGATCCCTTTCTATTGAAATTTAGTTATAACAACACCAGTAGCAATACACCGCCAATAGAGTGCACCAGGGTGGTCACAAGATATCTTATTCAGGGGCAACTGCAACTGGAACTGTTTTGGAATCCCGTGACTTGGCCCACAAAAAATAACCCCTGAGTGATTTTAACGGCCAATAAATTAAGCTTATTGTTATTAGCCCTTCACGATTCGGATCAATAGCTATTGGCTGCCAGCTCAGTTTATTGGATGTCTTTTTCTCTTTTATCGCAACCAGTTATCTCTTCCGGGGAACCCTGAAGATAGCTGATAACCTGTTGTTGCCAGGCATCCCTGTATTTTATATGGGCGCCTGCCTGTACCTTTCCTCCCAGTTCCGCTAGTAGAGATAAGTGGCGGTCCCGGTGGCGATCAACATATCCATATCATTGCGCAGCTCCATACGGGTAACCACCAGTTTTTTACCTGTGCGAAGAATGGCGCCTTCACAGAGAAAATGCTGGCCCCTGCCCGGTTTCAGGTAATCCACCCGCATATCCACAGTGCCGAGTTTCGAAAGGCGATCCACCTTTTCCTCCCAGGACAAATCTCCCAAACGCTGATAGGCGGCCACCATGGCGGTGAGGCCGCCAACGGTATCCAGAGCCGTGGCGATAACACCGCCGTGTAAAATGTTTTTCCAGATATTACCGATGAGTTGTGGGCGCAATGCAAAACCTGCAGAAAGTGTTAGGGCTTCCAGGTCCAGGGACTGCATTTCAAGTCCAATTTGCTGGTTAAAAGGAATTTGCTCAAAAAACCCCTTGACCAGCTCCCGAAATTCACTCGGAGAGGGTTCTGTCATAATCGTGCAACCCGGTTAAGTCCATCCAGAGCGGCACTGCGGTATGCCTCCGCCATCGTGGGATAGTTGAATGTGGTATTGACGAAGTAATCGATCGTATTATTTTCTGCAGGCTGCTTCATAATCGCCTGGCCGATATGCACAATTTCTGCAGCTTCGGCACCGAAACAGTGAATCCCGAGGATTTCGCGGGTTTTGATGTGGAACAGGATCTTGAGCATACCCACACGCTCACCGGAAATCTGTGCGCGCGCAGTGTGCTTGAAAAGCGCACGGCCCACCTCGTAGGGCACCTTGGCGGCGGTCAACTCGGATTCGGTTTTACCCACGGAAGAGATTTCCGGTAGGGTATAGATACCGGTGGGTGCGTCTTCGACAACACGGTGGCCGCGCCCGGCAATGGCTGCCGCCACAGCACGGCCTTGATCATAGGAGGCACTGGCAAGACTGGGCCAGCCAATCACATCCCCTACCGCGTAAATATTTTCCACCTCAGTACAGTAATGATCATCTACCCTCAGCTGACCGCGGTGATTGGCTTCCAAACCAACATTATCCAGACCCAAACTGCTGGTATTACCGGTACGACCGTTACACCAGAGCAGTGCATCGGCGTGGATACGCTTGCCGGACTGCATCTCCATAATCACCCCCTGCGCATTGAGCAGTACTCGCGCATATTCTTCCCGGTGACGGACAGTCACTCCCATATCGCGCAGATGATAGCTCAGGGCATCAGAGATTTCGTCATCAAGGAATTCCAGCAGGCTGCTACGGGTATTGATCAAGTCAACCTTGACTCCCAGGCCGGCAAAAATAGAGGCATATTCGCAACCGATCACCCCTGCTCCATAGATCATAATGGAGTGTGGGGTGTGCTGCATATCCAAAATGGTATCACTGTCGTATACACGCTCGTGCCCGAAATCCACATCCGCCGGATGATACGGGCGCGAGCCAGTGGCGATGATGAATTTTTTTGCAGTGACACTTTCCGTAGCACCATCTGGCAACTGCACATCCAGGCTGTTAGCATTGTGGAAACTGGCCTCCCCCACAATCAGCTCAACCCGGTTGCGCGCATATAAAGAGGTATGCATTTCCACTTGATAGGAAATGACTTTGTTGACCGTTTGCATCACCTGGGGAAAAGTAAGCCGGCGCGGTTCACCCAGTGCGCGAAATACACTTTGTGTGTTGTAGCGCATGAGCTGTTTTACTGAGTGGCGCAGCGCCTTGGAAGGGATAGTACCCTTGTGGGTACAGTTGCCGCCAACCACCTGGCGTTTTTCGATCACCGCCACACGCATTCCTTGCTTGGCAGCGCTCATTGCAGCGGCTTCTCCAGCAGGGCCGGAACCAATAACAACCAGATCAAATTTTTGCTCTGCCATTTAACCCCTTAATTGTGCATTTCCAGCCTCTGGAGCAGGGATGCTTTCCATTCACTGAACGTTACTTTGGTAAAAACAAAAATTCGCAGATAGAATACAAAGCTTACCTGCGGTTGGTAGCATCGTAAGCAATATCCTCTACAGCGACTTTATTTCGTTGACGTTTTTGTTCTTTCTCACACGCTTCATCATCACCACCGCAGATAGCACAGTTCTGTTTCATACCGATAGTGTTGAGTCCACCGCAGGATCCTTTTAACGGTTTTTTCTGCACCATGGCGCCTACCGCCATCCCTGCGACAACCAGTAACATGACAACAAAGGCAAAGATAAACACCGTCATCACTCAGACTTCTCCAGATAAGGGGCAAAAGCGGCGCTGTACCGCTGTTCAAACCCCTTGTCAGTTTTTACCAACATAAAAACAGCCAGATTTTCGCGCTCAGCCAAAGCCATCCCCGCTTCAACACCCAGCACATTCAGAGCCGTTGCAAGGCCGTCGGCCTCGGCACAGCTATCGGCAACAACGGTCACAGATGCAAGCCTGTGCTGTAACGGGCGCCCGGTACGGGGATCTATGCTGTGTGCATAGCGCACACCCCCGCGTTCGTAGTAATTGCGGTAATCACCGCTGGTCGCTACCCCTTTGCCACTGACACCAATAGACTGCTGAACGATTTGACCTATGGAGTCAGGCGCCTCGATGCCGATTCGCCAGATTCTACCTTTTGGATTCTTACCCAGGGTACGCAGTTCACCGCCAATCTCGACCAGATAGTTGCGAATGCCCCGCTGTTCCAGAAGCAGCGCAATCCGATCGACCCCATACCCTTTGGCAATGGCCGATAGGTCTATTTCCACCGGGCGCTCTCGAGTGAGGGTATCCGGCTCACGAGTCATTTTTAGAGCATCGGAACCCACGATCTGCTGCAAGCGGGCAATGTCTGTCTCGGAGGGAATCTTCTCTGGTTCCGGCTGGGGGCCAAATCCCCATAAATTGACCAGGGGGCCAACCGTGACCTCAAAGGCGCCGTCACTGCGTCGGTAGATATCCAGAGACATCTCCACAACATCCGCAAGCGGCTTGCTCACTGGTATGGCCTGACCCACAGGGCTCCGATTGAAGCGCATCAACTCGGAATTATCGATGTAGGTGGACATAACCTGGTTGACCTGATGCAGCTCACTGTCGATCAGTGCCTGCAATTTGGCTCGATCTGCCCCTCTGGGAATATCCACCATGGTGATGTGATAACTGGTCCCCATTGTGGGGCCACTGAGCTGCCAGGTCTCTGATTTCCGGGTGCAGGCAGAAAGAAGAATAGCTACACAAAGTAAAAACAGGGCCGCAAGATCGGGCCCTGTTTTAATTTTTTTCGGGGTTTTGATTGCGTTTAGCAAACCACGCGATCCGATCAACCGCCAAAATCGTCGAGGAGAATATTTTCATCCTCAACGCCCAAGTCTTTGAGCATATTGATCACTGCCGCGTTCATCATAGGCGGTCCACACATATAGTACTCGCAGTCTTCCGGAGCCGGGTGGTCCTTCAGGTAATTTTCATAGACCACGTTGTGAATAAACCCTGTGTAACCGCTCCAGTTGTCTTCCGGCTGCGGGTCCGACAGCGCCACATGCCACTGGAAGTTATCGAATTCGGAGGCCAGGCCGTTGTAGTCTCCTTCGTAGAACATCTCCCGCAGGGAGCGGGCACCGTACCAGAAGCTGATCTTGCGCTTGGAGTTTAGGCGCTTGAGCTGGTCGAAAATGTGCGAGCGCATGGGTGCCATACCGGCACCACCACCAATAAAAACCATCTCGTTATCGGTGTCCCTGGCGAAGAACTCGCCGAAGGGTCCGTACACCTTGATCTTGTCACCAGGCTTCAGGCTGAACACATAGGAAGACATCTGACCCGGTGGTATGCCCTCGGTGCGCGGCGGCGGGGTGGCAATACGGATGTTGAACTTTACAACCCCCTTCTCCTCCGGATAGTTGGCCATGGAGTAGGCGCGTACAACAGGTTCTGTCACCTTGGATTCCAGTTTGAAAAAGCCGAAGTGCTCCCAGTCACCGCGGTACTGTTCTTCCACATCGAAATCGGCGAATTTCACATGGTGGGGCGGCGCCTCCAGCTGTACGTAACCACCTGCACGGAAGTCGACATTTTCACCTTCGGGCAGGCGCAGGGTGAGTTCCTTGATAAAAGTGGCCACATTCGGGTTAGATTCCACAGTACACTCCCACTGCTTCACACCAAACACCTCTTCGGGCACTTCGATTGTCATATCCTGTTTCACCGCCACCTGACAGGACAGGCGCTTGCCCTCTTTGGCATCGCGCGGGGTAAAGTGTGCTGCTTCAGTGGGCAGCATATCCCCCCCACCGGAGATGACTTTGCACACACACTGCGCACAGCTGCCGCCACCGCCACAGGCAGAGGCCAAAAACAGGTTGTTGGCCGCCAGGGTTTGCAGCAGTTTACCACCCGCAGGCACGGTCAGGTTCTTTTCGCCGTTGACCAGAATATTGACGTTGCCGGTGTTTACCAGGCGCGAGCGAGCTACAAGGATCACCGCTACCAGTACCAGAACGATAACGGTAAACATCGCCACGCCGAGGATAATTTCAATACTGTTCATATGATTGCTTCACCCCGCTCAGATGTCGATGCCGCCGAAGGACATAAAGCCCAGGGACATCAAACCAACCGTTACGAAGGTGATGCCCAGGCCCTTCAGGCCATCCGGTACGTCGCTATACTTCAACTTTTCGCGAATGCCCGCCAGCGCGGTAATCGCCAGGGCCCAGCCGAGGCCGGCGCCAAAGCCATAGGCAACACTCTCCCCAAACGCATACTCGCGCTCCACCATGAACAGGGAAGCCCCAAGGATGGCACAGTTCACGGTAATCAGCGGCAGAAAGACACCCAAGGCGTTGTACAGTGCCGGTACATACTTATCCAGAAACATTTCCAGAATCTGTACCAGCGCTGCGATCACACCGATATAAGACAACAAGCCAAGGAAGCTCAGATCCACATCCGGATAACCGGCCCAGGCCAGCGCACCGTCTTTCAACAGGTAGGTGTAGATCAGGTTATTCACAGGTACTGTCAGGGTCAGTACCACGATCACCGCCACCCCCAATCCAATCGCGGCTTCAATCTTCTTCGATACAGCCAGGAAGGTACACATGCCGAGAAAAAAAGCCAGCGCCATATTTTCAACAAAAACGGCGCGGATAATCAAAGAGATATAATGTTCCACGAATTAAACCTCCTGCGCCTGGGTATTGGGCGCAATCCTGAATTCGTCCTGCTCCACCTGAGCGGGCTTCCAGGCGCGAATCGCCCAGATAAACAGACCGATCAGGAAAAACGCACTAGGTGGCAACAGCAGCAGACCGTTGGGGACATACCAGCCACCGTTGCTGACGGTGTACAGGATATCCACACCAAACAGTTTGCCTGCACCAAAGAGTTCGCGAATAAAGGCCAGACCAATGAGAATCACGCTGTAGCCCAAGCCATTGCCAAGGCCGTCAAAGAAGCTGGGCAGTGGCGGGTTTTTCATAGCGAAGGCTTCTGCGCGCCCCATCACAATACAGTTGGTAATAATCAGGCCAACAAACACCGACAATTGTTTGGAGATGTCATACGCCAGCGCCTTGATCACCTGATCAACCAGAATGACCAGAGACGCGATCACTGTCATCTGCACGATAATGCGGATACTGTTGGGAATCTGGTTGCGGATCAGGGAGACCGCAACGTTGGAACAGGCCACAACCGAGGTAAGCGCGATACACATGACCAGGGTGACCTGCAGCGAACTGGTTACGGCCAGTGCAGAACAGATACCCAGGATCTGCAACGCGATCGGGTTGTTGTTAAAAATGGGCTCGAGCAGAGTGTCTTTGACTTTCATGCTTATGCCTCCCCTGCTTTCAGATTTTTCAGGAAGGGACCGAATCCCTGATTCCCCAGCCAGAAATTCACCAGGTTATCCACGCCCCTGCTGGTGAGCGTTGCACCGGACAAGCCGTCCACTTCGTGCACCGCATCAGGGCTATTGGGGTTCACCTGCCCTTTGATCACCTGGATGTCGACATTGCCCTGGCTATCGAAGACTTTCTTGCCAACCCACAGAGCCTTCCAGTTGGGATTATCCACTTCGCCACCGAGCCCGGGGGTCTCCTTATGCTCGTAGAAGCCCAGGCCCGCTACGGTATCCAGATCACTCTGCAAAGCGAGAAAGCCGTACAGAGTACCCCACAGGCCGTAACCGCGCACGGGCAGGATGACCTTATCGAGCCTGCCAGCTTTCTCTACCAGGTAAACCTCCTTGATATTTTCCCGGCGGATGATCTTAGCGGTATCCTCGTCTGCCGGCAGCCGCTCGCTCGCAGAGGCGACCTTGGCCGCAGCGCGACCACTGCCCCCAGCTGGCGCCTGGTCGGTAAACTTGCCGGTATCCAAGTCGACATACCTGACCTGCACATCGGCAAAAGCCTTCTCGACCTCTGCCCTGCTTGCGTGTGAATCCTTCAGCAGTCCTCCGGCAAGCAGGACGTTGCGCCTCATATCCAGTTCAGCATTGGCCTGCTGGGCGGGTTTGAGCAAAACAGCGGCGGTGGAAACCACCACGGAGCACACCAGGCACATTACCAGGGCGACAATCAGCGTCCCCTTTACGGAATCTTTATTAGCCACGCGCCAACCTCCGTTTGATATTGGACTGCACCACAAAGTGGTCAAACAGCGGAGCGAACAGGTTGGCGAACAGGATCGCCAGCATCATGCCTTCCGGAAAGGCAGGGTTTACAACCCGTATCAGCACCACCATCACCCCGATCAGGATGCCGTACCACCAGCGGCCAATATCGGTCATGGCAGCGGACACCGGGTCGGTAGTCATAAAGATCAGGCCGAAGGCAAAGCCGCCCACGACCAGGTGCCAGTACCAGGGCACCTGGAACATCGGGTTGGATTCTGAACCGACGAGGTTGAACAGAAAGGCGGTGGCCATCATGCCCAGTAGGGTACCGGCCACAATGCGCCAGCTGGCAATCTTCATGCCGATCAGGATCACACCGGCAACTAGTATGGCCAGGGTGGAAGTCTCACCGATGGAGCCGTGCATCTTGCCGAAGAAGGCATCGAACCAGGTCAGCTGGCCAGCGGCCGCATTGACCATATGGTTCTGGATGCCTTCACTGGCCATCACCGACAATGCGGTCGCACCGGTATAACCGTCTACGGCAGTCCAGACAGCATCACCAGACATGGCCGCGGGGTAGGCAAAAAACACAAATGCGCGGCCGGTTAGGGCCGGATTGAGGAAGTTCTTGCCAGTACCACCAAAGACTTCCTTGCCGATGACCACACCAAAACTGATACCCATAGCCACCATCCACAGGGGCAGATCCGGCGGGCAGGTGAGGGCGAACAGAATGGAAGTTACGAAAAAACCTTCGTTCACTTCATGGCCGCGCACTGCGGCAAACAGCACCTCCCAAATGCCGCCCACAACAAAAGTGACCGCATAGATAGGCAGGAAATACATGGCACCGTAGACAAAGTTGTCCCACAGGCTCGCCGGGTTATAAGCGGTCAGAGCACCAATAATCCCTTGGCGCCAACCAGACAGCTCTGGATTGGTCATGCCTGCGAGAATGGTATTGGCCTGGAAACCGATATTCCACATGCCGTAGAAGGCCGGGATCATGGCACAGGCCCACACGGTGATCATGATGCGTTTCAGGTCGATACCGTCGCGCACATGGGAAGTTGTATGGGTTGTTGAGGACGGCTGGAACAAGCCGGTATCAATCGCCTCATAGAGGACATAGAGCTTCTCGAACCGACCGCCTTTGTGGAACTGCGGCTCGATAGCGTCAAGGAATTTACGCAACATACTCAACCCTCCTTCTCAATACGAGTCAGGTTGTCCCGCAAAATGGGGCCGTATTCATACTTACCTGGACACACGAAGGTACACAGCGCCAGATCCTCTTCATCCAGCTCCAGCGCACCCAGCTTCTGGGCCATCGCCGTATCACCTACGATCAGTGTGCGCAGCAGTTGGGTCGGCAAAACATCCAGCGGCATGACTTTTTCATAGGTACCGATCGGAACCATAGCGCGCTCGGAGCCGTTGGTACTGGTAGTAAAATTGAACAGTTTGTGCCTGAACAGGCGTGACAGGTAGATTGGGAATACCGAAAAGCGCTTGTTGCCAGCACGCAGGTAGTGCAGGAACGGGCGCTCATGACCCTCCTCAAGAATCGAAACCTGGTTGTGATAACGGCCCAGGTAGGCCAAGGGCCCTGACGCAGTGCGGCCACCAAACACAGATCCGGAGATAACGCGGTCGTCAGTGCCTTTCAGTTCACCGGCAGTCAGCTCTGCCAGGCTGGCTCCGATACGGGTGCGCAGCAGGCGCGGTTGTCTGGCCTGGGGACCCGCCAGGGAAATCACACGGTCTGTGCACAGTTGACCAGTGGCAAAGAGTTTACCCACGGCGATCACATCCTGGTAATTGATGGTGAACACGCTGCGGTTGGCCGATACCGGACACAGGTAGTGGATATGGGTACCGGAAAGACCGGCCGGATGAGGGCCGGCAAACACTGCCCGGCGGATCGTCTGCGTATCCGCTACCGGGATATCCCCATCGGGGGCACTACAGACGTAGGTGATGTCCGCCAGCTTGGACAGCACCTCCACACCCTGGGAAAAAGCAGTGCGGTTCTCGGCAATCACCACTTGCGGATTAGCAGCCAGAGGATGGGTATCCATCGCATTGATAAATACTGCAACCGGCTCGGCATCCAGGGCGGGGACGCGGCTGAACGGGCGGGTGCGCAACGCGGTCCACAGGCCGGACGCAACCAGATTCTCCACGACCTGCGCACGCGCCAGGCCGGACAGCTTGTCTGCCCGGTAACTTTGGAACTGTTCCGCTGCATCGCCCTCTATCTCAATCACGACAGACTGCAGTACGCGGCGGGCACCGCGATTGATAGCAACAATACGACCCGCAGCAGGCGCTGTGTAACATACGCCCTCGGTTTTTTTGTCACTAAACAATAGCTGGCCAAGTTTGACGCGATCCCCTTCAGCCACTGCCATGGTCGGCTTCATCCCGTGGTAATCGGGGCCGAGCACAGCAACGGTCTTGAGCGCAGGTCCATCGTGGATGACCTGCTCGGGCGCGCCGGATATGGGTAAGTCCAATCCCCGACGGATCTTTCTCATACGCCTATGCCTAAGTTTCTAGTTTGAAAAAGTGCAATACAACTGCCAATCCAGATTCGTTCTGTGCTTCAGCCAAACTCGGACCGGTAAGTCATATTGTGGAATTCCGCGCTGCGGGGGCTTACACCGTTTCACCCGTAGACCGGGGGGAAGGAAGCTAACTCTGGTTTGCGCACGCTAACTTCGGCGCACAGTCGCCCCGCAAAATCGCGCGCATTATAAAGTTGGGACAGGGGCTTTACCAGTCTGGAAGTCCCCAAAGTGGCATCGGAATGGAAAATTTTTTACTGGAAAAACAGGGGTTTGTAGCGTTTTGCCAGAAGCCCTTGTGACCCGCCAGGCATTTCGCAGGCCCACAAGGGACAGGCGGGCAGTGGCTTAATCCCGCTTGGGAAACAACTTGTACCGAACACCCGCCATATCTTCCAGGCAGCGCACCACCTGACAACTGTAGCCAAACTCGTTGTCATACCAGCAGTAAAGCACTGCGTTCTTGCCGTCCACGATAGTCGCATTGGAGTCGAATACGCAGGCGCGGCGGGAGCCTACAAAGTCACTGGACACCACTTCCGGGGAGTTGGTGTAATCGATCTGCTGGCGCAGCGGCGAGTGCAGAGCCACTTCGCGCATATATTCATTGAGCTGTTCCTTGCTGGTCTCCTGGCCCAGGTTCAGGTTGAGAATCGCCATGGAAACATTCGGGGTTGGAACGCGAATCGCATTGCCGGTGAGCCTGCCCTTCAGCTCGGGTAACGCCTTGGCTACCGCTTTGGCCGCACCGGTCTCGGTCAGCACCATATTCAATGCTGCAGCGCGCCCGCGGCGCTCGCCCTTGTGGTAATTGTCGATCAGGTTCTGATCGTTGGTGTAGGCGTGAACGGTTTCCACATGGCCGTGCTCTACCCCGTATCCATCCATGATTGCTTTCAATACCGGCACTATGGCATTGGTGGTGCAGGAAGCTGCAGAGAGCACCTTGTCTTCCGGCTTGATATCAGTGTTATTGATGCCGTAAACGATATTCTTGATCTCACCTTTCCCCGGTGCAGTAAGGATAACCTTGGAAACACCGGGACACGCCAGATGCTGGCTCAGGCCCTCTTCATCGCGCCACGCGCCGGTACTGTCCACCACAATGGCGTCGTGGATACCGTAGTCGGTGTAATTCACCTCCTGCGGAGCGCTGGCATAGACAATTTTGATCTCATTGCCATTGCAGATCAGGGAACTGGTCTCCTCATCCACACGAATAGTGCCCTGGAAAGCGCCGTGCACCGAGTCGCGGCGCAGCAGAGAAGCGCGCTTGACCAGGTCGTTCGGAGCCTTGCCCTTGCGCAGCACAATAGCGCGCAGGCGCAGCACATCACCACTGCCGGCCTTGTCAATCAATAGGCGTGCCACCAAACGGCCAATACGGCCAAAACCGTAGATCACCACGTCCTTGGGCTCAGGCAGCGGTTTGCCGGCACCCGCCGCATCCGCCAGCTCTTCACGCACAAACTGATCCACAGGCAAACCGCGATCATCCCGCATAAACTTATTAGTCAGGGTACCCAGGTCGATATGCACGGGGCCCAGATCCAACTTGCCGATAGCCTCCAGCACCGGAAAGGTTTCAAATTCAGAGAGTTCATTCTCCTCTACCTGGCGTACGAACCGGTGTGCTTTCATAATACTCAGCACGGAGCGGTTGACCAGGTTGCGGCCGTACATATAAATACCGACATTGCGCTCGCGGTTGAGTTTTCCGATCATCGGGATCATGGATTCCGCCAGCGCTTCGCGCTGCTTCCAGTCCTTGAAAAAGTCCGCGGGCTTCGGTCGCTTCTGAATCACTGTCAGATACCTCTGCATTGTGTTGGGTAGGCAGGAAACCACGACCCGGAAACTGCCCCGGGCCGCATGGCTGCGCATTATCGATATTCACCTGTGAGAGCGCAACCGAGTGTAAAAAACCCCAAAAACTGTAGTAAAACTACCTTGCGGCTCCCCCCCTGCCGGTGTGCTGCACAGTCGCCCGATAGTGCGCTCATTGCACCGGCCCGATAAACCCTCTGCAGCACTGACCATTCGCAGCTACAATAGCCGCCCCCTGTACCACAGCAAACGAAAGCGCGGATATAAACGAAAGATGATCGATTCACAGCCCCTGACACCCCCCGGGTTTCGCAATGCCCACGACCGACAGTTTTGGGGGCAACTGCACGGCGCAGCGGCTGCACTCGCCCTGCTAAGCGCAGCCCGCAAAAGCAAAACCCCAACACTGCTGATCACCCGCGACAGTCTGGAGGCGCACCGTTTAGAGGGGCAACTGAAATTTTTTAACAAAGCCCGGAGAGATGGCAGCGCGAAAAATGTTGTTGAGATCTTCCATTTTCCAGACTGGGAAATCCTTCCCTACGACACTTTCTCGCCCCACCAGGACATTATCTCTGATCGCCTCGCCACCCTCTACCGGATGCCGCAGATGGGCAGTGGCATCGTAATCGTGCCGGTCAGTACCCTGTTGCACCGCCTGCCCCCGCGCGATTACGTGGCCGCCAATGTGCTGGTACTGCGCGAGGGGCAGCCGTTTGCTATCGATACCCAGCGGCGCCTGCTGGAGCAGGCCGGCTACCACCGTGTGGACACCGTCTACGAGCACGGCGAATTCGCCGTACGCGGCTCGCTGATGGATATATTTCCCATGGGCAGTGTCCTTCCCTATCGCATCGATCTGTTCGACGATGAAATTGAATCCCTGCGCACCTTCGACCCCGAAACCCAGCGCACCGTGGATCGTGTGAGCACCGTTCACCTGCTGCCGGCACGGGAATTCCCCATGCACAAAGCTGCCCTGTCCGGTTTCCTGCAGAACTGGCACACGCAGTTCCAAGTCGACCCAAGCCTGGTACCCATCTATCAGGATATCAGCGCCGGTATTGCCCCCGCCGGTGTCGAGTACTACCTGCCCCTGTTTTTTGATAACAACTGCGCAAGCCTGTTTGACTACCTGCCCGAAAACAGCCAGGCGTTTGTACAGGGAGATGTCCAAGCCCCGATGGAGAGTTTCTGGCACGAGGTCAGCAACCGCTATGAAAGCCGTCGCGGTGACCTGACCCGCCCAATACTACACCCCCGCCAAATCCTCCTCGATATCGACGAATTCAATGGCGCCCTCAAGTCCATGCCCAGAGTTATCTTTTCGACCGCAACACTGCCGGAAAATCAGGGCAACTACAATTTTGCCGCCCAGGTGCCGCCTACCCTGCCGGTGGACGGCAAAGCCGAGCAACCGATGGCAGCCCTGGAAAGCTACCTGATGACGTATTCCGGGCGGGTGCTCTTTTGTGCCGAAAGCGGTGGGCGTCGCGAGGCGTTATTGGAATTGCTTAACGGGATACGCCTGACCCCCCCCACTTTTACGAGTTGGGAGGAGTTTATTCACAGCGATACGCCCATTGGTATCACCGTAGCCCCTCTGGATCAGGGGCTGTTGCTTACCAAACCCGCCATCAACTTGATCGCGGAACCACAGCTGTTTGGCGCGCGGGTACTGCAGCAACGCCGCCGCAGTAAGGCCAAGGAGGATGCGGACAACGCGGTGAAGAATCTGGCGGAGCTGCGCATTGGTGCCCCGGTAGTGCATATCGACCACGGCGTGGGCCGCTACCGCGGCCTGCAACATCTGGACATTGGTGGCCAGCCGGCGGAGTTCCTGACTCTGGAATATGCCGACAAGGCCAAACTCTACGTCCCCGTGGCCAGCCTGCATCTGATCAGCCGCTACTCCGGTGCCGACGAGGCGCTGGCGCCCCTGCACAAAATGGGCAGCGAACAGTGGCAGAAGGCCAAGCGCAAAGCCGCCGAGAAAGTGCGCGATGCCGCCGCCGAGCTGCTGGACATCTATGCCCGCCGCGAGGCCCGTGTAGGCCATGCATTTGCCGACCCAAAGCTGGCCTACCGGGAGTTCGCCGCTGCCTTCCCATTTGAGGAGACTCCGGACCAGCAGCAGGCCATTGAAGCCGTGGTGGGCGATATGCTGTCGAAAAAGCCCATGGACCGCCTGGTGTGCGGTGATGTGGGCTTCGGCAAGACCGAGGTGGCCATGCGCGCGGCCTTTGTCGCCGCCCACGCTGGCAAACAGGTGGCCATGCTGGTGCCCACCACCCTGCTGGCCCAGCAACACTTTCAGTCTTTCCAGGACCGCTTTGCCGACTGGCCCATCACTATCGAGGTGATCTCACGCTTCCGTTCCGGCAAAGAGGTGGAGCGCGTGAAGGAAAAAGTGGCGGGCGGCAAGGTGGACATTCTGGTGGGCACCCACAAATTGCTGCAAAGCGGCCTGGATTTTCACAATCTGGGGCTGCTGATTATTGACGAGGAGCACCGCTTCGGGGTGCGCCAGAAGGAACGCCTCAAAAGCCTGCGCGCCGAGGTGGATATCCTCAACCTCACCGCCACCCCCATCCCGCGCAGCCTGAATATGGCCATGACCGGTATTCGCGACCTCTCCGTGATCGCTACACCTCCGGCCCGGCGCCTGTCTGTGAAAACCTTCGTGCGCGAGCGGGACAATGCCCTGATAAAAGAGGCCATACTGCGGGAAATCCTGCGCGGTGGACAGGTGTACTTCCTGCATAACGCAGTGAAGAGTATTGAGCGGATTGCACGGGAACTGCAGCAACTGGTGCCCGAGGCCCGTATCGGTATCGGCCACGGCCAGATGCGCGAGCGCGAACTGGAGCAGGTCATGAGTGACTTCTATCACAAGCGCTTCAATCTGCTGGTGTGCACCACCATTATCGAAACCGGCATTGATGTGCCCACAGCCAATACCATCCTGATCGAGCGCGCTGACAAGTTCGGTCTGGCCCAGCTGCACCAATTGCGCGGCCGCGTGGGGCGCTCCCACCACCAGGCCTATGCTTACCTCCTTACACCGAATAAACGCGCCATGACCGGTGATGCCGTCATGCGCCTAGAGGCCATCAGCGAGGCCCAGGACCTCGGGGCAGGTTTCACCCTGGCCACCCACGACCTGGAAATCCGTGGTGCCGGCGAGCTGCTGGGGGAAGAACAGAGCGGGCAGATCCAGAGCGTTGGCTTTAACCTGTATATGGAGATGCTCAATCGTGCGGTACAAGCCATTCGCGAGGGTCGCACGCCAAATATCGATGAACCCCTGGACTCTCCCGCGGTGGATGTGAACCTGCCGGTACCGGCACTGATCCCCGAAGACTATCTCTCGGATGTGCACACCCGCCTGATGATGTATAAACGCATCGCCAATGCCGCCGATGGCCAGCAATTGAGAGAGCTGCAGGTGGAGATGATCGACCGCTTTGGCCTTCTGCCCGCGCCCGTCAGGCACCTGTTCCGCACCACGGAAATCAAACTGAAAGCGGACAAGATGGGCATTCGCAAACTGGAAGCCGCCTCAACCCACGGCCGTATCGAATTTGCCGACACCACCCAAGTGGACCCCCTCACCCTGGTGAAGCTGGTGCAGACCCAGCCCGGCCGTTACCAGTTGTCAGGTGCCAACCATTTCAATTTTAACCTCGATGAGGAGGATCCGGAGCGCAAGCTGCAGGAGATCGACGCAGTGTTGGACCGACTGGCACAGTGATACTATTCGTCAACCCGTGAGGTGGTGGGTCGACGGGGGGAACTCCCGGCCAAAATCACCTCCATACACGACAATCTGCCGAGCAAGGCTTCAGGAAACAACAGAATGATGAACCGTGGTCACCTCGCGACAAGGATAACATGCCTCTTTCCCACTCTGGCCCTGGTCTTCTCCGCTGCAGCAGCCCAGGCGGCCAACTATGCCGGGAACACCTTCGAAGTCGAAATGATTGTTTTTGAGCGCCCCCAGGGAATGGCCCGCAGCGGTGAATCCTGGCCGGCCTCTCTACGGCTGCAATATCCTGCCCACTGGGTCGACTTTGACACCCGAACTGCAACCCCCGAGGTAGAGGAAACCCTCTCCCTGATAGCCTCTCCCAAGGCCGGCAACCTGTTCGGCAGCAACCTCTCCAATGGTGAAGCCCAGCAACCTGCCGCCACAGCCGCACAAACAGTTCAGACAGAAATTGAAGCCGCCCCCAGCCTGTTTTTATCTCCCGTGCCCACCCTGTTGAATAACAAGGTAGCAGCATTGATCAAAGGTGGTGAGCGGATTCTGTTCCATAAAGCCTGGCGCCAGGTACTGCAACAGAAGCACAATTCGCCGGCCGTCCTGATCCACGGCGGAGACCATTTTCGAGGCTACAGGCAGCTCGAAGGATCGGTGACTCTGAGTGTATCCCGTTACCTGCACCTCAGCACCGATCTGTGGTTGAGTGATTTTTCTCTTCTACCTGAGGCTGAGGGCATACTACTGCCCAAACGCCCCCGCGTGGATACAACGGAATTCACCGAAGCCACCATTCCAAACCATCAAGGAGACAACCAGCTCCCCCATACCGGCCCTGCACTGCGGAATAAGCAACTCGCCTTCGGGGAATACGAACCCGGCGCCCCTGAGCAAGAGCAACCCCTTTACGTTGCCCATGTGGCCCGCTTGCAGCATGAGCGCCGCATGCGCAGCGGCAAGCTGCATTATATAGACCACCCGGCCTTTGGCATCCTGATTGAAATTCGCACCGTGCCGGGACAACAGGATGAAGAATTGAGAGAAAAACTTCCCGTTGAAGCCGGCGCGGTCGCGGAAATCGAAGTGCCATAGCCACCCTATTGCCAAAGCCCAGATGACCTCTGCCAACAGCAAAAAATGCTTTGCGCCCTGCCCAAGCTCTGTCCAGCGCGCAGCACAACTCCCCACACGGTGCCAGTGTATTCGGCTTTGGGGATTGTTATAAAGGCTACGGTGACAGGCGCTCCACCGACCAATTGCCGCAGTCATCGGCTCGGTAAATGAAACGGTCGTGAAGGCGATTGCCCCCCCTGCCAAAACTCCACCTCAAGGGGCGCTACCCGGTACCCCCCAAAAGTCCGGCATCGGGATCCGGCTCTCAGCGTAACGGGCTTTGACTGCCTCAAACTGTGTTTGCAGTTCCTCCCGGGAGGACAGTGGCTGGCTTTGGCGAGACGCCCAGGCCGCTAATTGGCTGTCCAATGGGCGAGACTGGAAATATGCTTCTGCATCCTCCCTCGCAACCGGGGCCACTTCTCCGGTTACGACTATTTGGCGCTCGAGTGGGTGCCAGGGAAACAACAGAGAAACCCGGGGATTATGTGCCATCTCCCTGGCTTTTTTACTTTCCAGGTTGGTGTAGAACACAAAACCGCGCTCATCAAACCCCTTCAATAAAACAATTCGCTGGGAGGGCTGGCCCGCGGCATCTACCGTAGCGAGGCACATAGCGGTGGGGTCCTGCAGCCCGGCCTTTACAACCTCTTCTAGCCACTGACTGAATTGCGCTATCGGCGCCGGCTTCAGCTCAGCACGCCGCAAACCGCCTAGCAGGTACTCCCGGCGCCATTGATCGATTTCCATGGTGTGACTTCCTCATTTGTTCTAGTTCACAGTGTATCTGCCAAGCTGCCGCAAAGGTATTTTTCCGCGAACAGCTCGTCAAACCGCACCCCCACTCACTGGTCCAGGGGCGGTCAAAAACGCGACTGCCGTACAAAGTTTCCTGTCGCGATACGGGGGTAATCTCAATTTTCCTGCGATTTTTATCCTGCAAGTGCAGACTCTGCGGATGCTTGCGTGGCATTTGGTGTGCCGCTAGGCTCACTGCATTTTTACACAACTAAGGAAAACGGTGGTTATGTCCTCTGCGCCCACATGCGCCCAGGTGCTGATGCATCTGCTGCGCGAATACCAGGTGGAAAAAGTCTTCGGCATTCCCGGTGTACACACCATCGAACTCTACCGCGACCTGCCGGGCAGCGGCCTGACACACATCACTCCGCGCCACGAACAAGGTGCCGCTTTTATGGCGGACGGCTCTGCCCGTGCCAGCGGCAAGCCGGGCGTGTGTTTTTTAATCACCGGCCCCGGCCTCACCAATGCCGCCACCGCTATGGCGCAGGCCTACTCCGACTCTATCCCCATGTTGGTTATCTCCGCAGTGAATCGTCGCGAAGACCTGGGTATGAGTCGCGGACGCCTGCACGAGCTGCCCCGTCAGAGCGACGCCAGTCGTGGCTTTTGTGTCTGGCAACACACCCTGACCCAGGCCGAGCAGTTGCCGGAGGTGATGGCAAAGGCATTTCAGCTGCTGCGATCCAGCCGCCCGGGTCCTGTGCATATCGAGATTCCCATCGATCTGTTCCCGGCCCCCATGCCCGGACAACTAGAGGACTATCACGCTGCTCCGGCCACTAGAGCTCCAGGCGCCAATAGCACCGCTATCACTATTGCCGCCAACTGGCTGCAGGGTGCCCAGCGCCCGGTCATTCTTTTGGGTGGCGGCGCCCAGGCTGCAGGGGAAGCCGCCACCCAAATTGCCGAGAAAATTGCCGCTCCGGTTTTCCTGTCACTGGCCGCCAAAGGGGTAGTGGATGAACGCCACCCACTGTGCGGTGGCGCCAACCTGAGCTTTGACTGTGTACGCAACCGGGTGGAAAATGCGGATGTCGTATTGGCAGTGGGCACTGAACTTTCCGAGACGGACCGCAACTTGGTTCGAGAAGATTACGCCTTTTCCGGCCAAGTAATCCGAATCGATATAGATACTGCACAACTTGTATGCAACGCCAGCCCCGATCTCGCCATCTGTGCCGATGCCGCGGAGAGCTTGCAGCAATTAAATGCTGCTCTGGTCCAACGCAATGGAGAGGCGAAAGAGCAGTCGGAACAAGAGGTGGCCCAATTACTGCAGGACTGCCGCAAGGCCTGGTGGGATGGTTCCGAAGAGCGCTTCCCCTGGGTGGAAGCGCTGCGCGCGTCCCTGCCGGAAAACGGTATCCTGGTGACAGACTCCACCCAATTGGCCTATAACACCAACCACGCCCTGCCCCTCTACCATCCGCGCAGCCACGCTACCTGTACCACAGGCTACGGTACCCTTGGCTTTGCCCTGCCCGCAGCTATTGGTGCCAAACTATCCAGTGAGCGCGATGTGATCGCACTGATTGGTGACGGGGGTCTGATGTTTACTCTGGGTGAGTTGGCGGTGGCGGTGGAACAGCAACTGCCATTGCCGATACTGGTATGGAACAATGCCGGATACGGAGAAATTCGTGACTTTATGGATGCGGCCAAGGTCCCCCGGGAGGGTGTCAATCTGCATACCCCGGATTTTGTCGCCCTTGCCCGCGCCTTCGGTGCCGAAGCATGCCGAATCGATCAACCCGGCCAGTTGGCAGAAGCAGTAAATGCCGCCTTCAGCCGACAGACTCCAACCCTGATTGAAATTAGCGCGCCCTCAGGCGCAGAACAAAGGGAAGCGTGACATGACAGACCTCAACAAACTGCAAACCGGCAAGCTGTTTATTGATGGCCAATGGCGGGAACCCCTGGGCATGGGGTCACATCCAGTCATCAACCCGGCGACCGAGGAAATCATCTGCGAAGTCTCCGAGGGTTCTGCCGAGGATGTGGATCTGGCCGTAACCGCTGCAAGGGCTGCCTTTCACAGCTGGCGCAACAGCACCGCACAGAAACGCCGAGAACTGCTTAACGCCATCGCTGACGGCATGGAAAAACGTAAAGAAGACCTGACTTTTGCCATTTCCCAAACTTTGGGCTGCCCCGAACATATCACCCGCTGGCTGCACGTTGATGGCCCTATCTACGCCATGCGCTATTACGCTGAGCGCACTTTCGAGATGGAAAAAACGGAGAAAGCGGCCCATTCCTTATTGTTCCGCGAGCCAGTAGGTGTGTGTGGTTTCATTACCCCCTGGAATTATCCCCTGCACCAGTTCGTCGGCAAAGTAGCGCCGGCACTGGCCGCCGGTTGCACCATGATCTCCAAGCCCGCCGAAATCACTCCATTGCAGGACTTTATTATGGCGGAGATTATTGAAGAAACCGGGGTACCCGCCGGTGTCTTCAACCTGGTGCCCGGTGCCGGCTCGGTAGTGGGTGCAGCGCTGTCGGCCCATCCGGGTATCGATATGGTGTCTTTCACCGGCTCCACCCGTGCCGGCGTCGAAGTGGCTAAGGCCGCAGCGCCCACAGTAAAGCGCGTAACCCAGGAACTGGGTGGCAAATCTCCATTGATTATCACCCCCGACGCAGACCTAGAAGCTGCGGTGCGCTGGGGATGTGAAGATGTGTTTATCAACAGTGGCCAAACCTGTACCGCATTGACCCGTATGCTGGTACCCGCAGAGCGCTATGAGGAAGCAGTGGAAATTGCCCGGCAGGTAGCCGAGGGCATCGCCATGGGTACCGGAGATGACGCCTTTATGGGACCGCTCTCTTCTGCCCGTCAGCGGGAAATTGTGCGTGGCTATATCCAGCGGGGTATCGATGAGGGTGCGCGCATGGTCACCGGTGGTGCCGAAGCGCCGGAGGGCATGGAGAAAGGCTTCTACGTGAAACCCACTGTATTTGCCGATGTACACAACCATATGAGCATCGCCCGCGAGGAGATCTTCGGCCCGGTGACCTGCCTGATCCCCTACCGGGATATGGACGAGGCCATTTCCATTGCCAACGATACCGAATATGGCCTCTCCAGCGGCGTTTGGGCCAAGGATGCGGAGAGTGCCATGTCCCTGGCGCGTCGTATTGAGGCCGGCCTCTGTTTCGTCAACGGAGGCGAATTCAACTACGATGCTCCCTTTGGTGGCTATAAACGCTCCGGCAATGGACGTGAATTTGGCGAAGCCGGCCTAGGCGAGTTTATTGAGCTGAAATCTGTGCAATTGCCCGCATAAACCTCTGCGCCACCTCCAAACGAGGTGGCATAGTTGACTGTGAACCCCCTCCCCGCTATCTTTGCCCGCACATCACGAGAGTGGCTGACGCCAACGCCAACCTGCCGACCGGGGCAAGGTGGTTCTCTCTCTGCCAGCACACCAATGCCAGTGGGGAGGATGGGGCTCTACCAGAGCAATCCAACCGGATGCGCGCGAACACTCATTCGCCACTTCCACGTCAGCCCTCCAAATTTTATTGTTGGAGGGACCATGTCCGAAACACCGCTATCCAGTAAAGACGTTATAGAAATTCAGATCGCCAACCAGCGAAACCGCACGGCGGTAAGGGCAGTGAGACGGGCTGATCGGCAGTTGTTGTGGCAACTACTGTTCGACACCGCCGAAGAGGCATTAAAATTCGCTACCAGTTGCCGCGCCAGTGAACAGCCAATCACGGCCCACAAGGCCTGCGAACTGGCGGGATAAACCAGAGCCCACTGGCGTCACCTTGCCAAGGGCAAACCACCCCGTGCCACAAGCACCCGACAGGAGCTAAAAACACAACCATGCCAAAGCCAGAACACTTCTTTGAGTACCTGCGCGATGAACTGAAACAGATCAATGCCGACGGCCTCTACAAGCGCGAGCGGATTATTACCTCCCAACAGGCCGCCGAGATCCAGGTGAACAATGACACCCGGGTACTGAACTTCTGCGCCAATAACTATCTGGGCCTGGCCAACCACCCGGACCTGATCGCAGCCGCCAAAGAAGGCCTCGACCAGTACGGCTTCGGCATGGCTTCTGTACGCTTTATCTGTGGCACCCAGGATATTCACAAGGCTCTGGAATCCCGCCTGTCTGAATTTCTGCACACAGAGGACACCATCCTCTACACCTCTTGCTTTGATGCCAATGGCGGCCTGTTCGAAACTCTGCTGGGGCCGGAAGATGCCATTATTTCCGACGCCCTCAACCACGCTTCCATTATCGACGGCGTGCGCCTGTGTAAAGCCAGGCGTTACCGCTACGCCAACAACAATATGGCGGAGCTGGAGAAGCAGCTGCAGGCCGCCGACGCGGAGGGCGCCAAAACCAAACTGATTGCCACCGATGGGGTCTTTTCCATGGACGGTGTGATCACCGACCTGAAGGCCATCTGCGACCTGGCCGACCGCTACGACGCCCTGGTGATGGTGGACGACTCCCACGCGGTGGGCTTCCTCGGTGAGCACGGCCGCGGCACCCACGAATACTGTGGTGTTATTGACCGTATCGACATTATCACCGGCACTCTGGGCAAAGCCCTCGGTGGTGCCTCCGGCGGCTTCACCTCTGGCCGCAAGGAAATTATCGATATGCTGCGCCAACGCTCGCGCCCCTACCTGTTCTCCAACTCTGTGGCCCCGGCCATTGTCTCCGCCTCCCTGAAAGTGCTGGATATGCTGATGGAAGGTGGAGAACTGCGCGAGAAACTGCGCAATAACTCCGCCTATTTCCGCCAGCGCATGTCTGAAGCTGGCTTCACACTCGCCGGTGCCGACCACCCGATTATCCCGGTGATGATCGGCGATGCCGCCACAGCACAAAAAGTGGCCGACAAGATGCTGGAGCGCGGCGTTTACGTAGTGGGCTTCTTCTACCCGGTAGTGCCCAAAGGTCAGGCCCGTATCCGCACCCAGATGTCGGCGGCACACACTCGAAAACAGCTCGATCAATGCATTGATGCCTTTATTGAAGTGAGCCGCGAACTGAATATGATTTAATGCCCAAGTGATGGCAGCGGTCTGTTACGACAGGACCACCTTGTTTCAAGGGGCTGCCACGCCTCTCCATTTATAGTTTTATGACAATGAAAGCACTATCGAAACTGAAATCTGAAGTGGGAATCTGGCTCACCGACGTGGAAGTTCCCGAACCCGGCCACAACGACCTGTTAATCAAAATCCACAAAACCGCCATTTGTGGTACTGACATGCATATCTATCACTGGGATGAGTGGTCACAAAAAACCATCCCGGTTCCCATGGTGGTGGGACACGAATATGTGGGTGAAGTGGTTGGCATGGGTCAGGAAGTCGCTGGCTTCCAGGTGGGTGATCGCGTTTCCGGCGAGGGCCACATTACCTGTGGACACTGCCGCAACTGCCGCGCCGGTCGCCGCCATCTGTGTCGCAATACCTATGGGGTGGGCGTGGACCGCCAAGGCGCCTTTGCCGAGTATTTGGTTATTCCGGCCTTAAACGCTTTTAACATTCCAGACAATATCTCCGACGACCTGGCCTCCATCTTCGACCCTTTCGGTAATGCTGTGCATACCGCACTCTCATTCGACCTTGTGGGTGAAGATGTGTTGATCACCGGTGCCGGGCCTATTGGTATTATGGCAGCAGCGGTGGCTAGGCATGTGGGTGCACGCCATGTGGTGATCACCGATATCAACGAATACCGCCTGGACCTGGCACGCAAGATGGGCGCCACCCGCGCAGTCAACGTAAGCAGGGAAACGCTCAGCGATGTGATGGCAGAGCTGGGTATGGACGAAGGCTTCGATGTGGGCTTGGAAATGTCCGGCGTACCCGCCGCCTTCCGCGACATGCTCGCCGCCATGAACCACGGAGGCAAAATCGCCATGCTTGGGATTCCCGCCGGTGAAATGGCGATCGACTGGAGCCAGGTGATCTTTAAAGGCCTGATCCTTAAAGGGATCTACGGACGCGAGATGTTCGAGACCTGGTACAAAATGGCCAGCCTGATCCAATCCGGCCTGGATCTGACCCCGATTATCACGCACCAGTTCCCTATAGAGGACTTCCAGAAAGGCTTCGATACCATGGGCTCTGGCGCATCCGGCAAGGTGATTCTCAATTGGCAATAGCCTGTGCCGGAGTGGCGAATCACAAGGCGGCAAATGCTATTGCTATGTTTCTAGGTAACCAATGTCGTGAATTGGTCGGGGCGTAAAAAGATTTGAGTCAAACTTTTTTGCGCTGACTGTCAGTACCGGGTGGAAATGACAACGATCAGTGCCCCAAATTTGAGCGCAAGTTCAGTACCAGTGATTTGACCAAAATGATTGATGTCTACATGAAAAATAAAGTGGGATATAAGTTTTCACTGAGAATAGAAGCAATAATCGTGAGCGAGACTGATCATCAGCTTTCGTTTCACCCGGATTGCCAGGCATTCTCGAGAGTACTCGTCCAGGATGTTCAGCATTCGGAATGCTTTCCCATCGCTAGTCCGATGGTGAACAAAGT
This sequence comes from Microbulbifer sp. MI-G, assembly GCF_030440425.1. Taxonomy (NCBI): domain Bacteria; kingdom Pseudomonadati; phylum Pseudomonadota; class Gammaproteobacteria; order Cellvibrionales; family Microbulbiferaceae; genus Microbulbifer; species Microbulbifer spongiae. The sequence continues at coordinate 2,324,388 of NZ_CP098023.1, forward strand.
CATACGACCAGACATGGTTCGGATACTCCGGACGCAGTCGAACACACGACCCGTCATTTAGCCAGAGCCGTCCCTTCTTTGGTTGTTTCATTGGAACCTTCAGCCCCTCACGCCGCCACAGTCGTTCCACGCGCTTGTTGTTCACTTGCCAGCCCGCATCTCTCAGTAAAGCTGCAATCCGGCGATAGCCGTATCGACCACACTGTCGCGCAAGCTCAACCATGTCAGCAACCAGACGGTTTTCGTCGGAACGGCCAACAGGCAGGCGCCTTTGCGTGGATCGATGCTGGCCCAAAATACGGCACGCCCGACGCTCAGAAATGTGAAATCGACTTCGTAGGTGGTCAATACAAGCACGGCGACGTGAAGGGCTCAGAAGTTTCCCTTGGCAGCCTCTGACAGAACCAACTTGTCCAGCGTGAGATCCGATACTGCTCGGCGCAACCGCTCATTCTCCTTTTGTAGTCGCTTGAGTTCCTTCAGTTGGTCGGCTCCCATCCCGCCATACTGCTTACGCCAGCGATAGAACGTCTGCTCAGTTATTTGCATCTGGCGTATCGCATCCAAACGCGACATTCCCTGACCGCAGAGCACCTCAATCTGCCGCAGCTTCGTGACAATTTCTTCCGGCTTATGATGCTTGATTCCCATGTTTAGTCCTCCGCCTCCTAATTATACGGGTGGACCACTTCAAGGGGGGAGGACCAATGCCATAGCAACCTTTAGATCTGATTAAAGTCAGGCACCACAGAGGCTACTTACTTATTGAAATCAATCAAATAGAACCAAATCTAAATCCCAATGATTATTTTCCGAGATCGAGCTGGTTGTTTTTCTTTTCCTTGCACTTTGTCTTAGGGCCTGTTCACACTAATTAAAGTATCGACAATAAGCGCAAAGTGAATAAAAAATGTGAAAACGACATCCAGTTTGTCAAAACGAGAGAAAATTCTTCTGAAGCCCTTCAGGCGTCGAAACAGCCTCTCCACTTCATTTCGTTTTTTGTACGCCTCCACGTCGTATTTCCAGGTGCTCATTCGGTTACTCTTCGGTGGCACGACAGGTTCCATGCCCAGATCGAATACCAACTGCCGGGTTTCATTACCCTCGTAGGCCTTGTCCATGATCACTTTGGCACCATCCCAACCGCGGTTATCAAGGCTTTTCAGCAGCTTTCGGCCCTCCGGAGCGTCTCCAGCCTGCCCCGGTGACAGAGAAAATACTACGGCGCGGTTGTGGTCGGCTGCAACCATATGAATCTTGGTGATCCATCCTGCTCGTGATTTGCCGATAGATTGAGGACCGTTTTTTTTAACGCGCCAGTGCCATCTGGATGAACTTTAACAGCCGTAGAATCAAGAGAGATATGATCGACCTGGATATTGATCACATTATTTTCCTGGAGGGCCAGAAAGACCCTATCCAGTACACCTTGCTTGGCCCAACGATTCGCCCGCATGTAGACGCTGTGCCAACGGCCGAATTTCTTGGGCAGACCTCGCCATTTGCAACCATGCTCGGCTATGTAAAGAATGGCGTTCAGCACTTGTAAGTTGGATATTTTCACGTTACCGCGCTGAAGGGGCAGAAAATCTTCGATAATTTTGTATTGTTGCGCTGTAATTTCCATGAGGGGATTATACAGGATTTAGTGTGAACAGACCCTAGAGTAGTTTCCTCAAACTAAAAATGTTACAAGCACGTATGTTTTCTTATACAAATAAACATCAGTATTAATTTAGTGTTAATTACATAAGTTTTACAGTAAATGCACCATACTGACCAGTACAAAAATACTATCGGGATAAAGAAATCTATTCCAACGCTGTTCTCGATAGTAGCCATGATATATTTTATATGTCAAATAGCTTCAGTGGCGTATAAAGGATCCCAGCATTCAAAGAGCTACCTCTAACAATGAGTAGTACTATTGATCCCCTTAAACATTGAGAGGGAAACTACGACTATGGACTGCTGTGTAATCTTTTCTATTCTTTTTCATGTAAAATAAAAAACAGCTATTCAACAGCACTGCGGAGGTAATGGTAGACATGCCAGATAAGATAATTAAGCGTCATCTTGGGCATACCAAGAGTGCTTTTCTTGAATACCTCCACCTGGTATTTGTATTTATAGTCAGTTACTTTTTACTGTCGTATGATATATCTCTTGCTGAAAGAAAAGCAGAAATAATACGATGAACTGCCCGCTTTTTCTAGTTCTATTGAGATATGCACTTACAAGTTGAATCTAGATCATGAAAGGAGAGGTTTATGAAATCTAATTCATTACCTAAAGTCGCTTTTTATATGCTAACGTTGTCACTGCTCACCTATTCCCCTTTCAATCTCGCTGACAATCACAGCGAACAGGGAAAGATACCCGCTGAGTCCAAACAGGCCGTTGGCGGGAAAGCTTGGTCTGAAGCAAGTGATGATAATGTATTCACAATTTTCAAGGCCGACCTGACCATAGCGAATGAAGAAATACTTAGCAATAAAAAAGTGAATAAGGAAACACCTCAAGACGCTCACGGGTTTTTTATCGGGGCGTATAACAACCAAACACACATGTTAAATTTTATGATTGGATACAGTGGCCTTTCAGAGCCAGGACTACTTATGTCTCATTTTCATATGCGCTGTTTAGGTGATGGCAAAGAGCCTCCTATTTGCAAACCAGGCAACCCCAGTGGCCCAATAATCCAAACGATCTGTGGTATGCCTACACGCCCCGGTATGGTTCCTGACTGGCCCACCACGAAAACTGATAAGGATAAACACGGACTTGAAACAAGGTGTTCCAAAGGTAACAGTGGGTATATTGTGGGGAAATGGACAGTGGAGGAACCCTATCGGAAAAGTTTACTTGATAAAAAGGTTTTCGTTAATCTACACACCAAGTCGAACCCCAAAGGAGAAATTTCTGGAATCCTAGAAAAATAAAAATAGAGTGTAGCTTTAAATAAAAGCTACAAATGGATTAGATTAGAGGTTAATAAAATTAGTTCAGGCAGATTTTTTTAAAGCTCCATTTAATTGTTGGATGGAGCTTTGAAGCACTGCATAATACGCTTTCTTTATTTGAGGCCAATAACAATACAAGGGTGATCATACCCCCAACCAATAAGACAGTTCCAAGAAAAATATCAGAGTGGAATTAGAAGGTCGAAATCTTATATGGTAAACTAGGGCCTGTTCACACTAAATCCTGTATAATCCCTTCATGGAAATTACAGCGCAACAATACAAAATTATCGAAGATTTTCTGCCCCTCCAGCGCGGCAACGTGAAAATATCCAACTTACAAGTGCTGAACGCCATTCTTTACATAGCCGAGCATGGTTGTAAATGGCGAGGTCTGCCGATGAAATTCGGCCGTTGGCACAGCGTCTACATGCGGGCGAATCGTTGGGCCAAACAAGGTGTACTGGATAGGGTCTTTCTGGCCCTCCAGGAAAATAATGTGATCAATATCCAGGTCGATCATATCTCTCTTGATTCTACGGCTGTTAAAGTTCATCCAGATGGTACTGGCGCGTTAAAAAAAATGGTCCTCAATCTATCGGCAAATCACGAGCAGGATGGACCACCAAGATTCATATGGTTGCAGCCGACCACAACCGCGCCGTAGTATTTTCTCTGTCACCGGGGCAGGCTGGAGACGCTCCGGAGGGCCGAAAGCTGCTGAAAAGCCTTGAGAACTGCGGTTGGGATGGTGCCAAAGTGATCATGGACAAGGCCTACGAGGGTAATGAAACCCGGCAGTTGGTATTCGATCTGGGCATGGAACCTGTCGTGCCACCGAAGAGTAACCGAATGAGCACCTGGAAATACGACGTGGAGGCGTACAAAAAACGAAATGAAGTGGAGAGGCTGTTTCGACGCCTGAAGGGCTTCAGAAGAATTTTCTCTCGTTTTGACAAACTGGATGTCGTTTTCACATTTTTTATTCACTTTGCGCTTATTGCCGATACTTTAATTAGTGTGAACAGGCCCTAGGGAAAGCCTTTGCTTGCGATGTACCAAATACTGCAGATTATCTAAAATACAGATTGAGTTTTTGGCTGTTATGATCTAAACCTTCAAAGAGCATATAAGGTTTTATTCACAATATTTTAAAACCTCTATATCATTGGGTAAAAAGCCAGAGCTATGATCTGACACACGCAATGTATTATCAATGAGAGAAGTCAAATAGTTATACGTGGTTTCGGATAATAAGTGCAATTGGATAAGGAGAAGAGCCAGCTGGTAGACTCCACGCCTCTACCGACCAAGAGATGAAGTACTGATGAGTTACCACCAGCTGACCGAAGAAGAAAGATACCAGATTTACGTATTATTGAATGCAGAACATAACCAGAAGGAGATTGCGGCTTTGTTGGGGCGCTCACCTTCAACGATTAGCCGAGAATTGAATCGTAACCAGGGTTTGAGAGGTTACAGACCCGCCCAGGCGCAGCGCTTCAGTTACAATCGCAGAACTACGGCTCACAAAGCAATCAAAGTGACAGATGAGACGAGAATCTGGATAGAAAATCTGCTTCGCCAGGAACTGAGCCCTCAACAAGTAGCGAACTACCTGTTGAGGCACAAGCAGGTGTCGTTATACCATGAGACGATTTATCAGGTTGTTTACACCGATAAGGCAGAAGGCGGCGATCTTTACAAGCATTTGCGAGTGCTCTCCAAACCCTACCGCAAACGATATGGCCATTATGACCGACTTGGACAGATCAAAACCGGGTGGATATCATGATCGTCCAGAGGTGGTTGAGAGTCGTTGCCGAATCGGTGACAAAGTTATCGTTGTTGGCCCAGGTGAATACGTAGACTATCTCTCGTAGTAAGCGGTTATCCAGTTCACGCAGTTTTCAGCAGCCGTAAGTCCACCTGCCCAGGTTGGGAGATTTAAATTTGCACTGGAATATGCGGACACCTTCTAGAATAAAATTTGGCCGTGATCAGGAATTATATTCGTCATTAGGAGAAGGAAAATCGACCAGTAGAACAACTGAGCTCGGTATGAAGATATAGGCAGCCCCATTTGGGGGCTCAAGGTATGTTAGTTCCGTACAGACCACTTGGAGCGGTTCACGATTAAAGCCACCGGCTTTGCCAGTGGCTATTTACTTGAAACCAAGATTGGTTAAGACTTGTTCTGGAAGCTTTTAGCGTGATTACAACGGAATCCCTTTATCCATTGAATAGACACTTTGCTTCGCGCCGCTATAGTCGGTGGATGCCACCCTGACAAGCAGTTGGCGGAGAGACTATGATTAGTGCGTGCTGTCGACGGGATCGGGCAAGGTTCAATGGCTTTGCTGTCTTTGCCTTTTCTGCTGCCGTCTTCCAAATTTTTTGCATCTTAGTTTGATCAATGCAGTGTCTATGAAACCTCCAGTTTTTGTCAAATCACTACTTTACGATTACCTTGAAGAAGCTGATTAGGCCCGCGATACCCTTGGCTGACAATACTATTCACAATCAGGGTTCGCCGAAAGTCCTTTGAATCCCTTAAAAACCACGCTCGCAACGAACGGGGGTGCTGAACGACGTTGTGCGATACCATTAAATCGTGCTCTCCGGCAACGGCGCCAGCGCGCGACTGCGAAAGCGGAATTCTGTTGGTGTCATTCCCACGCGTTTTTTGAACAGGGTGTTGAATGTACCCTTGGTATTAAATCCCACGGCGAGCATTATTTCCAGAACCGTCTGACCTTCACAAGCGGGGTCTGCCAGGCGGGCTTTGGCCTCTTCTATACGATATTGATTGACGAATTCGAAAAAGTTGCAGCCAAAGTGGCGGTTGATGGTAGTGGATACTATGCGTTTGGCCGCACCCAGATGTTGGGCGAGGTCGGCCAGAGTCAGAGTGGGCGTCAGGAACAGATGCTCCCGTGTCATGCTCCGTTCAACTTTTTCCACCAGCTCCGGATCTATCTGGGGTTTACTCGTATCGGCACTTTTCTTTGCGCTACCGATGTTTTTTCCCAGTGGCTCTCCGGACGTTGCTTCCGATTCCAGTCCGTCAAATACCGACGTGCCACGCAGGCTCATAAAAATCAGTGCGCTAACCAGTATCAACACGGTGTAATTGCTGGCGAGTCCCATGGCTCGGTAATTGAGAAGCGTATCCAAATGGGCGGAAAAGATAATTGCGATATTGACCAGCACCGCCCAGCTGCGAATTATCAGGAAGCCTACCACCAGAATCCACAGCCAGCGGAGACCTATTTTCTCGATCGTCGAGTAGGAATCCCGGATTCTTGAATGATAGCGCCTAAGTTCCACCAGACAGGCGATACCAAACACCCAACGCAATATTTCCCGCAGGGTGCCGATGCCGTGAGTCAGTGCAGATTCGGCAAACAAGTCGTAGTCCTGCAACATTTCCACTTTTGTCAGGGAATCAAAGCGGAAGTAAACAAAGTATTCGTAAATAACGTAGCCAAGCAGTGGCAACAGGTACACCAGTTCACGGCGTTGCGGTTGGTAGCCTTTGTAGACCAGCGAGCGGGTATACCAGAGCAGCAGCGGCCCTTCCAACCAGTAGGCGAAGCCGAATATATAGAAGAGATTGGGTGAGACCTGAATGGCCCAGTCTCGAAAGCCCGCACCAAAACTGATAAGGATATCCAGGGGAATGGCGGCCTGGCTCAATAAAAACAGCGCGAGCAGCGCATTACTGACACGTCGTTCGCTCCTTACTACCAGCAAGAAGAACGCAAACAGTGTGCATTGAAAGGCTGTCATGATGAGAACGACATCATGCAAGTTAAATAGCAAAAGGTCCATCGCTCAGTCTCGCGGGTGTTATTTTTATTTTCTGTTGAGGTTAGATTGATCATCCCACTGAGACAGGATTTTATCCTACCAGACGAAAAAAAATCGAACAAAATAGTTGTGTGAAAAATGTGGCGTGCTCTTCAGCAGGCGATCCTAAGATGCGAAGTATTCGGGACATCCGGAGCAAGGTGCGTCATCGAAAAGTCGACAAATGCTTCGGTAAGCTGCTTTAAGCGGTGGATATATCTGTCCCGCGATCACACAGTCACTTGTAGCCAATTCAGTTAGTGCTGAATTGAAGTAGTGGTGAGGCAAGTATGGGCCGGTTCAGGCGCAGACATAGAAATACGGATGGGAGCACAAACTACGGCAATCCAGGACATAACCGGCAACACCGAAAGAAATATAGCAATATAAGGAATTATGAGACTGGGGGAATAAACGGCAGGGATAATCTACCGGAAAAGTGGGAAATAATTCAGAAAAACCAAGCGGGCCCAGTGGGCCCGCTGTTTCGTTCGGGATCAGTTAGCGGTACATTCAGGCGACACAAAGCTGCCATCGTGACCACCCTGGAAGCCAAAGCTGGCGCTTTGGCCGGTTTGCAGGTTGCCGTTCCACTCCAGGTTGGATACGGTCACCGACTGACCGTTGGCAGCTACGGAAAACTGTCCGTTCCAGCCGTTGGTAAAAGTCACCGGTTCACTGAACTGCAATGTTACCGTCCACCCGCTCACGGCGCTGCCCTGGTTGGTGACGTTGACATTGTTCAGTACAAAACCGTCATTCCACACATCTATCACATCGAGCGCACAGATAATGCCACCGGTCACGGGTGTCTCCACTATGATGGTGACGCTGTCGCGGGCGGCCAGTGGCTGACCGTTGCTGTCCTGAGCCTCTATATCCACGGAGTAGTTGCCGTCGATTACAGGTGCGGTGAGCGCCACGCTGTCGCCACCGGTGGCCGTTACCGAATTGCCATCCAGCGTTACCTCTACGCCGTGGGCATTTTCCAGGGTGTATTCGAGCGTGAAGCCGGCACCTGGCGTGAAAGTACTGCCCTCGGCGGGTGCGGTGATTGCCACACTCGGCGTTGCGACCGGCTCTTCCACCACCTCGATAGTGACACTGTCACTGGCGGGAAGCTCCTGGCCGGCATCGTCCCGCGCGATCAGGCTGATCTGGTGTGCACCCAACTGGTCCGGTGCGGTGACTGTCACTCTGCCATCGCTGTCGCCGAGCTGGAAGACACCATCCAGATAGGCGTTAACGCCGTTGGCATTCCGCACGGAATAACTCAAGGATATCGGATCACCGGCCACAAACTCGGCACCGTCAGCCGGGCTGCTGATCTGCACGGTGGGCTCAGTGGAACCATAGTATTCGCCCAGGTGTGTTCCCACACTGCTGTTACCCAGGTGTACCCGGTGGTCGAGCCCGACAAATTTGCCGCTGCCGTCGCTCCACAGCGCGGGCTTTAACAATGCGTACTTGGCGGCGTCCCAGGTGACCCAGTCGTTGAGCCAGAGTCCGCCGGTATCACCGGAGTTGGGGTTTAGGCACCAGAAGGTGTGATGCAACTGGTGCTCGACGATCAGGTCGCGGGCATAGCCCATCCACTTTTCGTTTTCCGCACCGTCGAGCAGGCCGCCCCACTCGCCCAGCAACAGCGGCGAAATACCCTGTTCGTGCAGGTAAAACCAGTTATCGCGCCAGGCGTCTTCCATCAGCGATTGATAGGTAAAGTCCGGCTCGAACCAGGGCTGACGAAAAACCGACGGGCCGTAGATATGCGGGGAGTACACCAGCTGGTCCTGGTTGGCTCCCAGGTCAATAGGGTGGTCGGCCACACCGCGCAGATTTCCTCCCCACCAGTAGTTATGATAATTGTTTCCGTCACCCCCACCCCAGCTGACACCGTCGATGGGGTAGGACTCGATGCCCTCACACAACACCAGCAAATTGGGGTTGATGGCCAGCACCCGTTTTGATGCGGTTTCGCAGGCGTGCTTCCAGTTGTTGACGTCGGTGGAACTGTCCCACTTGGCGTAGGGGTTGTCGGCCCAGGGCTTGCCGTGGGGCTCGTTCTCGATATCAAACGCAATCACAGTGTCGTCGTCCTTGTAACGCTCCGCCAGCCACTCCCAGGTGCGGTAAAAAATCTCGCTGTCGAGGCTGCCTTTGTACCACATGGGGTAAATATGGCCGGAGTTGTCCGCTTCGGCGCTGTGCGCGTCGATCATCAGCTTGACGCCGTACTGCTTCGCCAGGCGAATGGTCTCGTCGAAAATCTGCAGCCCGTTCATGCCTGCCAGTTCGGGGTTGGCGTGGGTATTGATCGGCGGTACTGCAGCCATACCGTTTTGCCACTCCCAGAGCAACTCAGTGGAAATGGGCACGCGCAGGATATTGATACCGTGTTCGGCCAAATCGCGCATACGGTCGGCCAGGTTGGCGGACCACAACCCGTGAAAAACCCGCTCGGTAGTATTAAACCCGAACCAGTTGGCGCCGGTGAGCCACACCGGATTGCCCTGCTTATCGACAATCCGGTTGCCTTCCACATGCAGCCAGTCGTCGTCCGGCAGTGCATCAGTGGCCTGGGCGTTGACTGCTGTTAAACAGGCTATCAGCCCCGCAGCAAAGTAGGGTAAGAGCTTGAAATTCAGTTTCATGCTATTCACTCCTGAGAAGTGCGGGCAGCGACCGCTGCCCGCGGGTGAATGGAAAAGTAGAATCAGGCAGGTTTAAAACGCCCGCGCGTTTCAGTTAACCGTGCAGGTGGGCGGCGCAAAGTTGCCGTTGTGACCACCCTGGAAACCGAAGCTGGCGCTGGCGCCGGGCTGCAGGTTGCCGTTGTAGTCGACATTGAATACCGACATGCTGAGGCCACCCGCGGACAGGTTGAACACACCACTCCAGCCGTTGACCAGGCTGATCGGCTGGCTGAAGTTAAGCGTTACCTGCCAGCTTTCCAGCGGGGCGTCACCCTTGTTGGTCACCGAGATATTGTTGAGTACAAATCCGGTGTCCCACACATCCGTAGTGCCCAGTGCGCAGTCGGCGCCGCCGGGTAGCTGCTCCAACACCTCCACGGTAACGCTGTCACTCGCGGCCAGCTCTTCGCCATCCTGGGTGGCGATCACTTCAATCCGGTAGATGCCTTCCGCTGCCGGAGCCGATACCACGACGCTATCGTTGTCGCTGCCCACCAGCGCGCCGTCCAGGTAGACGTTGGCACCGTTGGCAAACTGAGTGGTGTAGGACACCACAATGTCCTGCCCCAGCAATAGCTGTTCACCGTCACTGGGGTAATTGATCTGCACGGCCGGCACCAGCGGCGCTTCGACGGTAATGGAAACTGTGGCCGGTGAAGAGACCGCAGCCAGGTCATCGGTGGTGGTGAAGGTAAAGCTGTCGTTACCGGAGAAGCCGTTGTCAGGGATATAGTTTCTTACCGCGCCACTGCCACCCAGGGAGCCGTTGGACGGACCGCTGGCCACACTAAAGCCCACCAGGCTGCCGTCACTGTCGCTGCCGCTCAGGGTGATATTGAGCATGGTCTCAAAGGGCGTGGAAAGCGACTGGGGATTGGCCACCGGTGCGCAGTTGATACCCGTATCGCCACCGCAACCGCCGCCGGGTTCCTGCCCCCAAACCAGTTCGCCGTCGTCGTACAGGGCGATCAGCTCTGCCGGCTCGCGGCTATGGCCGTAGTTATCCCAGGAGGGGTCGTTGGCCGGGTCCCAGGGTACACCCTCGGAAACCGCCACGCGGAACTGGGATTCTTTTTTCGACGCAGACTGGCCGCCTGGATAAATATCCACTCCCGCAAACGACACTTCCACATAGTAAATATTGTCGACGGGATCGCCCCAGGGATGCGGACCTGTGTAACCGGAGCCCTGATTGTAGGCAGAGGACAACTGTAAATCCTGCGGGCCGTAACCGGCGTCGATAAGTTCACTCAGGTCCACCCAATAGCGCAGGCTCAGGTTGTCGGTACTGCGCGCTGGCCAGGCGGTGCGGTTGTGCACCAGGGCACTGATCTCGGTGTGACGGTTGCCGCTGGAATTGAGTTTTGCCTCCACAAATAATTCCAGGTCGCGCTGTTCCGGCGCGGGAAACTGCGTTTCCGGAATTGGCGAGCCGCCAAAGTCGAGCCAAAGCCGCGCCAGGCTTGAGGTAAACCCGGCGTTATAGTCGGTGGCCACCTCGTTGAGGATGTAATCACCGCGGTCGTTCTGGAAACCGTCACTGCTATCGGGCCCGCCTACCAATGCGCCTATTAAGATGTGGCGGTTAGCGACCGGGTCACTGAGGCTGTTATTCCAGGAGCCATGCGCGGTACGGTGGTGGGGAGAAGTGGGGTAGACGCCGCCGTAACCAATCTGGTAGCTCATGTTCATCGGGTTGTCGCCGAGAATATATTCCATCTGGCTCACGGCAAAATCGTAATAGATCTGCGCCCTGCTGTTCTCCGGGTCCACCTGCTTGAGGTAGTCGGAATAGACCAGCGCCAGGAATGCGGTGTTGGACGTGTAGCGGGCCGCGCCCCACTGGTCCAGGTGCGCCAGGCCGCCGGGGGTGTAGCGCACGCGCCTGCCCTGGTAGCCGGTGGTCCAGTAATCCAGCCAGCGTTCGGCGTCGGCGCGGTATTCAGCATTGTCGGTGAGCAGCGACATCAAAACATAACTCCCGTAGCCCTTATCATCCCAGGCGTGGGTCCAGCCATAGGCCTTGACGGTTTCGCCCTGCTCTGTGCCCAGGTTGTTGTAGTAGGCTGTAGCTTTGTCGAGGTAGGCCTGGTCGCCGGTGGCTCGGTACAGCCAGGCGGCACCCCATACCAACTCATCGTTGTAGCCGCTCCACGAGCGGTAAAAAGCAGCCGCGTCGGTAATGCAGTCACTGTAAACACCGCGGTAATTATCAGCGAAGCTGTACAACTGCTCGGCGTGGTCCAGCAGGCTGGATGCGTAGCCTGGGTCGCTGGACTCGAATACCATCGACACTGCCGCCAGTGCTGCGGCCGCCTCGCCGGCCAGCTCGGAACCGGGGCAGCTGGCATCGATCTTGTACGACGGCCGCGCCATCGGCATAACTTCGGCAGAACCCCACCAGGCGTGGTCCACAGAACCGCTACCCACCTGCCCCCAGAATTCATTAGGGGCGGTGTGCGCCTTGACCATGTAATCGGCCACAAAGCGCAAATTGTTTTGCAAGTGCTGCAACTGCCCGGTTTGCACGTAGGCGTCCCGGTTTTCTATCGCACCCCAGGCCAGCAGCGTGGTGGATGCCGCCATGGGGAAACCGAATTTCACATGGTCGCCGGCATCATACCAGCCGCCGAGCAGATCGACGTTGTTGTCGGCTCCGTCGGTCATGCCGGAATCGCCGCGCCACTCGTTGCGGTTCCAGGCTGGGATAGGCCCAGACTGTTGTGCCTCGTAAAAGTAAATCGACTTTTGCAGTGCTTCGCCATAATTGACTGCCAGTGCATCGCCCGCCAGCATTACCCCGCTGACACACACCGCACACAGCGCGCTCGCTCTCTTTATCGGCGTCATAATGTCCTCTCAGGTGTTATTGCAATGGGAACTATCGTGTTACATCAGGAGCCACCCTAGCCAGGGGGGGGGTAACACGCGTCCACCTTTGGTGCTTTTGCGATAAAAATGCGACGAGACGGAAGTCAGACCAGGTACAACTTTGTGCACTGCGAAAGGTTGAACCTGGCTGCGCGCTTTTAAACATAGAACTACGAATAACTGCACAGCAGTTCCTGCGCACCGATGCTATTGCAAATATTGCCTGCGATACGAAAAGCTGGATAAAGATTCTATAAAACGGTATCGGATAACAGGTGGTCATTGTAAAAAATGCTCACTAAAAGAGCCCTCCCCACCCGATGCTTACTAAAGCCATGCATGATTTACTTATCAAACTCCTCACCATAATGAAATTGACAAAATAATATACGTCAACCAACAAGACACTTTCAGCAAAAGATGTCACAGAAAAAATGAAAGATCGAAGGCTTATTTGGTGAAGCCAAGGAAAAATATTACTCGCGACGAATCAGGTACCGGAGCTTATCCAAAGCACAGATTCAGTTTTACATAACTGCCATGATCCAAAAATTCACCTAATTACTACCTAAGCTAAGCCAAGTTTCAGCAGTTTTTCCGGCAGCGGTGTGACCTTTCCCCCTAAATTAACACCATGACCTCGATGAAATTTTCAATTAACCTAACGAGATGGAGATCTCACAACGAAGAAGCGCTACACAGAAGAACAAATCATCAAGGCCATCAAGGAGCACGAAGCGGGTACCAAGGTTGATGATATCTGTTGTAATCTCGGCATATCCACGGGTACTTTCTACAACTGGCGAAGCAAGTACGTAGGCCTGGAGGTCAATGAGGCCAAGCGGCTGCGGGAGCTAGAAGCCGAGAACAACAAACTTAAGTGACTTCTGGCTGACAAGCTGCTCGAAGTCGAGGCAATGAAGGACATGCTCTCAAAAAAGCGGTGAAGCCCATTGGCAAGAAGCAGGTTGCTCATCACATGATTGCAGAGCATAAGCTTAGTGAGGGACTAGCCTGCCAGCTTGCGGGCATTAGCAGAACCGCATATCGATACAAAGCCAAATCTGCAAATGATCATGTCTTGCGGGCTCGACTGAAGGAATTAGCCGTTGAGCAATCAGCCTACGGCTATTTACTGCTGCATGGCATGCTTAAAGCTGAAGGACTGGTAGTCACACTACAACACCAAGCGGCCACACAGTGCCTTGGGCTACCGCCCACCGGCCCCGGAAACCACCGTGGAGAAAGAGCCACGGCCAGCTATGCACTAACATTTAAACTGGACCACCTTGGTGGGGCTGATCAACCAAACCTACTTTCGATATGGAGGACGCTGTCAAGGCACTGCGTGAGGGCAAAAATCTCAACGGTAAAGACGGTATCCTGACTCCACTGATCAAACAACTCACTGAAACTGCCATGAGAGCGGAGCTGGAGGAACACCTCACTAGCGAGAACAAGACCAACCGCAAGAATGGAACCACTTCCAAAACCATAAAAAGTCCCGCTGGCAGCTTTGAGCTGCAGACGCCGCGGGACCGTGCTGGCACCTTCAAGCCGCAAATCTTCAAGAAGCACCAAACCCAGCTAACCGACGAACTGGAACGCAAGGTCATCGCGCTGTTTGCCTTGGGTAACAGCTACCAGGACATCCGTACCCACATTGCCGAGATCTACGGCATGGCGCTCTCCAACGACACCATCAATACCGTTACAGACAAGCTACTGCCTGAACTGCAGGCCTGGCGGGAACGCGACCAGGAGGCTATCTACCCTATTGTTTGGCTCGACGCTATCCACTACAAAATCAAGGAAATCAGAAGGCCTTCAAAGTGCGTCTACAAAGCAGCTATGCTCAATGCCAACGAGAGCGCTCTGGACGAGTTGGAGGTTAGGTGGGGCGACAAATATCCAATGGTAATCAAGTCATGGCGCAACAAGTGGCCCACTCTGTCCACCTACTTCAAATATCCCGAATGAATCACCCCGGGTTTCTCGGAGGCTAACTTTCTTGAGAGAATTAGCCAATGAGCAAACGACCTGGATACTCCCCCGAAGTACGGGAACGCGCAGTTCGCATGGTGTTGACCGGCGAGCACGAGCACCAATCACGCTGGGCAGCGATCACATCTATCGCTTCCAAGATCGGCTGCACACCCGAGACCCTACGATCATGGGTCAACAAGATGGAAGTCGACAATGGTACTAAACCCGGCACCACCAGCAGCGACGCAGCCCGCCTCAAAGAGCTGGAGCGCGAAGTCCGTGAGCTGAAGCGCGCTAACGAGATCTTGCGCAAGGCTGCCGCTTTTTTCGCCCAGGCGGAGCTCGACCGCAAACCGAAGTAATGGTGGCATTCATTGACCAGGAACGTGAGGCGCACGGTGTCGAGTCAATCTGTGAGGTTCTGCCGATTGCACCGTCGACCTTTTACCGCTGCAAGCATCTACAGGCCAATCCAGAGCAACGCTGTGCGCGCGCTCAACGTGACGATGAGCTGAAGCCTGAGATCCAGCGGATCTACGAAGAAAACCACCGCGTCTATGGTGCACGCAAGGTCTGGAAGCAGCTTAACCGTGAAGACGTAAAGGTCGCCCGCTGCACAGTTGAACGGCTGATGAAGGTACTGCAATTGGAAGGTGTTCGAAGAGGCAAACGTTGCGTTACGACTATCCCGGATGAGCTGGTCGATAAGCCGCTGGATCTGGTGAATCGCGAGTTTACGGCAGAGCGCCCCAACCAGCTTTGGGTGGCCGACATAACCTATGTCGCAACTTGGTCTGGTTTTGTTTATGTCGCATTCGTTGTCGACGTATTCTCCCGCCACATTGTTGGCTGGCGCGTATTAAAGAGCCTTCAAACCGACATTGTGCTTGATGCTCTGGAGCAGGCACTCTGGGCGCGAGGTAAGCCCCGTGGCGTTACCCATCACAGTGATCGAGGTAGTCAGTACCTGTCAATTCGATATACCGAGCGGCTTAGTGAGGCGGGTTTTCAGGCGTCAGTCGGCAGTGTCGGCGACTCCTACGACAACGCACTGGCAGAAACCATCAACGGTTTATTCAAGGCGGAGGTCATCCACAGGGCAGGTCCCTGGAAAGGGCTGGATGAGGTTGAACATGCAACCTTGACCTGGGTCGACTGGTTTAACCATCGCCGTATTCTTGGGCCAATTGGCGATATGCCTCCAGCTGAATACGAAAACCTGTATTATCAACAAACCGAGTCTGCCCAAGCGGCATGACTCAAATCAAATTGCCTCCGACAAACTCGGGGTGATTCAATCCCCCTACCCTTGCCGTAGCTGTGGCTTCGTGGGCCTTGGTAGTGGGCGGCTACGGTACTGCCGTCGTTGTTGCCGCAGCGTATACAATCGCGCCCTTTGGCCAGCGCCAGTAGTCTTGGGATGCGGGTGGGCTGCAGGTTCACTTTGTCTCCCTGGGTATCTCCAGCCTGAACTGTGAGCCCCTCCATACGCCCTTCCCTCAGTAGCTCCAGATTGTGGCCTGGGTAAGTAGCTTTCTCCAGGCGTAAAAAAACCGGCTCATTGGCCGGTTTGGGTGGTTGGGTGTCTGGTAGAGACAACAAGCGCAAGGTAGCTGGTTTATACCCCCAAAACGCAAAATCGCCAAATCAGTGTAACCCAAAAACTTACGATAGATCGGGACTGGGGTTGTCCAATTGCTATGAATGGAAACCCCCAGGTTTGGAATTGATCCTGTAGGTCCTGAAAATAGGATGATCACTCTGACACATAAAATTCGTATCTGTATATACAACGGTATGTGGAAGGAAAACTAGAACCCCGCCTTTACCAGTTTATAGCTTTCACCGCTGAAATCGAGAAAATAAATCATTGAAATTCTCTGGTCGCACCTCATCGACGCTACTTCCATGTCGCACATAGTATTTACCATCGTAAATAGAAGGTTTATTGTCAGACTCTATTTTCATTACAATAATGTCTTTATCGAAGTATTTAACGTTTGTAATATTTCTTGAAAGGTTATCCTTGTTTCGATCACTTATTGGCTCTTTTTGGATCAATTGAACCAATTCCGTGAAATATGAATCTAGATCACCGTGAGAATTACCAGCTTCTGAATTAACTCCTGTTATATAAAAGGAAGAATATTGTATATATTTTTCGCCGTAGATTTTACAAAATCTGTCCGCAGATCTTTTGTCGTCTGCCACCCCAATTAAACAATACCCTATAGCTCCACAAAAGGTATTAGCCATTGAAGTCAACGTTTTTACGATTTTTGAAAAAGTTACATTTGAAAATACCTTTTTACCTTCGATAAGAGGATGCAATCCTATCTTGAAATCATACAAAGCTTGCTCGGTAGAGGACTGCATTAAAATATTTTCAAATCGCGTCACCCAATGATTTCTTGCTGGGTCCTTTCTGCTAGACTCTTCGAAACAACTATGGATTACACCATAAAGCGCATCGGATTGCATCTGCTTTTCTTTAGCTGACCAATTACCACCTCCCGCTGCTAAGTTAATTGTTTTATCACCAGCACGATTAAGCAGCGAAACCAATTGTGCCTTATTAACAATTTCTTTGTCTTCCGTTATCAAAAGCTTATAAAACGCATAAAAAACTATTTGGAAATATCGTGCTATTTTTGCTTGCCGGCTTTCAAAGAGAAGCGAGTTAAAGGTCTTACCAGAATACTCAACAACTTTAATTATCTCATCAAAAACTAATTGTATATTTGAGATAAGAGTGTCTTCATTTAATTTTTGTATTTGCAATTCTAAACTACTAGCCATAGATGATTCTTCACTCCCACCAACATTAAACCCATAAAGCTGATTCAATATTTCAGAAGTAAATATCCACCGGCAAAGCCGGTGGCTTTAAGCGTGAACCGCTCAAAGCGGTCTGTACGGAACTAACGTTCCTTGAGCCCCCAAAGGGGGCTGCCTATATCTTCATACCAAGTTCAGTTGCTCTACTCGCCGATCTTCCTTCTCCTGATGACGAATATACTCCCTGATCACATTCTCATCACGACCAACGGTGGACGCAAAGTAACCTCTCGCCCAGAAGTGTTGCCCTACATAATTTCTACGCTGGCCAGAGTAGGTCCTCGCAATGTAAATAGCACTTTTACCTTTGATATACCCCACCACCTGGGAGACAGCATATTTGGGCGGAATCGATATCATCATATGGACATGATCCGGCATTACGTGCCCCTCCTCAATCAGGCTCTCCTTTTGCCGGGCCAACTGGTGAAATACCGTGGGCAACTCTCTGCGCACCCGTCCAAACAGCACCTTTCTACGATACTTTGGGATAAAAACTATGTGGTACTTACACTCCCATTTCGTGTGACTTAAACTGTCCACTTGTCTCATGGTGACTCCTTTGTGTGTTGCTTGGCGGCTCACACATTGGAGTTACTATGGGACTTCCGGATCTGTCAAACTATGCGTGCCTCCCCGGCAAAGCCGGGGTCTCCCTTTTGGACTAGAGCGAAGCCCTCTATCCATTGATACCCAAGCAACTATATCTGCTATAACTTCCTCATCCTGAGACTGTCGAAGCGCTTCTTTAGTGATGATATTATTTTTCACCCAGAATATATCTTCAACAGATATTCCATACTCTAGATTTCGATTAGTTATACTAGGGCCTGTTCACACTAATTAAAGTATCGACAATAAGCGCAAAGTGAATAAAAACGTGAAAACAACATCCAGTTTATCAAAACGAGAGAAAATTCTTCTGAAGCCCTTCAGGCGTCGAAACAGCCTCTCCACTTCATTTCGCTTTTTGTACGCCTCTACGTCGTATTTCCAGGTGCTCAATCGGTTTCTCTTCGGTGGCACGACAGGTTCCATGCCCAGATCGAATACCAACTGCCGGGTTTCATTACCCTCGTAGGCCTTGTCCATGATCACTTTGGCACCATCCCAACCGCAGTTCTCAAGGCTTTTCAGCAGCTTTCGGCCCTCCGGAGCGTCTCCAGCCTGTCCCGGTGACAGCGAAAATACTACGGCGCGGTTGTGGCCGGCTGCAACCATATGAATCTTGGTGGTCCATCCTGCTCGTGATTTGCCGATAGATTGAGGACCGTTTTTTTAACGCGCCAGTGCCGTCTGGATGAACTTTAACAGCTGTAGAATCAAGAGAGATATGATCGACCTGGATATTGATCACATTATTTTCCTGGAGGGCCAGAAAGACCCTATCCAGTACACCTTGTTTGGCCCAACGATTCGCCCGCATGTAGACGCTGTGCCAACGGCCGAATTTCATCGGCAGACCTCGCCATTTACAACCATGCTCGGCTATGTAAAGAATGGCGTTCAGCACTTGTAAGTTGGATATTTTCACGTTGCCGCGCTGGAGGGGCAGAAAATCTTCGATAATTTTGTATTGTTGCGCTGTAATTTCCATGAAGGGATTATACAGGATTTAGTGTGAACAGGCCCTAATATTTTTCATTGAATTAAGATCGAGAATATCTGAAGCACTTGAATCTCCTCGTACATTACTCGCTAGCTTTCTAACAATTGAAGCAAACTTACTTATAGCTCCGGCTTGTCGTAGCTCCTGCTTGGAAAGGTGCCGCCCACCAGAGTTCAATCTTCTAAACACCTCGTCGATATGACTATCACCCGACTCCTGAAATACCGACAGTGGAATTTGATATCTCGCGATTTCAGCACAAGTCTCTCTATCTAGAGACGTACCCTTTTGTGCAATTCTTCCAGCATCCTTTAAAAACTTTGTATCAGCCATTGTATCCAGGTTGAAATATGATCCATCAATATCAAATTCTTGATCAATAAAAGACATCAAAGCATTCATTCTTTGCATGCCATCAATTATTTCTAACTTGCGCCCTTTTTCCGTAGTAACTTCCGCCAACAAAATTAAAGGGACAGGATATCCGTTAATTATCGAATCAACAAATGATCTTTTTTCTTCGACCGTCCATACCAGCTTTCTTTGGTACCTTCGATTCACAAAAAATGTTTCTTTAATGTATGAACCATAAAGACTTTGTATGCTTTCACCCTTAATCGACAATTCGGTTTTATCAGTCATTCGTAATCATCCATATATTTTTAGCCTTGTATCTCAATCCTATAATCGAGATAGGGAGAGATCCCAACTTAATACATAATGCTTCTAATCAGCCTTGTTTTTTTATGTCATTTTCTATTGTTGGCTTTATTCGAGACCTACGGAGCTCTGCAATGTGCCAATATCCCCCACGATATGTTCTTCCAAGCTTTAGCATGAAAAATCCGCAGAAGACTGTCGTCAAACCTATTAATATACAGTAGTGAAAGTTCAAATTTTGTGAAAATCTAAAAGCTTCAGAAGAATAAAAAAGTAACATAACCCATAAAATAAACATATAAAGGCTTATGAGTTGATTAATTTTTGATGCTGACAAAGCACTAGGACCAGTCATCCATTCCTGAACTCTTTCTAGGCCATCGTAGTTTTCTACATTTCTATGCATAACTACTTTATAAAGTGGCCCAGTAACTTTGTCTTCCAAAATATCTACATGCTTTTCCCAGTTCTCTTGCCAGAATTTACTGCCTTTATTTACACAGAGCCATGCAAAAGAAAAGACCACGCCCAAGCAGGATAGTATTACAGACAAATCCTGCTTGTTTTGTGCTCCTGATGCCTGTATAGCCAGAAACCCAGCGAAAGTGGCGCCAATAAAGGCCCAGAAATAGGCAGCCCGCTTCCAATAAAGGTCAATCTCAAACTTGCGGATATCGTATGCACGCTCAAGAGCCTTCTCCTCCTTCCCTTGAAAGTGCCTTTTGTACTGAAAAGAGGTAATTTCCTCGGTTGTAGTATTTTTAATTTTGCTCATAACCACGAATATCCATTGCTAACGTCGGCTTAAATAGTAATCGATCGGCAAGTTGTCTGGCTTGGTGGAGATCTATTAGGGTAGGGTAAGGAAGAACCTAAAGTCTTTGTCATAGGGCATGCTAGTTAAATTTTACCTTAAAGGGGTTACCGCGAACACCACCTCCGTAGATTTGCCCAGCTAAACCTATAAGATTTAGTGCTTTGAACAAAAATGTACAATTGCATGAGTGACCCGCAGGACGCGCATCGGGGTCGAATACAGCTGGACGAAACAGCTTCAGATCTGGTGAAGAAACCTCCATTCCGCGAAAGTGGGAATAGACGTCGAACATATCAGTGTATGACAGATAGATGGTCGAACTACCACGCCGATAGGAAACCTTCTCTAAACTGTGGCCGAGAACGGTTGTTTTGCCACCGCCAGGGTTTTCAAAAACAAAGCCCTTGGGGAGGGCCTTTTGAATCAAAGTCGAAAATTCTTTAATTCTCAACATAAAGTGCTCCTTGTCCGATAAATTTCATATAGTAACCACTGTAGACATCATCATCTTAATCGCTATCTCAGAAGCAATTCTGAAAGCTCATGGCAAACTCTTTTTTGATAAAATACCTTAACAAACAGTGATTAATTCAATTTCGTCAAATGTTAAAATCACTAGCCTAAGTTTACATAGCCGCCGACTATAGCCAATTGGCTATTTACGTCAAATGGCATGACCTACTCCAATTAAAAGAACTGGTGTGACCTACGCTGGATAAGCGTACGAATATGTGAATCGCGGCCCTGGCGGATGCGGTAAGTTTGTTGGTAGGCAGCACGGCAGCGCTTGCAACGGCTGGCACGGCCACAGCGGCTGAACCGGCTGGTATTAAGAGGGAAAGCCTCCGGGGCCTGCCACTGGTTGCATCCACGGCAGTAAAACTGCCCCTGTTCATTGGTCTTGCGAGTCATGACCTCACCCCCTTATAGCTGCTCACCATGGCGCCGCCTTTGACCAGCGCCAACAGTTTCGGGATACGAATGGGTCGCAGGTTCATTACGTCTCCCTGAGTATCTGCGGTCCAAACAGTAAGCCAGCAAGAAAGATCCGGGCACGGTGTAACTGGGTTTGATAGGTGCGCAGGCTGATTTTCAGGCAACGGGCGCGGGATCGCTGCTCGGTGATCCTTCATGTATTTCGTTACAAGATGAACATATAAAACTAAAAATCCCTGCCATTACTTTCTATCTCTTTTGATGGCTAACGTTCGGTTTAGGGGCGGCTGGAGCATAGCGTAAGCCGTCCCAGCCGCGTATTTCGCGGCGACTACAACCGCGGGTTAAGTGTTTTACTGCACATACTCAGAATACACCTTATTTAGTGCTTGGTTAAAAGTTTTCCCAGATACCAATGCTGAAGTAAGCGCATTAAATAGCACTGGTTGTTGAACACAATAATTATTGTTGATGGCCTGTTGTATTGCTTTAGCTGACCCACCTGACAAAGCGTCTTGATATGTTGCATTATCTATGTGGCTTGCAAACTTAACCAAAAGGGCGATTCCTGCACCTATGGTATAGCTTGTGTCTCCAGATGCTAAAACTTCGATTGGATTGAAGTCTATGCAATCAACTATAGGATCACCGAAGTTTCCACTGTAGTTTCTAATCTCTTCTAGCATTGTTTCGATAGATTGGGTGATTTCCATAAGACACTTAACGCCAGGTTCAGACGCGTCCAAAGTGGAGCGTCGTTTGTGCAAAAATGGGAGCGCAGCGACCTTGCACAAAAAAGTGCGTAGCTTTGGGCGTCGGCTGGAACCCCTTATTAAGCATACTTACCGTGCCAGCTTAAGCGCTCGTTTGTTGTACGCCACCGCAAAATACTTTGTTCTACCGCACGTTGATGGATCGAACTGTAGTGGTCAACTATTTCCGGACAGTAAGTTAAGTTTTTCTTCCGCCTTTGCGGGTGGTATACCATCGTTGTGCTGATGGGGACGTTCCCAATTGTAGTAGGTCATCAGATAGTGACTGATGTCCCGGCTTGCCTCTGCGATGGAGGCGTAGCCAAGAAACGGTACCCATTCGCTTTTCAGGCTGCGGAACAGTCTTTCCATCGGAGCATTGTCCCAGCAATTTCCACGACGACTCATACTCTGTCTCATCCGGCAGCGCCATAGCCGCTGCCTGAAAAGACGGCTCCCATACTGGCTACCTTGATCCGAGTGGAACATGACACCATTTGGCTTATCTCGCTGCTCCCAGGCCATTTCCAGAGCTTTCACCGTGAGAGCCGCATCCGGCTGCTCTGAAATCGCCCAACCGACGGTACGGCGGGCGTACAGATCTATCACCGTAGCCAGGTAGCACCAGCGAGAGCCAGCCCAGATGTAGGTGATATCGCCACACCAGACTTGATTTGGCATTTCCACATTGAACTCTCGATCAAGCTCATTCGGTATATCTGGCCGTTCAACCGTTGCCTTTTTGTAATTGTGAGAGCCCGGCTGCTTGCAGATCAGACCAGCTTCGCGCATCAGCCTGCGCACTTTGAAGCGCCCGATTGTGATGCCCTGATTGTTGAATATCCCCACAATTGTTCGGCTACCAGCGGCACTGCGGCTACGCTTGAAGACTTCATTGACCCTGGCACAAAGCTGAACCCTCGATACATCAATGCTATTTTTTCTGCTCTTGTACTCGTAGTAGCATGATCGAGGTACATCAAACGCTTTGCAGACCACTTCGACGGACTCTTGCTCACTTAATCGGTCTATCAGCGCGTACGATTCATCTCGTCGGACATCAAGAGAGCGGTAGCCTTTTTTAGTATCTCTTTCTCCCGTTCCAGGCGATTGATCCGGGCCTCAAGCGCTTGGATCTTTTGTTGATCGGAGGTAAATGCTTTGCTCGCAGGTGTCTTCCCGCTACGTTCAGCTTCAAGCTGTTTCACCCATCGGCGGATGGCGGTGGTACCCACATCCAATGAACGGGCGGCCTCAGGTACTGAATAAGCTTGATCTACGACCAGGCGGGCAGCATCCAGTTTGAACTCCAGGGAGAAGGAACGACGTTGTCTACTCATTGAACACCTCTAACTCAGGTGGCGACTTTACCACCTAAAATGGTGTCCGGGTTTAGTAGACCACTACAAACACCTCCAACCAATACTCACAACCCAGTTCTTCTGTGCTAAACAATATTTTAACACCCTCATTTTCGACTGAGCGCAAAAGGTCGTAAGCCTGCTCTTTCTCATACCCATACAGTGCAATATCGCCATCTTTATGGAATGTCTTAAAAACTAGCCGGCCATCTCTATAGTCATTCTCTGCTTCTGCAAAACCCAGTTCTGTCGCAAATTCTGGGCTGGAGAAATGCTCGATAGTTTTTTCACTGCCGATTATCTGCAAATACAGTACAGAAACAAAGATTGATACGCCCCTCTATAAACAAATTCATTTGAGTAGTGATGATCAGCAACAGGAAGCGTCTGCTGTGGGCCTCGGGACAGCTACCCAGACCACTGCTATCCGCCTCAGCGTGGCAGCGATAACAAAGGTGTGCAGCCATGGCATCGTGGGGCTTGATCCCCCGGCCCTTGCCATAGCTGTGGCTGCGCTGGCCTTGGTAGTGGGCGGCCACTGTACTGCCCTCGTTATTACCACAGCGGACACAATCGCGGCCTTTGGCCAGCCTCAGAAGCTTGGGGATGCGGGTGGGTTGCAGGTTCACTTTGTCTCTGTGGGTATCTCCAGTCTGGACTTTTAGCCCCTCCATATGCCATTCCCTCAGTAGCTCCAGATTGCGGCCTGGGGAAGTAGCTGTCTCCAGGCATTAAAAAACCGGCTCAGTGGCCGGTTGGGTACTTGGTGCGAGGATTTATGCCGTGCTAGTTAAGTGCCATGCCTGGCACACATGTCTATATCAAGTGTGCCGTAAGCGTCACCTGGAATTACTTGTTAGCCGAATTATGACTCAGAACTCACTGGCTCGAATGTTATACCCAAGGACACTCTATTGTGACCTCGGCATTTTTTGCAGTTCCAATTTACCCCAAGTGCAAATTCTCTTTTCCATGTGAGTTGTTTTTCATCACAGTTGGGGTTGGAACAAGGTAGTTCATCATACATGGGCTCCCAATGAGCCTGCCTGTCAGGTAATTTTTTAACTATATAGGAAGCAAGACAATTTTCTTGAAGACACTTTACTTGTAGTTCATTGGATGATGGAGGAATAGTACGTACGATTTCACTTCCACACTCATAACAATTAAGAGATGCTTTGTCCCGTAGGTCTACATTGAAAATTGGAGAAGAAACTACATCTTTCATTATTGAAACTATTTCTTCACACCTATATCTTATTCTTTGGGGAGAGCTATTCTCTTTGAGCATGCCCTGTTCTATTGTAGGAGTATGCAAATAAGAACTCAGCCTGTCGTAGTAGTTTTTTATATCTTTAAGGCTTATTACAGTTTCCTTCCCAAGTAACTTCATTTCTTCTGGGGGGGAGCCATCTTCCCCTTCAATGCCAAAGCTAATTGTTGGGCTTGAATCCACAAATGGATCTATATCAATAAGTGTGGTGAGTAGCTTTCGAGGTTGCCAGATCTTGATCTGTTTTTCAGTTAATTCTTTCTTGTAAAGTTGAGCACGCTCATAAGTTAATGCTTCAAGAGTCATTCGTAGTTCAAGTGCAGCAAATTTTAATCTTGAATCATCACCCGTAGAAAGTTCTTTCTCAGCACTTTTTAAATATGTTTTCGCAATATCCCTATATCTCACTGCAAACTCCGGTGTTTGGTTGATTCGGCTAACGCCCAGCACACGGGTGACCGAAGCGAAGCGTAGGTCGTCCAGCCCGCGAATTTTGTGGACGATCGTGCTGCTGATTGTTATGTTTTTCACAATTGACTCTTTCTAGTAACGCAAACACTTTATTTGCGATCTCTGCTAACTGTGTGTTCAGCTTATTTACCCTTTCTTCATCTTCAGCTGCATATTCTGTGATCAACAAATCATCAATATCACAAGTTGGTGCATATCTAATCCAAAGATCTTCAACGAAACTAAAGTCATCATTCTTTATTTTATTTGCTGCCCCTTGAGCCTCAAGTTCCCAATCGGGGATGCCGCGGGACCTAAAGTAACTAGCGGCTTCAAGCAATGCTATCTTAAGTTCTTCTTCAATCATGATTTGAAGCATAACATTTATATACTGATCACCATGGCCAGTATCCCTTCAATTACTATCTCAAATATCATCTAGTATTTTCGAATAGCGGTATTACTGACCTAAGATTACATAGCCGCCAACTATAACTACTTGGACATTTTCGTCAAATGACAAAATCCTTGCTCAATTGATAAAATTGGTGTGTCCCGCGCTGAAGGGCACGATAGCTGCCTTACTCGTTGGCTTTGCAGGTCATGAGCCCACTCCCACAAAGCTGCTCACCATGGCCCCCTGGGAGACGATAGCGATCTCACCTGAGTCCCAGCACTCGGCCAGACGGCAGGCGATGTCGTGAAGCTCAGGCTCTCCACACTCCATGAGTTCTCCCGTATTGCGGCACAGCTTCAGCAGGAAGGCCTGGGCATAGTCTTGTGCGGTGATACGCCCCTCTATAAACAAATTCATTTGAGTAGTGATGATCAGCAACAGAAAGCGTCTACTGTGGTTCTCGGGACAGCTACCCAGACCACTGCTATCCGCCTCAGCGTGGCAGCGATAACAAAGGTGTGCAGCCATGGCATCGTGGGGCTTGATCCCCCTGCCCTTGCCGTAGCTGTGGCTCCGTGGGCCTTGGTAGTGGGCCGCCACAGTAGTGCCCTCGTTATTGCCACAGTGGACGCAATCACGGCCTTTGGCCAGCCTCAGTAGTTTTGGGATGCGGGTGGGCTGTAGGTTCACTTTGTCTTCCTGGGTATCTCCAGTCTGATCTGTGAGCACCTCAATACATCCTTCCCTCAGTAGCTCCAGATTGTGGCCTGGGGCAGTAACTTTTTCCAGGCGTAAAAAAACCGGCTCAGTGGCCGGTTTTTTATTTAGGTGTAAATGTTGCAGCAAGCGCAACATATCCTTATTTGTTAACTGTTTTTACCATGCGTGCCACTCATAGGTTACGCTGTTGCCTGTAAATACTGGAGGCTTAACCTGAACTTTAATTGTGAAGTCTAAGGTTACGCCCAACAAATTTATGTTTTTACCCGGAGCTATAATTATGATCATGCGCCCGCTAGGCGTTGGATGATTAGTTATGCCGGAAACGCCCATTGTGCCAACCTGCTGAGCCTCAAAGTCAATGATTGTATTGTAAACCTCCCCTAATTAGTGACACCCTAAATTAGAGTTTTCTAGCCCTTCATGTTTGGCCAGATACTCCCAGGGAGTGAGATCTCCCAGTGAGTCATGTGGCCGCTCTTCGTTGTATTCCCTGATCCAGTTTTCGGTCAGTTCCCGCACCTCGTTCAGCGTGCGGAACACATACATGTTTAAGATCTCGTCACGATAGGTGCGGTTGAACCGTTCAACGTACGAGTTCTGTGTCGGCTTGCCTGGTTTAATAAATTCCAATTCGATGCTGTGCTCCTCCGCCCACTCAGCCAGTGCGGTGGAGATGAACTCCGGGCCATTATCCATTCGCAGCTTGTTGGGATAGCCCTGCCAGGCCACGGCCCGCTCAAGCACCCTGATCACCCGTGGTGCCGGCAGGTTCAGGTCGATCTCGATGGCCAGTGCTTCCCGATTGAAGTCATCTACCAGATTGAAGGTCCGGAAGCGGCGACCACAGAACAAGCTATCGCTCATAAAGTCCATCGACCAGCAGTGGTTCACCTCAGCTGGAACCGACAACGGCTCCGGGTTGCGGCTGGGTAGCCGTTTCTTGCCTCTACGACGCTTATTCAGGTTTAACTCGCAGTACAGGCGGTGAACTCTTTTGTGATTCCAGGCATGCCCCCAGCGACGCAGAATTTTGAACAACTTGTCGAACCCGTAAGCTGGGTAGCGTTCCACTGCCTCTTGGAGCTTGGCGATCACCTCATCATTCCGGTTGGGAATGGGCCGATACCGATACACTGAATCGCTTATGCCAACTGCGCGACAGGCCATGCGAAGGCTGGCACTATGCTCTTGTCGGGCATAGTCGACCAGCTCTCGCCTAATCGCTGGCTTTACAGCTTTTTTCAACGATATCTTTGAGGATCTTATGTTCCAGACTGAGGTCAGCGAACATCGCCTTCAAACGACGATTCTCTTCCTCCAGTTCCTTGAGCCGTTTGATATCGGACGCCTCCATACCGCCGTATTTGGATTTCCAGTTGTAGTAGGTAGCGTCGGATATCCCGTACTCCCGACAGACTTCTTTGACCAGTCTGCCGCCTTCTACTTCCTTCAGGATCTTTACTATCTGCGTTTCCGTGTAGCGCGATTTTTTCATTATTAGCTCTCCGTGTGAGCGTAGTTTACGCCGGAGAACTCTAAATGTGGATGCCCCTAGTTTAAGGGAGGTTTACATATCAGACGCAAGTATATAAAATTGATGCTTTATGTCTTTGTTTTGATAAACCTGACCTATTGACTCATGACCGTTTACTTTTAGAGGAATATCAGTTTTGAGGAAAATAGCCTCACTAATTTTCTTTGCATCGTAGCCTACACCCCTTAAAAGTGACAGGCGCCAATTCTTTAAATCCTCTTTGTACTCTTCCCTTACATATGTACCCGGAACCGCTAAATCAAACTGTTGCAATCCTGTGGCTAGCGCATTTGACACAGCCATTATTGCGAACAATGTAATTGTGACAAACTTTCTCATTGGTACACTCGACAGTTAACGCCTTAGTTTAGGGCAAGCCACGTAGTAGTGAGTCCCAGCGGCAGACGATCATTCCACGCCTTGTTAGAGTTGGAGATATTCATATTATTTTTTAAACGACAATATTTTGAGACCGAGACAAACCATTGCCCCAATAAAAACACCTTGCCCCGCAGCCATAACCGGAACTAATGGTACAGCCAAGAGCATATTTTCAGGAGCGTCAGGTTGAACTAAGGCAACAATTAGAAATAGTGGTGTAAAGATAACTGAAACACTCGTAGTCCAACCTTTCCATATTTGTTTGAACATTAAGTACTCTCGATCCTATTGGTAACTCTTACGCTTCAATCAGCCGCGTCAGTGGTCGGCCGGATTGACTTGTTAGAAATTTTATCACTCTCGATGAGATCAACTAGATCGTAGCATGGCTCATCATCTCGCGATGTGTACCACGGTTTAAGAGTGCGCGCACTGTTCGACAACGGACTTTGTGTGCATACTATCTCTGATACAGGGTACCAATCTATAGCCTTATATCCCACGTCATGATGAGTAATAGGGACAAGCTCCAAGTACCACTTTTGGTGCCTATCGCCGTTTGTATATCTAGGAGTGTGAGTCGCCATAACAAATGCTATTTTGTTTAATCTGATATTGCCCGACAAAACTTTAACGTTTTTTATTTTGTACTCCCTAAACCATTCGAATTCGATGCATTCACCAGCATCAAGACATTCGTCTTTTTCAACGTATTCAGTAGCACCCCTGTAATACGGCTCACCCAAAACAAATATTGATTCTCCGAACAAATTTGAGCTGAAAAGCATAAAGCTTAGAAGTATGAGTGCTTGGTTCATAGTATTTCTAACATTTATAAATTGATCACCATGACCACTATTATCCTGATTACTGTCTCGAAATCAATTCTGCGACAACTCTCCACAACCCGCATTAAAAACAGCTAGTTACATAGATTTGATGTAATCGTACAAAATATGATCACTCTCTTCAGGGTAAAAAACCGGCTCAGTGGCCGGTTTGAGTGGTTGGGTGTCTGGTAGAGACAACAATCGCAAGGTAGCTGATTTGTACCTCTAAGAACGCAAAAGGTCTAATGAACCGCCGTATCCGGACCCGCATGTACGGTGCCGTAGGGAGGGCGGACTAGAAACCCGCCTTTACCCGATCAGCTCATTTTACGACAGACTTACGGTTTCGATCGCTTATTTGGCCAGCACCGGACTCTGATAATTTTGTAAGTAGTACATCTCTCCCGTTTTCCATTGACCACTGCATTTCAGCATCAGTAATAACAGTGGCAATAAGTATATCCATTTTACCATTTGGAAGAGATAAACCTGCTGGAAGTGGTTTATTCGCTTTGGCAATTAATACATTTATAGATTCAGACTCGCCAACTTGAATATCCTGTACAGTTAAGCCGTTATATTCCTCGACTCGTTCGAGAATACCTGCATCATTCAAAATTTCGGCATTAACTGTCCATTGCATAAACCAAAGCGGCCACTCGGCATTTTCTTTAGCTATGATAATCATTTCATATCCATAGCCAGCTGCTCCATCTGGACTTTGTGCTTGTTTTTTATTTTGCAATGATCCCGAGTATTTACTAGTCTGACCTTGATCATCCACCTCTATCTTGTAGTCTTCCATTACGGTAGACGCAGGCATATCTGGGTTGCTCATTCCGAAAGTTGTATAAGCCCATAATCCTTTACCGAGTTTGTCGGCAGGCATTACAAATAGGCCGCCTCCAGGCCAAACCCCTGTCATATTCCCCATTTTCAAAATATCGTCCGGAAATGTACCGATATGCTTTTCATAGTAAGCAGTTCTTTCATCGTAAACTTTCTGCCAAAACTCTTCTGAATCCACTTCAGTCGATGCGCTTGATGCAACTGCTGTCTCTTCCGCAGCAAAGGGCAAAACACTTAGAATTTTTCTTAATTTCATTTTCATACTCAATCTCTTGATTTGGAACTAATGTCCAGCACAAGTGTGCCGTTTTCGGCGACTATTGCTCCTTTTTGCTGGCTTACGAACCAATGAGGCCAATATTCGATTCAGCTAGTTGTCTATATGGACAGCGCCCAAACGGTCTAGCTTCTGTTATATTACATTTTTCACTGTTTGAAGATTGAAACAATTCAACTACAAGTTCATAGGGTGGAAGCACATCGATTATTTTTTTCTCTGGAGACTTAGCACTTTTATCTTCTGCACTTTTGACCCATACGATTGCAAGTTCTTCATGTTTTTTTTTCGGCTTCCATATTATGTGAGTTTCTCCTGTCGCTTCCTTTATTTGGCACCTTGAGAATTGCGTTCCAAAAATAGGGGCGCCATTAAATAGTTGCTTAACCCCACATACATACCAATTCTTTTCAACGTCATATTTGTCTATGTTGTAACTAAGCTCAATTTTGTAGGTGCCAGAGGTATTGATGACATCGTAGGATTTAATTTCAATCGTATTCAAATTTATCGGGATGCTTGATGGTTTAACCAAACCTTCATTACAAGCAGTTAAGATGATACAAATCAGAACCATGAAAAACTTCACTACTTCCCCTTACTAAACTAACATTTATATACTGATCACCATGGCCACTATTATCCTGATTACTGCCTCGAAATCAATTCTGCGCCACTCCCTTCATACACGCTCCCCCTCAATAACTCCAGACAGTAGGCCGTGTACGCTCACCCGGTATAGGCTCAAGATCATCCAGATGCAGGAATCGACTAATATCATGCTAAATTTATTTTTCAACCCGGCCAATTAATTTAGTCTCACTTAGAATGGGCATGGCTATATCAGGCCCAACATCAACTAGAATTGATTGAGAGTACATTATATTATTGTGGCCCACCCTCAAACCACCACCTGTAAGCCGCTCACTATATAGCAAATATTTAGTTTCACCCTCTTCAATTGTTATAGGCATTTCAGCTAGGTTGCCACCACCAAATATCTGTGCTGTCACCACATATTCACCCGGTACAACACTAATAGAAAAATGGCCTTTAAATTTCAGAGATCCAATTTCTAAGCTATTTATTTTTATTGAAGGTGGTATTTTTGCTTGCCTTATGGAGCTTTCTTGATCAGTATAAACATAGATTAATGCTTTTCCTTTCGAAGGAAGCTCAGGAGAAAAAACAGGACCTGTAGCAGTACATCCAATTAAAGCCCAAGTCAATAGAAAAAATATTATCTTTTTCAACATTATCCATTTCCTCAACATCATAAATCACAAGGATTATATAGCGATCACTGTAACCACCATTATCCTGATTACTGTCTCGAAATCAATTCTGCGCCACTCCCTTTATACGCCCTACCTTGGGTAGCTCCAGATTGTGGGCCCGTCACGCTTGCCCGGAATAGCTTCAAGGTCATCCAAGTGCAGGAATCTGCCCTTGTGTGGACCATGCTGCTTTACGCCAATGCCGGTAAAGCCTTCCTCTATCGCTATCCCCAGCAGCTCATAGGCTCGCCCACCAGAAACTGGCACATCCACAGCCTGCCCGGTAGTGTGTGTCATGGTGGAGCCGATACTGGTGCAGTGGGCCCGGCAGCGGTAACCAGAGGTGATCACCATCGGCTTGTTGAAGCGCTCCCTCACCCTGATCAATCGGCCCAACGTGTCATCCGAGAAGTGGAGTTTCCCGCAACAACGGCAGGACAGCTCCGCTTTCGAGAAGTAGGCGTTTTCAAACATGGGATTACCAGATACAAAAAAGCCCGCACGGGGCAAGCTAAGGTTGAATTCTAAAGGTTCGATATCTGAATTGTTAATAACAATTAGCCAGCAATACTATTGAAAAAATCAATAATACCTTGTTTTCGCAAAAATGGACGCAAAACGCTCATGCAAAAATGTACAAAGAGGGACATCAACTACAGAAACTAGTTATACTTTTGCCTCTAAAATTCCTCGGACAATCTCTTGCGAGAGTGTCACAGGAACTATACTTACTCCCAGTATAAAAAAGCGACGATACATACGAACGTTTCTGTAATTATTTGGATGATTTTGTTTTTTTATATAAATTTTTTGAGCCCACAAGAGTGATGAATGACCATGCCAGGATGCAATGCCATCCCTCAAACAATTCTGAAAATTTCTAAATTCCTCATCAGAAAACTTAATGGTATACCACGTCTTTTGAAAAGAAATAGCAAAATTGTAACTTACATCGATTTTCACCTGTATTTCATTTGATCGATTCCGAATTATTTCAAGGCCTACACCAGCATCTTTCATAAAATCTGAATCCAGCTTCGTTGTGGTAACGAATCATATAACGATCACTAGCATTATCCAGACTCCTTCTATTCGAATAAAAACAAATACTCAGCGCAGCTATTTTCCTCATCTATCTTGGCAGCAAACCAATTGAAGTATGAGCATAAGTTGACTTTCCTTTTAATTCGACAAGATCCTTAACTTGATCATAGGGGATAAGGATAGGGTTGTAATTAGGATCAACAAAGAGAGCCAAATACCAGGAATTAATTTTTAGCGGCTGAACTTTTCCACAGCTATCCTCTTTTCTAATTATAACATTAATCTTTGGCTGCGGATCCCCCCAACCATGCAACACTTTAAATTCAGTTTGTGCGCCATAAGGATAAGATTGATAATGGTGATCAATGTATACTACAACTACTGCACGGTTCCTTGTCTCCTTTATTTTTTGAGCAAAACCTTCACCTTTAGTAGGTGGGTAGATGTAAGTGAACTCACCATCAGGTGTTACAGGTGGTATTATTTTAGGAAGAATCGGGGAGCAAGCATCAGTGGCGAGAGGAAAAAGAAAAGCAAGGAAAATAAAATATTTAATTTTCATTATGGAATTTCCACTTAGCACACAAAGTATAAATAAGTCTGCAATTTAGCAAAAGCGCCATCGCTATATCTATACTTTTCAATTGCCTCTACTTTTGGCACCCGAACTAAGCTTAGTCAGGTAAGTATCAATATAAAATATCGTTGCATTAGCTGGCTTAGAATCTATCATACCATCCAAGAATTCTCGCTCTTCGACATTCAAATTAGAGACCACACTTTCTGGCAGAGAACTTTGAACCTCACTATATGTCTTCATGCTATCGAGTATGAATTTATCTCCCCACTCATACATTTTTTTATCCTGCCCGAGCCGAGCAAAGCCTAGAACAAGAGCTAGCGCATTGGCTTGATCTACTGAGTTTCCAGAAATTGAATAAACTGCCGTTATCTCTATTCCTCTCTTAAATCCACGATTCTCACCTACGTAATAGGCCATAACCACTAGGGCAAGTAAGATGACTGACCTAATTATGCTCTTATATCTCATAGTTTGCTTTAGCAATTAATACCCGCTCATACATCTGGTAGTAAGCCTGGCAGGCTTAGCAATCAAGCTCAAATCCCACTCCACTCCAATCGAACTGAGTTTTATCGCACTTTAGTATACGACAGCCTTGGCATAAATCAACACCTCATTCCAATTGTATTACGAATTGCCCGTACCCAAACTACAGCCATAAAAAAGCCCCGCCGGACTAACCAGACGGGGCTTTCAAAGGGGGGTATGGTCCCGCTGCGCATACTTCGCGACAGCCTATCTGAATATAACACCTGCATGCCTGGGCTGTAGATAAATACGATTTGTACTGAAATACAGCTATGAAGCATTCTGCAATAAAAAGAAACCTTCCCAACCCTATTAAATTTATTTCTTTATTTTATTACGTCAATACGCTTAATTACTGGCGCTAACCCACTAACAGCAATACAGTCAGTATCACTTGTAAATACACTTACAGTCTTCCCTGCCATAAAAGCAGCTAAAGCAATTGACAACATTGACTTACCACCTTCATTGTTAGTATCAAAAGCAAGTACGCCGGTGTCAGTTGAGCAATCATTATTTGCTGCAGAACCCCAACCAGAAGATGCCCACAGTATTGCAACTCCAGTTTCTGATACAGAAACTCGATCTAAAGTAGCACCGGAGTGCTCTTCCGCAATTGAATACTGTATCGTAAACAGCAAAGTGAACGTTATTGCAAGAGATCTCATAATAAACTACGAACCACCACTATTTGTCTTATTAAAATTTATATAGCGTCAGTCATGACTATTTGGGCCGGAAGTAAATCTAGCCGTCCCTACAAGAACACTATGTCCCCATCCAAAACTTGCCCTACTGGCACTAATTGCATTGCAGTATACAATGGGCTTGGCATAGGTCAACGCCCTACTTAATCAGGTCCCTGAGCTATAAATACAAAAAAGCCCCGCCGGCTTTACCAGACGGGGCTTTCAAAGGGGGTATGGTCCTGCTGCGCATACTTCGCGACAGCTTATACAAAGTTAACCCATATGGACGTATGGTGTCAATACATACAGCCTGTTTTTAAATACAGTTATGCGGCATTCTGCGACAAAAAGAAAGCTTCCACCGTCGCCTCAACAATTTGACACATTTTTTCAACCCACGGCTTTGACCTTTTGATCTTCCTGGCCACATCCTGCATTTCCCACCGGTAGTAATACCGCAACCAAAAAACCATCCTCTCCAGCGCAGCCTTCTCCTTATCCTGGCGCCTGGCAATCACATTCAGGTAAGCTAGTACTGCAGCATCCGTGAGGGCTGCCCTGTCGTAATCTATCGGGTCCGGGCTCTCCCTGCGCCCTGATAACATCCTTCGGCCAAATGCCGCCATACGGGGCCAGCTCACTGAGTCCCCCGCACGTTCAGGATAGGCCCTGGACCACTCCCACAAGCGCTCGCGAATGCTGATTTCATTGACCATCTTTTCCCCTATCTCGATTAACCAACAAATTGCCGGAATCTCTTAGACGGCTCAGCCTGGTGTACCTCCGCCGTCCATACATCCATGCGGAACTGGTTGAGCTTGGCTTTGAGGTTGTCGATGCCCGGTTCTCCACGGCGGTGCTTTGCGGTGATCACTTCCACCAGTCCGGGGTTTAGTGAATCGGGATTGTCTTTGTCCTCCCGGTACAGCAGGGTCACTATGTCGGCGTCCTGCTCAATAGAGCCGGAATCCCGTAGCTGGGATATATTGGGTCGGCCACCCTTGGATGCTTCACGGTTGAACTGGCACAGTGCCAGCACCGGTATATCCAGCTCCTTGGCCAATGCCTTGAGCCCGGCAGAGACGCAGGCCACTTCCCTCTCCCGGCTCAGGCCATCTCCACGCACCTGCTGCAGATAATCCACCACGATCAATGACAACGGGCTCTTGCGGTGTTCACGGCGAGCACGGCTGGCAATCTGATTCATATGCAGCGCACCCTGGTCATCCACCCCCATGTCTATGCCCTTGAGTTTGCTTACCGCATAGGTCAGGCCCTGGCTGTGCTGTGCGTAGAAGCCTTTGCGGTCATCTGAGTTGTCAGAGTCGGCAAGACCTACAGGGATGCGTCCAACCATGCCCACCAGTCGACGGTAAAGTTCCCGGCGACTCATTTCCAGAGAGAAGACCAGGGCGCGGTTGCCATTGAGCGCATTGTGCGCAGCCACCTGCATGGCAAACACGGTTTTACCAGTTCCAGTGGTACCAGCGAGGACTACCAGCTCCCCACCACGCAATCCCTTCCAGCGGCGATCTATGCAATCCCAGCCCGTGTGTACCCGCTTGATCTGGTCACCGGTC
Source organism: Microbulbifer sp. MI-G (assembly GCF_030440425.1). Taxonomy (NCBI): domain Bacteria; kingdom Pseudomonadati; phylum Pseudomonadota; class Gammaproteobacteria; order Cellvibrionales; family Microbulbiferaceae; genus Microbulbifer; species Microbulbifer spongiae. Next base: position 2,360,144 of record NZ_CP098023.1, read on the forward strand.
TCCAGGCGGTTCCAATCCTGCAGAACCTCCCTGGCTGCCCCGTCCAGATCTTGAGGGCCTGTACCGGTATCGCGAGCACGCTCCAGATCAGACAGGCTGGTTTGGTGTGCGCTGATAATTTCCTTCAACGGGCGAACAGGTGCGGCGTATACGGCCTTGCCAGCCTCATCCAGTGCGGCCAAGAACTTGCGACGGTTTGCGTGGTCAGCGGCAATGTGGGCATAGGTTCGTACATTCGATGCCCCCGGAGTCTGCTCACACAGTTCAGCCAGGTAAGCAACGCCTCCGGCAGCTCTCAGCTTTTTGGTGCGGTTCAGCTCCTCACCCACAGTAAACGCGTCCACTGGCTGGGAGTTCTCTGCCAGGGATTTGATGGCTGTGGCAATGGTGCGGTGTGGTGCAGTTATAAAATCCGCCCGGCCTACAATCTCGAATACGTCCTCGATGGCGGAGGGGTTGATCAGGAGTCCACCAAGCACCATCTGCTCTGCAGCGATCAAGGTGTTCTGTTCGCCCCTGTTCAGGGCCTTGACCATCATGCCGCCGCTCCCTTTGCGTTTTCGGTGATGCGCGGGTAATGATTCGGGTCGGTCAACCATTCCAGGTCGGCCTTGTGGGAACCGTTCAACCACTGCTGACTGGCGCAGAAGGCGAAGAATTCATCAAACCAACCCAACTCGCGGTTTGCGCGTTGCGTCCACAGGTAGGTCAGGAATTCCCGCCGTCGGTCGCTCAGGGCTGTTACCGGCACGTTGTTGGGCAGGTTGCGGTGGTAAGACTCGACAATCCGGTCAAACGGGATGATCTCCGGTCGCTCGTCCTCCCAGCGGCATTGGCTCAGGTAGGTGGTCGGGTGGAGCCGGTCAAATCCGAATTGGTTGGCCAGCAGGCGGTGTTCGATGTCCTCGGCAAGCAACTCAGCAAACGACTCCGCATCCCGTTTGGATTTTTTCAGGTTGGCCAGGAAGGCCGTGTGGGCTTTTTGCTTGCCCACCTTGGGTAACCCTGCTGACCAGAATCGATCGAACGCCGAATCAATCGCCCCAGGTTTTTCAGGTGCACGCTTTTGAGCATTAACACTGGTTACTTTGTTAGATGGTTTCTTTGTATATTCTTTACTTTGTAGTGTCGGAAAATCCGTATACGGCGAATCCGTATCCGGAAAAACCGTATCCGGGTTTTCAGGAAGTGGTGCATCAAAGATTTCATAATCCGTACCCAGCATTTTCCCATTATCATCACGAACCGAGGTGCGACGGGCATAGCGTAATTCGATCAGCTCATTCAGCAACTTGTAAATCTTATCTCTGCCTTCTTGCGCCTCTCTCGACAATGCAGCTACAGATACAGACCAGTTGTCCGGTTTTGACAGGAGATGAATCAAGAGACCAGCTGCACCAAATGACAACCGGCGATCCGTGGCAACTGCATTGGTAATCACCAAGTAATGCGATTCTGGGCGTGGCCCTCGCTTAATCATTTTTCACCCCCATTGGACGCAAAAGACTTGCGATAGGCACGGTCAGCATCCGCCGCCGCCTTGATTTGTTCAGGTGGGATTTGGAGTAAGGCCCGCGCCAACTCACAAGGCGGGAGGCCCGTTTGTTGTGCGCGTTCATTCACGCAATACAGGACAAAAAGATCGGAGTCTTCCATTATCGCCTCCGTCCGCTTCTGCGGCTCTTCGGTGTTTTTGATAGTGTCCGTTACATCAAAATTCTGCCGGCCTTCCACCGGTTCGGTTTTTTAGACCCTTGGCTTTGTTTCTTCGCGATAGCGTTGAACTTTCTCTAATCGCTCCAAATCCTCACGATCAGAATCAATAACATCTGCCCACTCGCCTGCAAGTTGGGCGCCCAACGCGGCCAGCTCCTGCGTGGTGGGGTTGTTCTCGGGGATGTAGGCAATGGTGCGGAACAGGGTGCGCAGCTTTTCTACGGCTTCCAGGCTAATAATGGCAAGGTCAAGGGATTGGGTAACGAGTTGATCTACCCGAGCAACGGGCACAACTGGGGCGTGGTTAGGCATGATAGCCTCCTTCGATTGCGGATTATCCGCCACCAAGGAGTTGCATATCTCGATAAGGCGGCGGGGTAGACGGGTATGCAATACCGCTCGAAGGAAACGGCGGGCCCGAAGGCCCCCCGAATACCCCACCATAACAAGGAGGTTTCGCGCACAAAAAAAGACGCATACAGCTAAAGGCGTCTTCCCGGCGCCTTCGAAAAACGGGTTGCATATCCCGGCTCCCGATTTTGCGGGAGCGGGATAAGCATGGCACTGTTCTCCGATTCCTGTCAACCGGGGAAACTGGCTTTTCCATATAGACGCCTTTTGCATTTTCTATGCCCTTAACCAATAACTTCTGCACTGTTTCGTGCCGAACTCTCCCGGCTGTCACACCACTGGGCAGGTGTCGCCATTCCCGGTATGCTGAAAGCTCCCAAACCAACAGCTAACAAGGAAGAACTATGAAAGACATCACGAGGGTCGAATTTGACCTCCCAAAACTAACCCCTCTGAAAATGTAAAACTTCAGGCTGCTCATGTCGCCCTGACCTCTTTAATCTTCAAACTCTGCAAAATCGAAACGCTGACTCCAGAAAATATCGACGAGAGTATTAGCCTGGCTATGAGTCGCGTGGATGAGCACAAGCATGACAAGCAAGTGCAAAGGTACCTTGAAGCCATCAACGCTTTTCTTTCCCCAGCAGAGGAAGCACCACAAAAAGCACCAAAAGGTGAGGTCATCATCTTTCCTAATCCAGCTTCTAAGAATCCATGAAGCACTTCAGGTGGCCAGATAGGCTTTCGGCCATCACTTCCCTCCCCTCCTCCGTTTTGAGGAATTCCGCGACCACATCCTGTATGCTTTGCCTGTCCATCGTTTTCTCCTGTATGAATGACCATGGTTGGCTATTGATTAACCAGTTCTTGCCCTGCCTCCATACTGTTGTTGGTGGCAGCTTCAGGTCCCTCGCCCCAGATGTCCGGGCGGCAATCTGCCAAAGGAATGCCTGTTTCAACGGATAACTTGCGAGCAAGCTTGTGGCCGGGTCGACCATTTCCGTAAGCAATCCGGGAAAGGTAGGCGCCAGAGGTATCCACTTTCTTGGCGAGCTTTTCCCTCTCCTGCAGGGACAGGGATCGGATGTGATGGTTGAGATTCATACAATAACTATATTTAAAAGGTATAGTTATGGTCAAGAAGGTTTAGTTGATTATCTAAAAAATGGCACAAAACTGAACTTTTAAGGGTCATTAACGGTTGGTAAAGGTTTGGTAAGCTGACACAAACACAGATGGCCAATGTAACAATGGATATTAATGAGATAAGGCGGGCGAACATGCGGCGGCTTGCTGCTGACTATAAGAACAGGCGGGCGTTTGCCGATGCTCTTGGTCGTTCTGAACAACAGCTCTATCAACTGATCGGTAAAAATGCCACTAAGTCTATCGGTAACCGTATTGCCCGAGATGTAGAACAGAAGTTGACGCTCAAAGAGTACAGCCTGGATGTATCGATGGAGCCGGCAGAAAACCAGCCATCAATTACTCCTGACGGCATTGATCTGGAACTATTAGAGAGCTGTATTGAAGCAGTTGAAAGCGCCATTGAAAGCCAAGGATTGCAGGGAATGCCGGCGGGAAAGAAGGCGCAGGCAGTAGCTGTAGCATACAGTGCCGCTCTTGCCAGTAGTAAAAACCAAGTTGCGCCTGTTAATTTTATCGTCAGGACGCTTTCACGGTGACAGCAGTAATCCCTTTTTAACTGATTTCATTACATAGACTTTGAGTACAAGCATATTCTTCGTAAATCTATCTATTAGCCTAAGTATATATAGCAACCTTACGAGATTTAGCCCTATTTCAATACGTGGTGCCAGCAGGAGTTATCTACATTTCCCCAAACCTCGGGGCACTGGGTTCTCTTTTTACATTTCCGGCATTGGAATGGGAGTACAGATAGAACCGCGTTATCAGCTATCTTCTGGAGCCGGGATACCTCTTGGCTCTTTTCCTTGTCTTTAGTTAGGCATACCAGTTCCATAAACCACACCTCCTGTGGGTCAAACTTAGTACATCACACTAAACTAGAATTGCCTCTTTATATAGCGTTTTTGAGTGAATGAATTCTTATCAACTCTGTAAATTTTGTAGAGAATATACTCCCCACTCTACAAATTTTACTGACATGCTCAATTAGTTCAGACGAACGGTCAAAGTGATTCATCGAACGAACGAATGAGTTTATATTTGAATTTGTTGTCGATTCTTAGCATTTGACACCTCCATTTGACATCAAATTAGCTCAAACGATCTTTGCCACCCCCAGATGCACTCCGGCTAAAGACCCTCACACTCTCCTCAGATCCCTTTCCAAGGAGCGTACGCCAGCAGCCCATTAATATCAGAGGAAATCACCGCCTTTTTATTAAAAACTATACCTTTTTAGTTTCATTTTGTGAATCTATTAAGTATAGTTATGTTGAAGCATGAAGGTTAAGAAAAGCTACAGCGTTGATGAGAAGTGGCCATGAGCACCACCAGCTCAAACACTGCCCCATAGCCTTACAAAGGAAGCCATGTAATGGAGTACAGAAAACTGGCCCCCCGCCAGGCAGAAGCGCTGACACACCGCGCTCGCGGCCTTAGCAATGCTGAAACCGCCGCCGCTATGCACTGCTCTATCGCCAATGTCGCCAACCTGTTGACTGAATGCTTCTTTAAATTGCACGCCCGTAACAGTACCGATGCCGTCGCTAAAGCCATTAAACACGGCCTGATCCAGTTCACCCTGGTCGCCTCAATCATTAGCGGCGTTGGCACCGATACCCAGGAGCAACTCCGTACCCGTTTCCAGCGCAAGCCAACCATTAAAACGATTCGCATACGTAACCAGGGATGGAACACCGCATGAAGCGCATCGAATTTAGATCAATTCCGATCACCGACGCAGGGGAAAATCCCAACAGGCCGGTGCTTTGCAAAGAAAACGTTGTGCTGCAGGGCAATATCCTTGGGCGGATAACTTGCCAACGTGGGCTCGACGGCAGCCTGAACTACCACGTCTGCCTGAACATAAACCTCTCCAGTGCTCTGGGGGCAGGCCTGGCACAGGGCCACGGCGCAAACCGCACAGAGGCCATACAAAACGCCCTCATCAAAAGCCGGGAAGCGGCAACGGATTACCTCGCAACCCTCGATCACCTTGCAAAGCAAATCAATGAGAGCGAGTTCGCATGAACTCTGAAACGGTTTCACCACCAGACAACAGCGCCCACGCCTTCCTGAAAAAAGCCGCTCAGCATATGCGCGACCGTGCTGAACAACGTGATGCGGGAAATGGCGAGCGCTCCATGGCCAAAACCATAACCGCATTCAATGCCCTATACGGTACCAGCCTTACCGAAGAACAGGGATGGCTGTTTATGGTGCTACTGAAGCAGTCCCGTGCAAGCTGCGGGGTGTTTGTACCAGACGACTATGAAGACGGTGCAGCGTACTTTGCCCTGGCCGGTGAAGCCGCCGCAAAAAACAGGAGATAAAGAATTTCCACCGCGCCCCTGGCGCATTCAGTCAGCTGTACCCCCACTGCTTGGGCCGCAGGTACTGGGCCCTTTTTTTAAAATCCGGAGAATCTAATGCAAAGATACGCACTTTTTTGCGGCGCATATAACTTGATGATGGGCGGGATAAAAGATTTTCGAGAATCACTCGAAACCGAGGAGGAAGCAAAGGAAAAGGCAGAGAAAATAGCCAAAGACCCCTTTGTAGATTGGGTGCAGATCTTTGATAAAGAGACCGACACCGCAACAATTTATAAAGTCATCAACGGCAAGTTGGTGGAGTGTGAGGACGACACCAAATAAAGAGTGTGCTCAGCGGAGGAAAAGCACATGAGCGAAATAGTAAAAGAGCGCCCAATCTTATTTAACGGGCCAATGGTTCGCGCGATTCTGGAGGGTAGGAAAACTCAGACGCGGCGCATTATTGGGTCAAAAAAGAAGCCTGTAGATATCTTTATTCAAGACACCCAATTTATTGACGGGAAAGAGCAATCATTGGGGTTTGAGGATGAAAATGGTGGATGGTTTGACACAGAGGAAATGTGCCCATATGGGCATAAAGGAGATCGTCTATGGGTACGGGAAACGCACCACCTGAGTCATCACAATGCACTCACATACAGGGCTGACTACAACCACAACCCATTTGATGAAGAGGAGTGCGGAGAAGACTGCTCAATGGTTGGGGAGAAGTGGCGCCCCTCAATCCACATGCCCCGCTGGGCCAGCCGCATTGATCTTGAAATTACCAATATCCGAGTTGAGCGTTTGCGGGAAGTCAGCCCAGAGGATGCCTATTGTGAAGGTGTCACTAGGGAAATGAGGAATGGCTTCGGCTATGCGTGCGATGAATCCGAGGAAATATTTAATATGCACCAGTCCAAAGAAACGTTCAGGTTTCTTTGGGAGTCAATACACGGAGAGGGAAGCTGGGATGCCAACCCCTGGGTATGGGTCATTGAATTTAAGCGGGTGGAGTCCACCCAGTGAGACTCTGGCAATCCCTCACCGGCATCGCCGCTCTCATTTTCTGCGGCACCAGCCTCGCCTTTACTGTGCAGCTGTGGATCGCTATACCCAGCACTACCGGCAGCCAGATAGTGGCCGGCCTTACCGCCGTTGCTCTGGAACTGTGCAAGTTCTCTTTCGCACCGCTCGGACTTTGGTTGCGCGCACAGGGACAGCTCAGTGGCCATGTCCTCCTCGCGCTCTGGCCATTACTGGTGATTATCAGCATTGTGGCCACCGTTGGATTTCTCGCCACACACAGCGAAGAACAGCAGCAGCGCAGTACCCAGGGCAGCCTGGAATACCAAGCGCTTAAACAGCAGCTCATCAGCATTAAAGAGCAGATCAACAGCCTGAATGGTCTGATCGCCACAGATGCCGCCAACGGTTACCGTCAGCGCGCCATTGATACCACTGCCCAATTGCGCGCCCTGGAAGCTCAGCGCAGCCAGATCATCAAGAGCCTTGCCACAGCCAAACCAGGCGCCAGTACCCATGGTGCATTTAACAGCCTGGCCAGCACGCTCAACATAGACCCCGTGCGATTACAGCACGTCGGATTCCTCGCCCTGGCAATCATCACAGATGTGGTAGGGCTGGTGGCGTTACTAGCGTTTAACGCTGCCTCAACGGTTTGTAAACGGTTGTCAACGGATGCTCAGCCGTTGTCAACGGCTTGTAAACGGCCGTTAACAACTTGTAAACGGCTGTTAACACGTTTGTTAACGGTCAGTAAATGGTCTCCAACGGAGCCGAAACGGTTGCCATCTGACGCTAAACAGTTGTTAACAGTAGGTAAACGGTTGTCAACGGAAGAGCAAGATTCCTCAACACACCCCCAACAGTTGTCAACGGTTTGTAAACGGCCCTCAACGCCAGCTAAACGCTTGTCAACGGTTGGTAAACGGCTTGTAAACGCCGATCTCAGCCAGGAACAGATTGATCTGGCCGACCGTATTTGCGCCGGTGAATTCGGTACCCGCCCCGTGTTGAGGCGCATCAACAACGCCGTGCGCGGCGGTAACAGATTCGTAAAACCCATTTTCGATGCCCTGGAGCAGGCAGGAGAACTCACTCGTGACGGCCATGGATTTTGTTTGGCTGAAAACCAAAGGATAGGAGAGCCGACATGACAGAACTGACTACCCACACCCGTGCCAACAAGGAATTTTTTGCCAAGGGGTCTGCACCCAGCCGAAAACAGTGGTGCGAATGGATTGAGCATGGTGCAGTTCGCGGTAAAGTAATAGACGGCAAACCGTACGTTGACGCCAACCACTTCGCCGCAAATGATTTCTTATCCCCGCTAAGTGAAGCTGAACAAGTCACCGCAATGGATTTATTGAGCTAAGAGCATGGCCAGGCCCAAAAAACCCCGCATGGTAGATGGGGTAGAGCTGGTGGATAATCTTTACCCGGACCCCCGCAAGCGCCCAGGCTATTACCGCTATTTACGCGCCGATGGTTCCAATAAAATTTTCCAGGCATCCTCTGTGGTGGATGCCAACAAGATAGCCTCTGATGCCAATACGATCAGGGACATCATCGTACCTCCCATCACACATAGCCCCAGCCGTCAGCAGCTGACCTACCATATCCCACTCTATATCGCCTATCAACAGCGTTTGAACCCTTCGCTTAGTGATAAGAAAAGCTGGAAAAATCGGGTATATGCCCTTAACCAATTTGCTGAGCAGTTTAACAAGTTCAGCCTTGGCCAGATTACCTGGGTAAACATATCGAACTGGTGGGATGAGCTTACTTTCAACCAACAGAAACTTCGTCATGCAGAGTTTAGAAAGCTGTTTAACTGGTTGATGTCTCAGAATCTCTTGCCAAAACTGAAATACAACCCGTTTACCACTGCCGATGATCGCCCTCGCATGCTGCCCAAGCAAAAACCCCACAAGACACGCAATACCCTGACACAGAAGGAATACTGGGCCATTTACCGCCAAGCCGGGGAAATGGAACTGGAGGGGCTTCAGATTGCCATGGCGCTGTCTTTGTTGACCGCCTGGCGCAGGGAGGATATATGCAATCTGCGCTGGGACAAGAACCTCAAGGGCCGCACCCTGCAACTGGTCATTGGTAAGTCTGCCGCACAGAAAGGATCTGCCAGAGCAGCGCGCCATGCTTGGAATCTTGCCCACTATCCTCAACTAGCCAAGGTCATCAACCGGGCACGAGAGCTGAGCCTGAAAAACCGTTGCTGCCCCTTTGTAGTTAGCCATTGGCCAAAGCGGAGAGTCTGGAACCAGGGAAAGGTACACATGGCCCAGATAATGCCTGGGCGCCTGAGCAACCTGTTTGCCGAAGCTCGCGATGCAACCGGGCTGTTTACTCGGTTGAATGAGGGTGCCCCACCCTCATTCCATGAAGTTCGCGGCCTGGCCTCCACCTTGTATCGAGTCGCAGGATACAAGGTCGAGGAGATTCAGGATCTCATGGCACATGAGAGCAAAGGCACTACGCTGGACTACCAGGACGAGGAAGCGCTGCCCTTCACACAGATGAATATCCGGCTGAGTGATGACGTGCTAGGAGGGGAGTTTTAGAGTTTTTGTGCAGGGTTTTTGTGCATTGTTGAATTCAATGCCTGCGGATTTCAGAATATTTATTGAAAACAACAAGTTATTGGTCGGAGCGGCCGGATTTGAACCGACGACCACCACACCCCCAGTGTGGTGCGCTACCAGGCTGCGCTACGCTCCGAAACTTTTCAATGCTATACTTCTCTCTAACTAGTTGATTTTAAAAGAAATAGTGGCCTAGCAAGGCGCAAATCATACAGGAGTGGCAGGGGATTGCAAGCCCGGATTGGAGTATTACTTTCAATTATTTTAGAAGGGTCAGAACGCTTTTCAGTTCCGCAATGACTTCAGTCATCACTTGCTGAAGCTGGGCGACTTCCGCCTTCTCACTGCCAACCTCAATCTGCTGGCGAGCCCCACCGATGGTATAGCCCTCTTCATACAAAAGCGCACGAATCTGGCGTATCATAATAACGTCTTGGTGCTGGTAGTAACGGCGATTACCTCGGCGTTTGACGGGTTTCAAGTGAGGGAACTCCTGCTCCCAGTAACGCAGAACATGGGGTTTGACGGCACAGAGTTCACTGACTTCTCCGATAGTGAAATAGCGCTTACCGGGAATCGCTGGCAATTCGGCTCCATCACTCGCTTCCAGCATATTCTTCTACTCGCGCCTTGAGCTTTTGGCCCGGTTTGAAAGTAACGACTCTACGGGCAGAGATGGGGATTTCCTCACCGGTCTTTGGATTACGGCCGGGGCGCTGACTTTTGTCGCGCAAGTCAAAGTTGCCAAAGCCCGAGAGTTTTACCTGTTCATTACTTTCCAGCGCATTGCGGATTTCCTCGAAGAAGTATTCCACAACCTCTTTCGCTTCGCGCTTGTTAAAGCCCAGCTCTTCGTACAGTCTCTCGGCAAGCCCGGCCTTGGTCAGTGCCTCTGTCATTGGATCCCACCAATTGATTCAGAGGCGTCGACTTCAGATCGCAAGCAGACCAAATTTCAGCAGCTTTCAACCCGATAGCAGACGCTCTCAGGGTGCAATTCAGCTTTCACCAAAGAGCATCATGCTCCATTAGCGCAAGCTAGCGTTATACATTTCTTCCAGTTTTCTGACTACCGCCTCTATAGCGGCATTGATTTCTTCGTCATTAAGGGTGCGTGACGAATGCTGAAAGGTCAAGCCCAATGCAACACTTTTTCTATTTAAATCAATGCCTTTACCCTGATAGACATCAAATATTTTGAGGTCGATCAAGGTTTCGTCAGCCGCTGCTACAGTGGTTTTCACCAAGCTGTCGGCGGGTACATCCGCATCGATCAGAAGGGCAAGATCTCGGCGCACTTCCGGGAACTTGGACAAGGGGCTGAAAAGAGGCACTCGCCCTTTACCCATGGCTTCAAGACTGAGCTCGAACACAAAGGCGGGCTTTCGAAGCGCTAGCTTCTTTTGTACCTGAGGATGCAGGGCACCAATTACCCCCACTTCGCCATTTCCGCGCATAATCTTGGCGGTTTGCCCGGGATGTAGTGCCGGGTGCTTAGCGGTCTCAAAGTGAAACTCTTCAGCTGCGCCAGTATGGGCCAGCAAAGCCTCAACATCAGCTTTGACGTCGTAGAAGTCCACAGCATCCCTGTTTCCCGTCCAATTTTCCGTGAGACGGCTCCCATAGGTCAAACCGGCCAACATTTGTTCTTGGCGCAGTTGGGGGCCGGGCACAAAGCGCAAGCCTGTCTCAAACAAACGCGCACGACTCTGCTGGCGATTTAGATTGTACTGCAATACCTTGCACAACCCCGGCAGCAAGGTTGTACGCATAACAGCCAGCTCTGCACTGATCGGGTTTTGCAGCGCAACCGGCTCTGCTAATGGATCAAACAATGCGGCACTGTCGCTGTCGATAAAACTGAAGGTAATCGCCTCGAAGTAGCCACGAGCCAGTAGGATCTGCTCCAATTCACGCTGAACAGTTTTGCTCTCGGGGCGCGGGGCGATTTCCAACTCGGCAGTAACACTTTCGCTGGGAATTCGGTTGTAGCCATACACACGGGCCAGTTCTTCGAGCAAATCTGCCTCAATCGCGAGGTCAAATCGAAAGCTCGGGGCGAGAAAAGTCCACCCCTCTTCATTTTCGTCGATTTTTTCCAGGCCCAGGCGGGTGAGGATATCGACGATTTCATTATCAGTCAGGGTAAAACCCAGGCCATCCTGAACCCGTGTTCGCCGCAGGGTAATGTGGCGTTCGGAGGGCATGGTTTCACTCAACTCGCGCACATGTACCGGACCCGGCTCACCACCAACAATATCCACCAGCAACCGGGTAGCCCGCTCGATAGCCTTTTCCTGTAAGCGATAGTCAACACCGCGTTCGAAGCGGTGAGAGGAATCCGTATGTAATCCATATGAGCGTGCTTTTCCGGCAATAGCAACCGGATTAAAGAAGGCACTCTCAAGAAAGAGGTGCTGGGTGTCTCGGGTTACCGAAGAATCCAGACCACCCATAATACCGGCTATTGCCAGGGGCTTTTCCTCATCTGCGATCAGAAGGGTGCCTTCTTGCAATTCGACCTTCTGGCTATCGAGCAAGGTAAGTACTTCATCAGGCTCCGCCAAACGCACTTTAATCCCACCGGAAAGCTTCTCCCGGTCAAAGGCGTGCATCGGTTGGCCAAGCTCCAGCAGGACATAGTTAGTGACATCAACCACTGGATCAATACTCCGCAGGCCGCTGCGGCGCAGGCGTTCCTGCATCCAAATTGGAGTTTGAGCCTTGATATCAACATTGCGGATCACCCGGCCCACATAGCGCGGGCAGGCGGCCTCAGCCAGCAGGGATACCGGTAGGCTTTCGTCATTCTGCTGGGATACAGGGCGAATTTCCGGTCCCTGTACTGCGCTGCGGTTTAGCACCCCAACTTCGCGAGCAATACCAGCTACACTGAGACAGTCAGAGCGGTTGGGTGTCAGGTCTACCTCTATCGTTTCATCGTCAAGTTGCAGGTATTCCCGCAAGTCGGTACCGGTAGGTGCCATTTCCGGCAACTCCCAAATACCGTCACTGCCTTCTCCAAGCTCCAGTTCCACCTGCGCACAGAGCATGCCGAAGCTCTCCACGCCGCGCAGTTTGGCCCTCTTGATCTCAATACCACCCGGCAGTTTCGCACCTACCAGAGCGAAGGGTACCTTGATGCCGATGCGGGCATTTGCAGCACCGCACACCACCTGCATCTCCCCATTGGGATCGCCCGCCACTTTACACACTCTCAGCTTGTCTGCATCCGGGTGCTGCTCACAGGCAACAATCTCACCAATAACCACGCCAGAGAAATCGCCCGCAACTTTTTCAACGCCTTCCACTTCCAAACCAGCCATGGTGATTTGATCAGCCAGATCCTGAGTAGTCAGCTCGGGATTTACCCATTCCCGCAGCCAGGAGTTACTGAATTTCATAGTTCATCTCTATTTCTGTATTCCAACAGTACAGCTTTATACGCAATTGGCTAAAAGCGCAAAATCTGCAGCAAAAGCAATGGTAATTTGGATTCGCATATCAATACGAGCAGCCCCACGCCACTCGCTCTCATGTGCTCAGTTAGAATTGTTTTAAGAAGCGCAGGTCATTATCAAAAAATAAGCGCAGATCATTGACGCCATAACGCAGCATGGCGAGACGCTCAATGCCAATACCAAAAGCAAAACCAGAGTATCGCTCGCTGTCGATATCACAGGCGGCGAAAACATTTGGATGCACCATGCCGCAACCGAGTATTTCCAGCCAGCCACTACCGGAGCACACACGACAGCCCTCCCCACCACAAGCAGTACACTGAATATCTGCCTCAGCAGAGGGTTCAGTAAAGGGGAAGTAAGACGGGCGGAAGCGCACAGGGACTTCTGCTTCAAAGAAGGCACGCAGAAACTGGTCGATACAGCCTTTCAGGTGGGCGAAGCTGATATTTTCTCCAATAACCAAACCTTCCACTTGATGAAACATCGGGGAGTGCGTGACATCTGAGTCGCAACGATACACACGTCCCGGACAGATAATGCGAAGTGGTGGAGATTTCTTCTCCATGGTACGAATCTGCACAGAGGAGGTGTGAGTTCTCAGCACAGTTGCCGGATCTATGTAGAAGGTATCATGCATCGCCCGCGCCGGGTGGTGCGCCGGAATATTCAGCGCTTCGAAGTTATAGTAGTCCTGTTCTATCTCTGGGCCGGTTTCAACGGAGAAACCGATACTCATGAAAAACGCTTCTACCCGCTGTAAGGTTCGGGTAATTGGATGGCAATGACCCTGCTCTTCGCCACGCCCTGGCAAGGTAACATCAATGGTCTCCAATGCCAGCTTCGCATCAATTGCCTCTTGTTCCAGCACAGTACGGCGCAGGTTAATTTTTTCCTGTACCAGGCGTTTAGCTTCGTTGATTTTGGCTCCCGCTGCCGGGCGCTCACCCACAGACAGCTTGCCCAGCCCCTTCAGAAGGGCCGTCAGTAGACCCTTCTTGCCCAGATAATCAATACGCACCTGATCTAATACGGCCAGATCGTCGGCCTTCTCCACCAGCCCCAAGGCCTGTTCAGTCAGGGGCTGCAACTCTTCTACTCTGTCCATAAAATAACAACAAAATCAATCAGTTAACAATTTTTGATGCAGAACAACTATCGATCATACTCCTACCGGGGGAGCATTATAACAGTGCCAGTCTCTTGCGCGCCTTCCTTTGACACCCTACAACCCAAACTGCAGGCAGTGCCTGGGGCTGTACAACCTATAGATCGCACATCGGCCCATATGCCTGCATCCATAGCCCTGTTGAAGAATGCCTCGCACAAAATAAAGTGAGCCACTTTCAAGAAGCAAGTATCTTATCCAGCAGCACCGAGGAATCATCCAGCCATAAATGCCCAACAGGACTGTAGTGGTCTACTAAACCCGGACACCAATTTAGATGGTAAAGTCGCCACCTGAGATAGAGGTGTTCTATGAAGCAAGTGGGTGCCGTCTCTCGGCTACGCTTCAATCGCTGCAGCGAGGCGAGATGTCAGCTACTATCTGATGACTTACTACAACTGGGAACGTCCACATCAGCATAACGATGGTGTGCCTCCCGCAAAGGCGGAAGAAAAACTTAACTTACTGTCCGGAAATAGTTGACCACTACAGAATAAGGCGGTTAATGGCTCGCATTCACTTCAACTTTAATGCCCACAGGGTCATAAAAGATCAGTTGTTCAATCCTCCCTCCAGGAACCAGCATCTGCTCGCAGTCAATACCGAGAGATCCCAAGCGTTCCTTTATAGGCTGCAGATCATCGGTATGAAAGGCAATATGATCCAGGTAAGGGGCTACCGGCTGCTCCTTGGTATCCCCTTCAATCAGATGTACGATGGGCCTGCCATTCCCATAGAGCCAGAAGCCTCTGCGAGCGAAGTGAGGGCGGTTGCCCTCAGCAAGGCCAAGAACTGCTTTATAAAAGTCCCGCACGCGAATGAGTATTTCCATGGGTGCGGCGATATTGAAATGATCCAGCTGCATCATATTCTACCCAGTTTGTTCATTGAAATGAGTGAGTATCACCGCCTCAATTTACACTCTAAATGCGGTCTATCCCGCGCTTGCCTGTGAACCCAGTTATCAAAACTATCTACACACAAAACAATTATAGAATCCCGTTTTCGCGCAACTTGGCAATCTGCTCGGCACTCTTACCCAGTAATTCTCGTAAAACTTCTTCTGTATGCTCTCCCAGCACCGGTGGGGCCTGTCGGTAGTCCAGGGCCGTTTCGGAAAAAATCACCGGGTTACGTACCGTTTTAACCTTGCCCGCTCTGGGGTGGTCCTGCTCAATTACCATCTCGCGCACTTGCACCTGGGGATCGGCAAACACCTCATCCAGAGTGTTAATTGGCCCACAGGGAACATGGGCGTCGCTTAATTGCTCCAACCACCAGGCTGAATCCTGCTGGCGAGTCGCCTCTTCGATTTGCGGGATCAGTTGGGCGCGGGCGATAACGCGCGCTGCATTAGTAGCATAAGCTGGGTTATCGGCGATATCTGCTATTCCAGCGATATCGCAGAAGCGTTTGAACTGGTCATCATTTCCCACTGCCAGCATAAAATAGCCATCTCTGGACGGCACCGCCTGATAGGGCACAATATTGGGGTGGCCAGTGCCCTGTCGCTCAGGATTTTTACCAGAGGTCAGGTAGTTCTGTGCCTGGTTGGCGAGCCAGGCCACTTGGGTGTCTAGCAGTGCCAGATCGATATGCTGTCCCAGCCCGGTACGCTGACGATACACCTCTGCTGCGAGGACTGCGGATACGGCGTACATACCCGTCATCAAATCGGCGACGGCAACCCCCACTTTTTGCGGTCCGGCGCCGGGCTGGCCCTCCGCTGCGCCGGTGATACTCATAAGACCCCCCATACCCTGGATCATGGCATCATAACCGGCATGGTTTTTATAGGGACCAGTCTGGCCAAATCCGGTGATAGAGCAATAGATCACAGCGGGATTAAGCGCCTTGATAGACGCGTAATCCAGGCCATATTTTTGCAGGCCACCCACCTTAAAGTTTTCCAGCACTATGTCACAGTGCGCTGCCATCTGCCTGATCAAATCCTGGCCCGCCTCAGTGGTGATATCCACGGTAACAGATTTCTTGCCGCGGTTGGCACTGAGGTAATAAGCCGCATCGGGGGTCTCATTACCCACCTTATCTTTCAGGTAGGGAGGACCCCAATGGCGGGTATCATCGCCGCGCTCCGGTCGCTCCACTTTGATCACTTCTGCACCAAAATCGGCGAATACCTGGCCGGCCCAGGGGCCTGCGAGAATACGACTGAGATCAAGGACTTTTAAATGCGCGAGCGGACCTGCCATAACTTCCTCTTTTACTGGTTTCAGGGGCAATCCCAGGAAAAATTATGCGGCAGCCTAGCAGATAACCCACGACAGCGCCCAGCTTGGAAAGCTGCGGCAATCGCCGTACACTGGGGCGAAAACAAAAGGAGGTGTAGCATGAATGCTCTGGAAGCCGAAAAATTCCAATCCTTTCGCGACTTTTATCCTTTCTACCTACAGGAGCACCGCAATCTGACCTGTCGGCGTCTGCACTTTGTGGGCACTGGCCTGGTTATTGCCTCTGTATTGTTGGCAACTGTCACCTTCAATCTGCTGTGGTTGGCAGCAACCCCCATTGCGGGATACGGTTTTGCCTGGATCGGACACTTTTTCTTTGAACACAACCGGCCCGCCACCTTCAAATACCCATTCTACAGCCTTCTGGGCGATTTTGTGATGTTCAGGGATATGCTGCTTGGGCACATCGCCCGTTGAGCAGTCCCTTTACTTTTTCTGCATTGACAAGCCGTATTTGCGCAACTTGTTAGCAACCGTGGTGTGAGAAATCCCGAGTTCCTTTGCCAGTTCTCTGGTAGAGAGACGACTGGCAGCCAGATCGCCAAGCACCGCCCGCTCCAACTGCTCCATTATTTCCCTGTATGTGAGCCCCCGGCCCCAATTTCGCCAGGGCAACAGAGTCTGTGGAATCAATTCAGGCACATCCTGTCTGTCAATGCGACAGGTACCGCGCCTTCGACAGTGGGCAGCCGCAGCCATTAGATAATCGCGCAGACCATGAAAGTTCTCTGGCCAGTCGTGCCGCCTGATCAGATCCTGTACCGATTCATCCAGATCCAGCGCATCTAATTCTGGGTACTCCTGCCGCAAAAGCGTTGTAGCAAAGCGTTCAAGTGCCGGGCGCATCTTGCGTAGAGGCGGCAGTGTTATGGCCAGGGATGAAAACACCTGCGCCAGTGCTGGCGCCAGTGTGTGTACGTCGCCACATGTAGCCACCAGGCGAACACCTGCCGGCAATTCCCGTAACTGCCGCCGCAGCCCGATCTGGGCTTTCTGACTGAGGTGATGCACATCCTCCAGTATCAAGGTCCCCGTAGCGTGCAGGTGGGTTGGAAGCACAAAGCGCCCTTCACAGGGCACAATACGAATACAGCCCGCGCGGGCAGCCGAGGGAGACAAATAATGCACCGCACTGGCAAAAGTACTTTTACCAGTGCCGCGCTCCCCCGCAATCAGCAGCGGTGCGGTCAATGCCGCCAGATCCCGCAACTGTAAACAGCTCTGTCTGCGCAGGTCAAAATCCCAGAGCGCCATTGCGCGGAGTGGCTGGGGGATAAATGCGCTCTTTTCTCGGGCCTGCAAGCGCAATACCGCGCCCGCCATGGAATCCACTCCAGAGGGATTCTCTCCCAGGGCAATAGGAGACCAATTGAGGTAAAAATTCTGTCCGCGCACCACTGCCTGTAAGCCGTAGCGGGGTACGGAAAAATCCCGCAACAACTCCGCCACCTGCATCAACGGTAGAAAGCGCTGCAGTTGCATTCCCGGCACCCGGTCCAGACTGACTCCAAAAACCCGTGCCGCAGCGAGATTGGCGGCAACTACCCTCCCCTCCCGGTCCACACTGAGGATTGGATCGGTCACGTGTCGCAACAAGGTATCCAGTTCAAAGTAGCGCCGCTCCAGGGGCAAAAGTGTGATGCGCCGCACCCGCTGGACACCCGGTACCCGGTAGAGGGAGCGCTCTATGCTCTGATACTGGGTCGAGAGCATGCCCGGCGCCAATAGATAGACCTTGTCACCACTGTCTCCTCCAAGTTCCCCGGAAGTGACATTTATACGATATTCACCGAAGATTTCCATGATTTCATGGAGGATACCCACTCTGTTCGCACAAGTTATCTCGACTCTCACCAAAGCTCCCGTAAAGAAATCTTTACAAGAAGTGTAAATAGATCACCCCAGGCAGTGCAATAGGGCGTTCACAGCCCTCCCCTCCGGGCGATCAACTGACTAAAAATAGGGATAGGTATAACAACAACGGTTTAGTGACAGGCTGTTAGACCCTTTTACTGGAGAATGGCCTGCGGGAGACAACGGCATGAAAAAAGCAACAGCACCGAAGAGCAGCAAGTACACAGCACGCGAGCCCAACGCTCAGGGCTTTATTGACTACACAGACCGGGAACATCACACCTGGCAGCGTCTGATCGAACGCCAATTGGACGTTCTTCCCGGCCGTGCCTGCGATGAATATATGCGCGGACTGGCACTTCTGGACCTGCCCCGTGAACGCATCCCGCAACTGGAGGAAATATCCCGCGTGCTGCGCCGGGAAACCGGCTGGGAAGTCGCAAGAGTACCCGCGCTGATTGGTTTTGAGACATTTTTTGGCCTGCTGGCCGAGCGCAAATTCCCGGTAGCCACCTTTATACGCACTCCGGAGGAATTTGACTACTTGCAGGAACCGGATATCTTCCACGAAATCTTTGGCCATTGCGCCATGCTAACCAACCCGGCCTTTGCCAATTTCACTGAAAAATATGGCCAGTTGGGCCTCAGTGCCTCACCCAAGGAGCGCGCTTACCTGGCCCGCCTTTACTGGTTTACGGTTGAATTCGGCCTGCTCAAAAGCGAGGATGGGCTGCGTATCTACGGCGGTGGCATTTTGTCCTCTCCCAGGGAAACCCTATACGCCCTGAGCAGTGAGCCGGAGCACTTTGATTTCTCTCCTCTGAGCGCCTTGCGCACACCCTATCGTATCGATATTGTTCAACCCATTTACTATGTGTTGAACAATCTACAACAGCTGCAGGATCTCACTGAAATTGACCTGATGGCCAAGGTGCACGAAGCCATTGAACTGGGCCTGTTCGAACCCCGCTTTCCACCGAAAAGCGCAGCCTAAACAGCAGCCGGTGCCGGGCGTCCCACCGCATCGCGGCACCGGTCAGCTCCTGCCTTGCCGGTCAATCGGCCTTGTAGTGCCCCGCCCGTCACCACCCTGCCAAATACCCTTGGAAACATTGCAATCCGGGAAAATTCCACTACCAGCACAGTTGGCCTGAGCCTATCGTTACAAAACGTGATGGAGTAAGAGGCCAACGCCCTTCAAGCAGCGATCGTCCTCTCTACCACCGCAACACACAACTACCGCAGGGGCGGCAAGCCAGTGACGGTGTGACAATGCGCGCAAGGACTCAGGGCCCCGTGGTTTTTGGGAGCACCGTAGCATTATGTCCTCACTTGACGCGATTGATAGACAACTGCTTGCTATTCTGCAATCTGACGTCAGTCTTTCCATAGAGGAGCTGGCAGAGCGTGTGGGGCTCACCAAGACGCCCTGTTGGCGCCGAGTGCAGAAGCTGGAAAAAAGCGGGATCATCCGCCGCAAGGTGGCCCTGCTCAATGCGGAGATGTTGGGGCTGCCGGTATCGGTATTTGCCCAGGTGAAAACCGGTCAGCATACCCCGGAATGGGCGGACGCCTTCGCCGAGCATGTAGCCCAATTGCCGGAGGTGGTGGACTG
This sequence comes from Microbulbifer sp. MI-G, assembly GCF_030440425.1. NCBI lineage: Bacteria > Pseudomonadati > Pseudomonadota > Gammaproteobacteria > Cellvibrionales > Microbulbiferaceae > Microbulbifer > Microbulbifer spongiae. The sequence goes on from NZ_CP098023.1 coordinate 2,379,651, forward strand.
TTACCGCATGGCTGGCAATTATGATTACCTGCTCAGGGTGGTGGTCAATGATATTGCCGCTTATGATCGTTTTTACAAAGGGTTGATTCGCCGCGTGGGTATCAGCGACATTATTTCCAACTTTGCCCTGGAGCAGATCAAGAGCACGACAGAATTGCCTATTCCTTCGGATAAGCAGGAGTGATTCCCGCACAGAGAGCGGTGACAAGGTCTTCCGGCGGTTCGCCTGTCCGTGGATAATGAGGGATTCTCGCCCACCAATTAGGGATGACCTGTGGCGGAAAGCGCCTTATTTCAATCCTTTTTCCTGATTTTCAGCGGCGCTGCGATTGTCGCCTCTCTGGCATTATTTGGCCGCCAGCCCCTGCTTGTTGCCTACATCGCCCTAGGTATTCTGCTGGGGCCATCGGGCCTGGCGGTGATCGATAACCTGCAGCTGCTTTCAGACATGTCCAGTGTCGGGATTATATTCCTGCTGTTTTTACTCGGCCTGGATATGCAGCCCCAGGCACTGGTATCGGTACTGCGCAAGGCCACGTTTGTGGGGCTGGTGAGTTGTACGATCTTTCTCGCCCTCGGTTTTGGCATCGGCTGGCTATTCGGCTTTACCCCTTTGGAGTGCTGGGTCATCGGTATGGCCCTGATGTTCTCCAGCACCATTATTGGCATCAAACTGCTGCCCACTACTGTGTTGCACCACAAACACCTGGGAGAACTGATGGTGGGATTGCTGCTGTTTCAGGACTTCGTGGCCATCCTTTGCCTGACAATCCTGCTCAGCGACAATATCGGCAATATGCACCTGGGACAACTGGCTCTGTCCTACGGCTCACTGCCTCTGATAGTGATGCTTGCCTGGGGAGTGGTGAAATACCTGCTGTTGCCCCTGTTTACCCGTTTCGATCGCTTTCACGAGTATGTTTTTTTACTGGCCATCGGTTGGTGCATGGGCATGGCGGAACTGGCGGAAACCCTGGGCCTGTCGCGTGAGATCGGGGCTTTTATCGCCGGCATTACCCTGGCTGCCAGCCGTATCTCCCAGTACATTGCCCTGAGTCTGAAACCCCTGCGGGATTTCTTTCTCATCCTGTTTTTCTTCAGCCTCGGTGCCCAGTTTGACCTGGCAATGCTGCCGGAGATACTGGTTGCGGCACTGGTCACCACAGCGGTGGTTCTACTGGCCAAACCAGTGGTGTTCCGCTACCTGCTGGGCAATCAGAGCGAACAGAAAGTACTGGCCTGGGATATTGGCTTTCGCCTCGGGCAGATCAGCGAGTTTTCCCTGTTAATCGCCCTGCTCGCGTGTGACCGGAACCTGATCGGCAGCGCTGCCTCCCATCTGATCCAGGCCACTGCGATACTGACCTTCCTGGTGTCATCCTATATCGTGGTAATGAACTTCCCCAATCCCATCGCCATCAAAGACGAGTTGCGCAGAGACTGACGTGGCACAGCGCTGTTTATCGTATGCCAGCCAGTTGCCGCCCCAACAGCTGAAGACCATTTTTCAGGCGGTCGAAAATCCGGGGAATATCCTTGGCGAACATCAGGTACAGACAGGGAACCAGCAACAGGGAGATGGCAGTGGCCGCCAAAATACCGTAGCCAAGGGAAATCGCCATAGGAATCATAAAACGTGCCTGCACCGAGGTTTCAAAAATCATTGGCATCAGTCCGCAGAAAGTGGTCACTGTAGTGAGCACAATCGGGCGGAAACGGCGCGCGGCGGCGCGCTTGATGGCACTGTCTATTCCGGCCCCCTCCCTGTGCAGGCGGTTGCTGTACTCAATCATCACCAAGGTATCGTTGATCACTACCCCAGCCAACGCCACCATACCCAGCAGGCTGACCATGCTCAGCCCATAGCCCATAACAAGATGGCCCAGTATGGCTCCAATCACGCCGAAGGGGATGGCAACCATGACAATCAATGGCTGCAGGTAGCTCTTCAGGGGAATGGCCAGCAACAGATAGAGGACCGCCATCGCCAGTAGGAATGTCAGACTCAGGGAGGCGAGCCCCTCTCGCTCGTCCGCCTGGCGCCCTTCGTAGGAAATACTCAGACCGGGAAATTCCATTTGCATCTGCGCAATCACATTGCGATCCAATGCATTGATCACCAGCGCCGCCTGGTCACTGGGTTCCACATTGGCGGAAACCGTTAACACCCGCCGGCCCTCGCGGCGATTGATGGTGGCATAGGCGCGCCCCTGCGACACCTCCACCAGATCCGGCAATGGCAGCCACAGACCATTGCCGGCACGGATCATGATGCTGGATACATCCTCCATACTGATCCGTTCGCTTTCCGGCAGGCGCACCATTACTTTGACCTGGTCGCGGCCGCGCTGCTGCCGCAGGGCTTCGGCGCCGTACAGGGCCGCGCGCAACTGGCGGCCAATATCCTCCGCCGACATACCCAGGCTCTTGGCACGCTCTGTCAATGTCAGATCCAATTGCGACTTGCCCTGGGAGATACCGACATCAATGTCGCTGACATTGGGGAACTTCTCCAGTTCTTTACCCAGGTGCATAGCCGCGCGCTCCAGCATATCGGTATCGGTATGCCGCAGCTCCACGGTGAGAGAGGCGCCCGCTCCGGGACCGCCCCGGTCTGCAGCGGTGATTGCACTGAGCGCCCCCGCTATTGGGCCCGCCTCCTGCCGCCATGCGCGCACGAACGCGCCGGTGGAAAACGTGCGTTGGTCCGAGGGCACAAAGTAGGCGTCCACCTGTACCGAATCGTTGCGGATCAGCCCACGAATACCGAGAAATACCCGGTCGCGGTCGTAACCCTCCAGCACCCGGTCGGCAGCATCCATAATCTGGCTGCGCGCTTTTTCCAGCTGCTGTTCGGCGGTGCCGCTGGGAAAGGTCACCTGGAAGCGACCGGAATCCCGTTCCACCCGCGGCATCAGTGTGAAGCCCATACGACCGCTGGCAGCATACCCCGCTACGACCAGCAGAGTGGACAGCGCCACCGCAATGGTGGTGTAACGATGGCGCACACAGAGGTCGAGGAAAGGGCGAAAGTGTACCCGCACAAAGCGGTCCAACCCCTGCGCCAGCACTTTCTGGCGCGCGGCGAAACGACGCGCCCTGCGACTTTTGTACCGGCGGCGGGAGTGGGCCAGGTGTGCCGGGAGGATGAACAGTGCCTCCACCCAGGAGATCACGAATACAAAACCCACCACAAAGGGAATCACCCCAAAAATCTTGCCCATAAATCCGGGCAGTGCCATCAGGGGGATAAAAGCCACAATATTCGTGAGGATGGCGAAGGTCAGAGGCACCGCCACCTGCCGCGCGCCGGCCACCGCCGCCTGCAGGTTGCTATAACCCTTCTGGCGCCACTCATGAATATTTTCCCCCGCGATAATCGCATCGTCCACCACAATACCGAGGGCGATAATAAAGGCGAACATGCTCACCATATTCACGGAGATATCGAGCCCCGGCAGGAACAGCAGGGCACCGAGAAAGCTGGTGGGAATGCCCAGTGTGACCCAAAACGCAAGGCGCAGCTCCAGAAATGCCCCCAGCACGACAAACACCAGTAAAAGCCCGATAAAGCCGTTTTTCAGCAGCAGCGACAGTCGCTCCTTGAACAATTCCGCGTCGTCGTCGCGAATACTCAAGGACACACCCGGTGGCAGCCTGTCCTCCAGTTCCGCAATCACCGCCCGCGCCGCCTCGCTCACGCTCATGGGGGTCTGCTCGCCCACACGAAAAATCCGGATACTCACCGCCGGCTCACCGTTAAAAACCATGCTGCGCGCTTCATCCACCAGTGCATCGCTGACCCTGGCAATATCGCGAAGATACACAGCGCCTCCCTCCCTGCCCTGGGCCACCACAATATCGCCAAATTCCCGCGCCCAATCCCGCCGCTCGGTGACCCTGACCAGTATTTCACCGGCTGTGGATTTAACCCCACCTGCCGGCACATCCACCGCCCCGTTGCGCACCAGCGCCGCCACCTCCGCCAGTGTGAGCCCGTAGCGGCGCAAGTCGTCCCGACGCACTGCGATCGACACCTCCAGATCCCGCACCCCGGAAGTTTCCACCTGGGTAATCTCGGGGTGTGCCTCCAGTCGATCGAACACCAGCATGGCCACAGTGCGCAGGCTCCGGTCATTGAGGTCGCCATGCACCACCAGATCCATTACATCGCGTTTTCGCTCTGCCAGGCTCACCCGGGGCCGCTCAATATCTGCAGGGAAGGTCGTCACCCGATCAATCGCCTGCTGGACATCCTGGTAAACCTGGTTGGCGTCGGCATCGCCCTGCAGCTCCAGAGTCAGCGAAGCCCCACCCTCGGAGGCCATACCGCGCATCTGCTTGATACCCACGATACCCTGCACCGCCTGCTCGGCAGCCACCAGCACGCCCCGCTCAACCTCCCCCGGACTGGCGCCGGGATAGGAAATGGCAATGCTGACAATATCCAGGCTGAACTCCGGGAAAACCTCTTTTTTCACCACAATGGAAAAAATCAGCCCGCCAACAAGAAAGACCAACATCAACAGGTTGGCTGTTACAGAGTTGCGCGCCATCCAGGCAATGGCACCGGAACGGGTATCAACCTCCCGGCCACTCTTTTTGAACTCAGTCATCGGCGCCCCCGCTTCCGCTGCTGCGCACACGCTTTTCCGCAACCTTCCGTGCGGATACTGCCGCCTCTGTTCCGAGGGGCTGCTGTGCCCTGACCTCAGCAGCAATGCGCACCGGCATGTCCTCGATTACGTTAACCAGCCGCGTGGTTACCAGCGTCTCACCGCCGTTCAGGCCCTGTTCCAACAGCGCGTAGTCCCCATCTGTATAGGCCACCTCTACCGGCAGTACCCTTGTGCGGTTGTCTTTGACCACCCACACCCTGTTGCCATCCTGCAGGGCAGTAAGGGGGATTCGGACGCTCTGTTCTTCACTTTGGGAAACAATCTCCACTCGGGCAAGATCATTCAGCAGCAGCTGTGGCTGGCCCGGATTGCGCACAGACAGGGGGTCCTCCAATTCCACCAGCACACTGGCAAGCCTGCCCTGCTCTTCCAAAACCGGAATTGTGCGCACAAATTCACCGCGCCGGAAGACGCCCTGGGGCCACTGACTGCCATAGATACGCACCTCATTAGTGGCCGTGGTTAATCTGTGCAGCTGTGCCGCCGGCACTTCCACCGCAATCTGAAAGCGATCGGCACTGGCGAGACTATAGAGAATATTCCCCGGCGCCACGCGGTCACCGACATCGACCGCCCGCGTCACCACCAGTGCATCGAATGGTGCACGAATACGGGTGAGGCGCAGGTCACGCTCCGCCAGCCCCACGCTCACTTCCGCCGCCTGCACCCGCGCCTGTGCTTGCGCCAGTTGCGGCTCGCGCAGCACCAGAGCGCGATCCGACTCCGGCAGCGAGGTACCTAGCAGGGCATATTCTTCCAGTGCCACCTGTTGCTGGCCCTGCTCCTGCTGCAGTTCGGCACGGCGCTCGGCGAGACTGCTGCGTGCAGTCTGCAATGCCAATTGGTAGGGCTCCGCCTCTATGCGCAGCAATACCTGGCCTTTGGGTAAAATAGACCCCGGTCCCAGGCCATAATCCAGCCATTCCACCGCTCCCTGTACCTGTGGCTGTACTTCTGCCAGCTCCCTTGCAGAGACCTTGCCGAGGGCACTGAGCGTCAGCGGGAAGCGACCGCTCTCGGCCACTGCCACCTCTACAGCGGGCGGTGGCACGCGACGCTCACTGCGCGCTATACTGGGTTTTTCCCGCAACATCCAACCGGCAACCTGCAACGCTGCCAGCACCAACACTACAGGCACAATCCAGCGCCAATGGGTTTTCTTCAAGATCAATTCCTTCCCTCCAGATACAGCGCCAGATCCACGGGCCCTGGGGCGGGGAGGTCCGCCTGCGGCAATCCTCCGGAAAGCGCGCGGTAAAGCGTTACACGGTTCTCAAGCATTTCACGCTCGGCAGCAAGCACCTGCCTGGCCAGGCTCTGCTGTTCGGTGGTCGCGGTGAGCAGATTGAGAAAATCGACTGCGCCGCGGGTATAGGCGCGGCTGCGGCGCTGGACAATCAGATCGGAAAGGTCCTTGCGCTCACGCAAATGCACCAGTTCCTGCGTCAGCGCATGCTCGCGGATCAGGGCCAATTCCACTTCCGACAGCGCCTGCTTCACGGTACTGCTGTACAGGGACCAACGTTCCTGTAGCGCAGCCTGTTCCTGATCCCGCGCCGAAGCCAGGGCACCTCCGTCAAAGAGCACTCCTTCCAGGGAAACGGCAACCGCCAGCAGCCAGTTTTCAGTGATATCACTGATCAGGCTGGTGCCATTGCTGGCAACGGCAGAAAGGCCCAATACCGGCAGCCGGTCCGCCCAGGCCTGGTCCGCAAGGTGGTACCCCTGCAACAGGTTGCGCTGGGCCTCACGCACATCGGGCCGGCGCAACAGCAACTGGGAGGGAATGCCGGTATCCGGCAGGGCCGGCAACGCCGGCAGACCCGCGATTTTGTGGATAGCCTCTGCGAGTTGCACCTCAGTGGTACCGAGCAGCGCTGCCAACTGGACTCTGAGTGTCTCGATATCGGCTTGCACCTCCAGCAGCACCTGCTCAGACTGTCGCACCAGTTGGCGCTGCTGCAGCACATCGGCGGCATCGACGATACCGCGCCCGAATCGCAACTCCATTATCTGCAGTGACTTGCGGTTGGTTTCCAACTGCTGTTCGAGCAGATCCAGCTGGCCCCAGGCTTCACGCAGTTGCAGCCAGGTAGCGGATACTTCTGCGGCAAGGCTCAGGGCAGCAGTCTGAAGGTTTTGCGCCCGGGCCAAAAACCCTGCCTCAGCGGCGCTGGCGCCAGCACGCACCCGCCCCCATAAGTCCACTTCATAACTGGCGGCAACTCGCGTACTCCAGCTATTACCTTCGTTGGACTCATCGATAAAGTCTCCTGAAGAAAAACGCTGTTGGGTATTTTCAGTCTGAGCAGTCACCCTAGGCCAGAGCCCGGAACGGGCACCACGGGCCACTGCAGCTGCTTGCTGCAGGCGCCAGTAACTGGCCTGGATATCCGGGTTATCCTTCAGCGCAAGCAGCACCAAGTAATCCAACTGCGGGTCATCGAAGCTGCGCCACCAGCGCAATTCGGCGGCGACGGTGCCGGAAGCGCGAAAATTTGCCGGTAACTGCAACTGATTCCCGGGCTGGTCAGTCTGGATCGTCTGGGATGAACAGCTGGCGAGAAGTGGAATACAAATTGCCAAAATCCGATAAAAGCGCAAGGAATATCACCGAAAACAGAATGTAAATTGAACAAAAATAAAGATTTATTGCGGGCATTATCTCGCCACATAACCCCCTCGCAAGGCGATTTACCCTTGTTTACACAAGGGCTTAAAGGCCCGGGAGAATTTTGTGGCCTGTGGGAGTGCCCCCGCACAGTTACTTAGGTATGATGCGCCACACTAAACTGTAGGGTCACCGGGACACGCTGCGGGCTTGAAGCACCGCTTCTAACGGTGTACATCGATAACAGAGGTAAATAGAGACAAAGCATGAGTAAACATCAGCCCCTCGCCCACTGGGACGATATCTTGCTGCTGGACCAACAGCTGACCGACGAAGAGCGCATGGTGCGCGACGCTGCACGCGAGTACTGCCAGAGCAAACTGATGCCGAGGATTCTGGAGGCCAACCGCCACGAAATCTTTGATCGGGAGATCCTGCGGGAAATGGGTGCACTGGGTCTGCTCGGCGCCACTATCGACGGCTATGGTTGCGCCGGCCTCAACTACGTCTGCTACGGCCTGGTAGCGCGCGAAGTGGAACGCGTGGATTCCGGTTACCGCTCCGCTATGAGTGTGCAGTCCAGCCTGGTGATGCACCCCATCTATGCCTACGGCAGCGAAGAACAAAAGCAGAAGTACCTGCCCAAGCTGGCCACCGGTGAGTGGATCGGTTGCTTCGGCCTGACCGAGCCGGATGCGGGCTCCGACCCCGGCGGTATGAAAACCCGCGCCAGGAAAGTGGATGGCGGCTATCGCCTGAGCGGCGCCAAGATGTGGATCACCAACAGCCCCATCGCCGATGTCTTTGTAGTGTGGGCGAAAGACGATGAGGATATTATTCGCGGCTTTGTACTCGAGCAGGGTATGGAGGGCCTGTCCGCGCCGAAAATCGAGGGCAAGTTCTCCCTGCGCGCCTCCATCACCGGGGAAATTGTCATGGACAATGTATTCGTTCCGGAAGAGAACAAGTTCCCACACATTGGCGGCCTGCGCGGCCCATTCGGCTGCCTTAACCGCGCCCGTTACGGCATCTCCTGGGGCACCATGGGCGCCGGTGAATTCTGCTGGCACGCAGCCCGCCAGTACGGCCTGGATCGCAAGCAGTTTAACCGTCCACTTGCCCAGACCCAGCTGTTCCAGAAAAAACTGGCCGACATGCAAACTGAAATCGCGCTCGGACTGCAGGCATCCCTGCGGGTGGGACGGATTATGGATGAAAACAGGCAGTTCGACCCCACCATGATCTCCCTGGTGAAGCGCAACAATTGCGGCAAGGCGCTGGATATCGCCCGTGTGGCCCGCGATATGCACGGTGGCAACGGGATTGCCGACGAGTTCCACGTCATTCGCCACGTGATGAACCTGGAAGCAGTCAACACCTACGAAGGCACCCACGACGTACACGCTTTGATCCTCGGCCGCGCCCAGACCGGGCTGCAGGCCTTTGTCTGAACTTGCTGGCGGTTACCCGACCGGGCCCGACCGCGGGCCCCCTGTCGTCAAGCCCGACGCCCTATTGTGCCTGCCGTCTCTCCCCTTGCCAGACCATGAGTGTTATCCTGCCCTGCCTCGCGAGTCTGCAGGTTTAACGACGTTATGGATCAGTTGCTGGATGGGTTTGACCTGATCGGCATAGTGGTATTTGCCTTCAGCGGCGTGCTTGCCGCGGGGCACAAGCAGATGGACCTGTTCGGTGCGGTGGTGCTCGCCTGTGTTACCGCCACCGGTGGCGGCACGACCAGGGATATCATCCTGAATCTCCCGGTATTCTGGCTGCAGGACACTTACTATTTGTGGATTGCCGCAACTACCGGTGTGCTCAGCTTTTATCTGATACGCTACCTACAAGTGCCCATGCGCCTGCTGATGTTGGCCGACGCCATCGGACTCGCCGTATTTGTCGTGATCGGTACGCAGAAAACATTGGAGCTTGGCTACTCAGCCACGATTGCCATCGTGATGGGCGTGATGACCGGCACTGTAGGCGGTGTGATCCGGGACCTGCTGTGCGGTGATATTCCCCTGTTGCTGCGCCGTGAGATCTACGCCACCGCGGCGCTCAGCGGCGCCAGCGTTCTGGTTTTTCTGGATGCCAGCGACAAATTGGCGGGAGACCTGATTGTTGCTATTGCCATGCTTGTCACCTTGTCAATTCGCCTGGCCGCCCTGCGCTGGAACCTGTCGGCTCCCATTGCGCGGGTTGGCCACCGTTAAACGGTACCGGGGAAGATCGCTCTAAAAACCCATTACAGCTCAAAGGAATGCGTTCAGTGCACACTTTCCGCCCGTTCACCGCCGTATCCGTTCTGCTCTGCCTGCTGGTCGGAGCCTGCGAGCGGGCCGGCCAACAGCAACAGCCCGGGCAGGCCGCGCAGGATGAGGCCCATACCCGCTTGATTCCCAAACCCTGCTGGTTTGAAACCGGTGACACCTGGCCCCTGACCCAGTGTTTTATGGTGGAGGTCCCGGAGGACTACACCCATCCATCCAAACGCAAAATCCACTTTCCCGTCGTACGCTTTCACGCCAAGAAACCAAACCCCAACAAGGCGCCCCTGCTGCACCTGGGTGCCGGCGGCCCGGGCGCCAGCATGGGCCTGGAGCCGGAAAATGCCAGCGATTGGCTGTGGCTTAACTATGCGGCCATGTCAGTAGAGGATGGCCGCGACCTAATAGTGATTGACCCCCGCGGCACCGGTATGGCACAGCCGCGCCTCACCTGCAGGGAATTTATTGAGGATGCCCGGACCGCCTTTCAACGCAACCTTTCCCCGGAAGAGGAGGCCCGTGTATTCACTTTCAGTATGGAGCGTTGCTATAGCCGCCTGAGCAAGGGCAGCGATATGGCCCAGTACAACAGCGCCACCATCGCCAGGGACGTGGAGGCACTGCGCGTGCTGCTCGGCATCGATAGTTTTGACCTCTACGGGGTATCCTACGCTGCCCGCTACGCTCTCACCTATGCGCGGGATTACCCTCAATCGGTGCGCGCGCTGGTACTCAACAGTGCTGTGTTCCCCAATATCGTCTATGCCCAGCAGCTGGCCCAGGACTCTCTGACAGCCTATGAGCGCGGCTTGAAACACTGTGTCCAGCATAAAACCTGCAACAGCCGCTATCCGAACCTGCGCCGCCGTCTGGAGAATCTGGTGCAGACCCTGGACGAAACGCCTCGTACCATTTCCATCAAGCACCGTTACTCTGACCAGCGCTACCCCTTTGTCCTCACAGGACAGCGCTTGCTGCGGGTCCTGTTTCAGGCACTGTACAACGAGCAATTCTACAGCGAACTGCCAAAACTGATCGCGGGGCTGGAAAACCCCGATGATAAAGAACTCAAACCCGCTCAGAAAGCCATTGGAGACTTTATGGACATCGTGCTGGATCCCTACTTTGGCGATGCCGCCGGCGTCAGTCACTTCTGTTACGAGGAAGCTCCCTTTGTGGATTTTGAGCAGGCCCGCGCCAATGCCGCCAAAACCGGTATCCTGGGAGGGGCTGCACGTTCGGACCTGAGCCTGCTGCAGTTACAATGCCGTATTTGGGCCATCCCCTCCGCCCCACTGATGGAATCGCAGGCCATTGCCACACCAGCCCCGGTCATGGTGCTGCACGGCGGCCTGGACCCGGTGCTGTCCCCGGAAGACGTGAATACTGCGCGCAAGGCATTGCCCAACCACCAGTGGCTGCTGTTCCCACAACTGGCCCACGATATTATTTCGGCGAGCAACTGCGCCGAACAGGCCGCCGCGCGCTTTCTCAACAACCCGATGGAAGATCAGACCCAGGCCGCCCTGATCTGTCGCCAGCAGGAGTTGAACCACCAGCAAGCAGCGAAACCGCAGCAGACAGAAGCGCTGCCCGCACAATCATCGACACCGGAAAGCGGACTTTGATCAGCCCATATTTTCTCTGGGCGACACAAATCCTGGAACAACGCAATGGAAAAGAACAGTGATGACCCGCTAATCGAAGTGGCGGCGCTCACTCGGTTGCAGGCGTGTGCGGATCCGGTGATTCTGGACTGCCGCTACGCATTGTCAGATCCCGACAAGGGTGCACGGGCCTTTGCCAACGGGCATATTCCCGGAGCCCACTATGCCAGCCTGCACAGGGATCTCTCAGCGCCCCTGCAGCGATACGGGGGCCGCCATCCCCTGCCAAGCAGCGCACAGTTCCAGCAGTTAGCACGCAAACTGGGCGTGTGCCGTACTACACCCGTGGTTGTTTATGACGATAACCGTCTGGGTTTTGCCGCGCGGGCCTGGTTCCTGTTTTTCTTTTTTGGCCATAAAAGCATCCATATTCTGAATGGTGGCCTGCAAGCCTGGAAGGATGCGGGCCAACCCCTGGAAACCCGTGCGCCCGCTCCGCGCCCGGCGGGTGATTTCAAACCTGAGCCACAGGAAAACCTGCTGGTTCACTATGCACAGGTAAAGGCCGGGCTGCACACTGCTTCCTGGCAATTGGTCGATGCGCGCGATCGCGAGCGCTTTGCGGGCCTGAAGGAGTCCATCGACCCCATCGCCGGCCATATCCCCACCGCCATTAACAGTCCCTGGCAGGAAATCACCGAGACTGCGAGCGGTAAGGTAAAATCCCCCGAGGCCTTGCGCAAACAGTGGGAGTCTCTCTCAAACGGTCGGCCACTGCTCAACTACTGTGGCTCCGGAGTGACCGCCTGTGTGAATTTTTTTGCCCAATACCTGGCCGGCCGGCGCAACTCCCTGCTCTACCCCGGCAGTTGGAGCGACTGGTGCGCGCACCAGCGGGGGCGTCATTAACGCCAAATGCCCACTGGAGAAATGCGCAAGCGCGGAGCCGGGGGCGGCAGTTCGCAAAGCACACCGGGACGGCGGCGCCGAGGTACCCCTCCTGGCTTCAGTCATGCATGGGATTGCTCAGCAGTGGACAAACCGCCTCTTTGTTTTTCGCCATGTACTGCTGGTGATACTCCTCGGCGTAGTAGAAATCCGGAGCCATACTGATTTCAGTAGTGATCCTGCCGCGATTTTTTGCATCCAGCGCTTCCTGGATTGCCGCTTTACTGGCTTCGGCTGCTTCTTTCTGCGTTTCGGAATAGCAGAAGATACAGGAGCGATACTGTGAGCCGATATCATTGCCCTGGCGCATTCCCTGGGTGGGGTCGTGCCGGTCCCAGAAAAGACCCAGCAACTCCGCATAGCTGACAACTGTGGGATCGTAAACAACTTTGACCACCTCGGCGTGCCCGGTGCGCCCACTGCATACCTCGTCGTAATTGGGGTTCTCGGTAGCGCCATCGGTATAACCAACAGCGGTGGCAAAGACACCCTCAGTTTCCCAGAATAAGCGCTCGGCGCCCCAGAAACAGCCCATGCCAAACAAGGCAACTTCCGTACCCTCGGGAAATGGCTCCTTGATGGGATTGCCATTGACAAAGTGGACACCACTGATTTCCATCGGTTGTGGCCGGCCGGGCAAAATCTGATCTGCATCCGGTATCTGGAACTTGTCGTATTGCATACTGTTGTCTCAAGTGCTGAAATTTTCTTTCATCAGGATAGCCATAAGCCGCTGATCTGCCCAGAGCCATACTTAGGCTAAATCCACCCAACTATCAAATAGATAAGAGAGCTATTTGATCCATACCCTAAAATGTTCGCCGATTAACAATATAAGGAGCCGTCATTGGCACGCTTAATTCTTCTGTTTCTCATTTTGATCGCCGCCTGGATTATCTGGCAGAAAATCAAGTCCAGCGCACCGGGGAACCGACGCAAACAGCTCTTCCTTGCCGCTGTACTGGGTGCAGCCGTGATTGTGGTCATTCTGGCCCTGAGCGGGCGGCTGCACTGGGTTGGCGCGGCTGCCCTGCTGATACTGCCGGTGCTTGGACGTCTGCTCAACCAGCTCCCCCGCCTGCTGCCATGGCTGTCACCGCTGCTGCAAAAATACACCCAAAGCCGCCAATCACCCGGGCAACAGCAGCGCAAAGCTGAGCACCGCCAGGCGGGGCCCCCGCTTACCGAGGGCGAGGCCCGGCGTATCCTCGGGGTTGGCGCCAATGCCGGACGGGATGAGATTGTCGGTGCCCACCGCAGGCTGATGCAAAAGCTGCACCCGGATCGCGGTGGTAACGACTACCTGGCATCGCGCGTCAACGCTGCCAAGGAGTTTCTGCTGCGTATACTTTAGGTTTCTCTGCCAGGCTTTGCGAATAAAAGGGGCCGGCAGCGCTTCCACTGTCACTGGGAATCTGCCGGGACAGAAGCCAGTTCCGCTGTAGTGTTCGCCTCCACATCCTCCCTGCTGGTGTGATTTACTCCGCTGTTCCGTCGGCAAAACAGCGACGCGATTACGCTAGCGCCAGCACACCTTGACAAAGACTTTAAAAATCATCGGAAACTCACTGTTTTTACTTGATTTTTTAAACTCAATTACCTTTCAGAATGCCCTCCCTAGCCGCCAGGATTGATCTCAATGCGCGGGACAGAAATTCGCGGCGGTAGAGTATATAGACCACTATAAGGTAACTGGCGATAAACAGGACAGGGTGAATAAACCACCCCAATACAGACATGGAGAAGTAATAGGACCGCAGCCCATAGTTGTAACTGTGGCCCGCATGGTCAATCACTTTGGCGGCATTGATGGCAAAACAGCGCCGCTCCTTTTCAGAAAGAGTGCTATTTTGTGCAGGTGTGGCGCCGATAAGCACATTAGCGAAGGAGTATTGACGCAGAGACCATGTGAAATTGAAGAAGGCAAAGATGTAAATCAGGATTAGCAATATCACCTTGAGTTCAAACTGCTCAACCGTTGTGGGCTCAGCGAAAGGCAGACTGGTCAGCACTGCAATAGCGGCCTTGTTGGCCGTCAGTGCAGTGACCAGACCCGCCAGAATCAGAATACTAGTGGAGGCGAAAAAGCCGATTACCCGCTCGAGGTTGCCCAGTATGGCGGTATCCGCCATGCGCAGTTCCCGATCCAGCATACGCAGCATCCACTCCACCCGAAACCATCGCAAAGAGGAGGAGAGGCACCAGGTTTCCCTGGCTTTTTTTCGTGCAAATAAGGTGTAGCCTACCCAGGTGATAAAAAAGCCTGAGACACTGGCAATATCCAACCAGGACAACCGCGATCTCCCTGTTCGTCTACATTTATGCCGAAGCCTTGGCGGGCCGAACCTTCGCCATGCCGGCGCCCCTGTCAACACTGTCTTTCCGATGCCTGCAAGCGGTAGAATAGCGCCCTTTCGACGGCGGCGGAGGCCGGCGGCAAGATTCAAATAACTCCAGGAAACTGTCCTTTGAGCAACTCACATCCCGCATTTGAACTGGTTACCAACGCAGAAATCGATTCTCTCGGCGTGTGCGTCGAGGAATATCGCCATGTCACCACCGGTGCCCAGCACCTGCATATTGCCGCAGACAACCCGGAGAATGTTTTCCTGTTGGCACTGCGCACAGTGCCCGGGGACTCCACCGGAGTGGCGCATATCCTTGAGCACACCGCACTGTGTGGCAGTGACAAGTATCCGGTGCGGGATCCCTTCTTTATGATGATCCGCCGCTCTCTCAATACCTTTATGAACGCTTTCACCAGTTCCGACTGGACCGCCTACCCCTTTGCCAGCCAGAATCGCAAGGATTTCGACAACCTGCTCAGCGTTTATTTGGATGCGGTTTTCTTTGCGCGACTGGACCCACTGGATTTTGCCCAGGAAGGGCATCGACTGGAATTCTCCGAAGCCGGTAACCCCGACAGCGATCTGGTGTACAAGGGTGTGGTCTTTAATGAGATGAAAGGCGCCATGAGTTCCGTCAGCGCCCAGCTTTGGCACACCCTCAGTAAGTATCTGTTCCCCACCACCACTTATCACTACAACTCCGGTGGTGAACCAACCGATATCCCCAAACTCAGTTACGAACAGCTGGTCGCTTTTTATCGCAGCCACTATCACCCGAGCAACGCTATCTTTATGACCTTCGGCGATATTCCCGCCGCAGAGCACCAGGCGGCATTCGAGGAAAGGGCCCTGCACAAGTTCGAGCAACTGGAAAAAGCCATCGCTGTCGGCCGCGAGGATCGCTACCAGGCACCGCTCAAAGTGGAGGAACACTACCCCCTGAACGGCGAGGAACCCAGTGGCAAAACCCATATCGTCCTGAGCTGGCTGCTGGGTGATGTCACCGACCAGGAAGAGGCCCTGACGGCGCACCTGCTCGCCGGCGTACTGCTGGACAATAGCGCCTCACCCCTCATGAAACTGCTGGAGACCACCGATCTGGGCACTGCCCCCTCTCCGCTGGTGGGGCTGGATGATTCCCAGCGTGAACTGGTATTTGTCTGCGGTATTGAGGGCAGTGAACGGGAGCACGCCGACGAGTTCGAGAAACAGGTACTTGCAATACTGACAGAAGTTGCGCAAAACGGCATCCCCTACGAACAGGTTGCTGCAAGCTTGCACCAGTTGGAATTACAGCAGCGCGAGATTGGCGGCGACGGCTACCCCTATGGTTTGCAGCTGATCCTGACTGCCCTGACCGGCGCCACCCATCGCGGCGATGCCATCGGCCTGCTGAATATCGACACCACCCTGGAGAGACTGCGCGAACAGATCAAGGACCCGACCTTTATTGCCGGCAAAGCCCGTGCACTGCTGCTGGAAAACCAGCACCGTGTGCGCCTGGTACTGAGCCCCGATGACCAGCTGGCAACACGCCGCGCGCGGGCGGAAAAAGACCAGCTTGCGCAGATCAAATCGCGCCTCAGTGAAAAAGACCGAAGCCATATTATCGAGACCACCAGGGCGCTGGCAGACCGGCAAAACCGCGAGGACGATGCCTCAATCCTGCCAAAAGTTGGCGTTGAGGATATTCCCGCGGAACTGCCGGACGTAGAGGGTGAAAAGACCTCCTTGGGAGCGCAAAAACTGACCCGCTACAGCGCTGGTACCAACGGCCTTGTCTACCAGCAGATGGTGTGCGCCCTGCCGGAACTCAGTGAGGAGGAACACCAGCTGCTCCCCTACTACTGTCAAATCCTGAGTGAAGTTGGCCTGGGGGACAGAGACTACCTGCAAGTCCAGCAGTGGCAGACCCGCGTGGCCGGTGCATTGCACGGTTTCACCAGCAGCCGTACCGCCATCGACAACCTCGATACTCTATCCGGTCACTTTATCCTGTCCGGTAAAGCGCTGGCACGCAACCAGGGTGCATTGACCAACCTGATGCAGGCCACCATGGAGCAAGTGCGTTTCGATGAGTCCGCCCGCATCCGGGAATTACTGCAACAGACCCTGGCCCGCCGCGAGCAGGGCGTTGTCGACAATGGCCACGCCCTCGCCATGGCCGCGGCCAGCGCGGGGTACAATCGCGCCGCTTTTGAAAGCCACGCCAGTGGCGGTCTGCTCGGTTTGCGCAATCTCAAGGGGCTGGTACGCGATCTCGAGCACAAAGCAGGACTGCAGAAGCTCTCCACGCAGTTCCAGGCGATCCACCGGAAAATTCTTGCCGCACCACGCCAGTTCCTGTTGATTGGCGAGGCGGAAAAGCTCGACGACTTTAGCCAGGCCTTGTCGCCACTCACTGCCACCCCCACTGAAGCGCCAGCCAATCCCGAGGCACCTTTTGAATACAAACACATACAGGCCCTTTGGATCGTCAACAGCCAAGTAAATTTCTGTGCCAAGGCGTATGCCACTGTTCCGCTATCACATTCTGATGCAGCGCCGCTTTCCGTATTGGGTGGCTTTTTGCGCAATGGCTTCCTGCACCGCGCTATCCGCGAACGGGGGTGCCTATGGCAGTGGTGCGGCCCAGGACAGCAATATTGGTGTATTTCGCTTTTTCTCTTACCGAGACCCACGCCTGGGGAAACCCTGGACGATTTTGATGCGTCCCTGAAGTGGCTGGCAGCGGGGAAGCACAAAGCCGAACAGGTGGAAGAAGCGATTCTCGGCGTCATCGGCGGACTGGACAAGCCCGGCTCACCCGCCGGAGAGGCCAAAAGAATTTTCACTCCGCCCTGTACGGTCGCAGCCACGCAGTGCGCCAGGCGTTTCGCAAGCAGGTAACGGAGGTGACCCTGGCAGACCTGCAGCGAGTAGCCGCCACTTATCTGGACCCGAACAGGGCCAGCGTCGCCGTTGTTACCGGCCCCCAGGGCCGCAGTGGAGGCCTACAGCTGGGCCTGCTGGAAGAACAGCTCTAGCAAAGGTGCTTCACTGGTGTTGGTGTTAGCTGGGGGCCAGCGCACTTGCGATAGCATTGGGCTCAACCCGGAGGATTTTCTCCAGCAGGAACCGGTGACCCCGGTTCTGAAGTTGACCTACCCGGCCCAACCTGTCCCTGGAATAACCGGCAGCTTGTCCGTTACCCTGAGGGATATGTCCTTGTGTGGTTTGGGCAGAGCTTTGGTTTGCCCGGACTCGCCCCCACCACCTGACAGGAAATACGTTGTAGAGGCGACCAACCACCCCCCTCCCCGCCATTGGACAAGTGCCAGGGAACACCTGGAGCAGCTGAAAGCTAATTGACTTGCAGTTTACCGGTTTCTAGGACACAAAAAAGCCGCTCACAGAAGAGCGGCAGTAAATGCGCAGGTTTTCAACTGAATCTATCTCCAACCCGGTCAGCTGAGCGCCGGATCAAGCGCTAGAAATCGTAATTGAACGCCAATGCCAGGGTGCGCGGAGCGCCGTAAAAACCTGTTTGGAAAGGCGCGCCAAAATCATAACCGGCAATGCGGTAGGTTTTATCGCTGAGATTTTTACCGATCAGGCTGGCACTCCAGTTGCCTGATCCCGGGTAATAGGTTGCAGTGGCATCCACCAGGGTATAAGCCTTCTGATCGAGAATACCCGGCGTTTCAAAAATCTGCGTATCCGCACGGTAGGATACCGATGGATTGAACACCAGTTCGCCGTCGGCCATGGGGACAGACCAGTTCAACTGCACCATCGCTGTGGTATCTGGCGTATTCTGCATATCAAATGTATCGGCGATATTTTCACCGCCGCTCTGGAACTCGATAAATTTCGCATCAATTAGACCGAGGACCGCATTGGCCGTCAGATTGTCCGTCACCGCCAAAGAAGCTTCCAGCTCGAGGCCCTGGATACGGGCCTCGCCGGCATTCAGCACCGCACTGGCAAAACCGCCACCGGGAACCAGCGTCTGGGTGGTAACCTGCATATCCGTGTAATCGGCCCGGAACAGGGCGCCGTTAAGGCGCAGGCGGTTGCCCAGCAAATCCAGCTTCCAGCCCAATTCTGCACTGTCAACCGTTTCCGGGTCATAGCCGTCGACAGTTTCCGGATTTACGCTCGCATCTCCGCGCATATCAAAACCACCGGATTTAAAGCCCGCGCTGTAGGACAGATACACCATGGCATTGTCACTAATCTGGTAGTCGATACCCATACGCGGAGAAAACTGGCCCCAGTCGTTCTCACCGGTGTAATCCGTCAAAGCCGCCAGAAAAACCGGATCGGGGGTATCGGCATAGTAAAGGGCATGGGAAAAATCACTGCCGAGTCCCAAGTAGTTACCCTTAAATACCGCTGCCTGTTTTTTGTCTCTGGTGTAGCGGCCGCCCAGATTCAAGTTCCACTGGTCTGCAAACTGCCAATTGTAATGCGCATAGGCGGAAATACTCCGGGTATCCACCTTACCGGCCACTTTCTGGGTAAACCCGGCCGGCGCCGCAAGATAGCCCAGCACTGCATCGAAAGCGCCGGAGGCGGTACCGTCATAGTAGTAAATACCACCCACCAGATCTGCGTTATCCCCCTGCCACAAGAGCTGGAACTCCTGCGTAAACTGCTTGTCGTCGTAGATCGCAGGGACGTCAAACCAGGCACCCTGGGTGCTATCAAAATCGATCACAGTGTCGGTATTACCCTCCCGCCTGGCAGTGATGGACTTCACAGTAATCGCGCTGGAAACCTCATACTCGACGGCCAGGGATACACCGGAGGTCTCGACCAGGTTATCACTGGGCAAATTGGTCTCGGTATCATATACACTATCGAGGATCGGCTCACCGGCAAGGCCCGGACCAAAGCGGTGGCCGTGCTTTGAGGCGGACTTGTCCTTGGTATGATCCGCGGCCAGGCGCACCCACAGCCTCTCACTCGGATTGATTTCCACAGATATGCGACCGCTCACAATATCCTTGTTGTACTGGTCTTCACCGGTAATCACATTTTCGCCAAAGCCATCGCGCTGAAATGTGGCAACAGCACCGCTGACATAGACAGTATCCGATAGCGCGGTTTGCCCGGACACTTTCAGATCGCGCTGATTGTAACTGCCAAGGGCCGCGCTGAAGCTCAGTTCACTGTCACCGGTGAGGCGCTTGGTCACATATTTGACTGCACCGCCGATGGTATTTTTGCCGTACAGGGTACCCTGGGGACCACGCAGCACTTCAATGGAAGCCACGTCATACAAATCCATCACGGCGCCCTGGGGGCGAGCGATATAAATATCGTCGACATAAATACCAACACCCGGCTCGAAGCCCCACAGGGGGTCCTGCTGGCCAATACCGCGCACAAATGCCGTCAGCGTGGAATTGGTGCCCCGGCTGGTCTGCAAAGTGGTGTTGGGCGCAAGTTTTTGCAGGTCGGTAACATCGGTGACGCCATTTTGCTGTAGTGCATCCTCATCGAATGCACTCACGGCCACGGGTACCTCCTGCAGGGACTGTTGGCGTTTTTGTGCCGTCACGATAATTTCTTCCAGTACCGGTTCGGCAGAAGCGAAACTAACACCACTGGCCAGCAGAATGCCGGCAGCTAGCGGATTGAATTTGCTGTTGGGGCCCATGATCCTCTCCCTCAAGATCTAAATGATTCTTATTTCGGTATTACTGTGATCTGCAGAATATACAACCGATCCTGAACTCCGACTCTACCGACTTGTAGTGTCCTTGCCTGCTAGACCAAGGTATGAGTTCAAACTGCTGTGAACAGGTGCCTTTGGTGGCGACAGGTAGTATATTGGCTCTCAACGCGCTCAAATAATGACCAAATCGGATGCCGTTGTGTTTAGCTTGATGACTCTGGCTGTTTTGGGTCTGGCTTACCTGCTGCTGCTTTTCGCGGTGGCCTTTTGGGGAGACCGGCTACCAGTCCGCCGTATAGGTTCCGTCAAACCCCTACTGCTTGCCCTGGCCGGCACCTATACCAGTGCCTGGATGTTTTTCGGCACCCCGGCGCAGGCTGTTGAAGACGGCTGGTTGCTGCCCCCCACGTTTGTTGGCGCTACCCTAATGCTCGCTTTCGGCGCGCCCTTGCTGCGCCGCTTTGTCAAACTGACCAAGCAACAGGGCTGCACCTCTATCGCCGACTTTATCAGCGCCCAGTATGGCGGCTCGCAACTACTGGCAGCGGTGGTGGCGGCAGTCGCACTGGTGGCCGTATTGCCCTATTTGGCACTACAATTGCGTGCGATCAGTGACAGTTTCCTGCTGCTGACCGACGCCTCGGTATCTTTCACGCCCACTATCACACTGGTGATCGGAGTTACCCTGGGCCTGTTCGCATTGATGTTCGGTACCCGCAATATCGACAGCGGAGCGCACCGCAACGGCATGCTGATGGCCGTGGCGCTGGAGGCCCTGATAAAAATCCTCGCTTTTGTCGCTGTCGGCTACTATGCCACCCACCTGTTGTTCGATGGCCCCTGGGATCTTGCCCGCAGTGCACTCAACAGTGAGCGATTGCAACTGCTGGCGGCGAGCCGCCCGGCAGATACTGGCTTTTTTGCCACCATCGTGCTGGGTATGGCGGCCATGTTCTGTCTCCCGCGCCAGTTCCATATTCTGATGATCGAAAGCGACAGCGATAAGGATATCCACACGCTGCGCAAATTGATTCCATTCTACCTGGGTATACTGACCCTATTTATTGCTCCAGTGGGCTACGCTGGCTACCTTTGGCTGCCCGCTCACTACGATAACCCCGAGCGCTTCGTACTGGCTCTGCCGCTCGAAAGCGGGAATCCAGGCCTGGCACTCCTGGCGTTTATCGGTGGCCTGTCGGCCGGCGCCAGCATGATTATTGTCGCTACCATCGCCCTGTCCACCATGATTGCCAACACCATGGTGGTCCCCTGGTGGCTACAGCGGGCCCAGCAAACGCCGCAGCAGGCGCCGCAGCAGGCCTTGGGGCATAACCTGCGCCGGGTGCGCCGCGTGATTATCGCCGGCATTATGGGCTGTGCCCTGTTGGTGAATGCCAGCATGGGGGCAGAGGTCCGCCTGGGCACTTTTGGATTGTTGTCGCTGGTACTGGTAGCGCAATTGGCCCCGGCCATGATTGCGAGCCTCTATTGGCGCCGGGCGCGCGCTGAGGGCGTTGTTGCAGGGCTACTCGCCGGTACCGCTGTGTGGACAGTCTCTCCTCTGGCAAATGCCCTGGGATACCCAGACCTCTTGGGCAGGGCGCTCGGTTTCAGCGCGCTCACCATCGGTTGTGTACTGGGCCTGGGCCTGAACACCCTACTTTTGTGGTGTGTATCCCAATGGTACAACCACCACTCGACGACCACAGCCGCCCGTGACGAATCACCGGGCCAGTTGGATAAAAACGCCTTGTTTCGCCTGCTGGCGCGCTTTATCGGTGCCGATGCCGCGCACAAAACCTTTGCAGGGGTTAAAAACCGGCAAACTGGCGACAAAGCCCTCTTCACCCCGTACCGGGACATAACGGAAAAAGTACTCGCCGGTATTGTCGGCTCCTCCAGTGCACAGCGCCTGCTGCGGGAGCTGGGCAGCGCGAAAGCGCCGGCTATCGATGCGGCGTCGGAGATCTATCGATTTGGCCGCAGCCTGCTGCAGAGCAGTATCGACAATATTGAGCAGGGTATCAGCGTAATCGACGGCAACCTGAATCTGGTGGCCTGGAACCGCCGCTACCTGGCACTGTTTCACTACCCGGGGCCTTTGATCTATGTCGGCCAACCCGTCGCCGAGTTGGTGCGCTACAACGCCGAACGCGGTGAATGCGGCCCGGGCGCGGTCGAAGAGCACGTGCGCAAGCGGGTGGCGCATTTGCGCCGCGGCACCGCCTACAAGGTGCGCCGCTATCGCCGGGATGGCACGGTGCTGGAGATTCGCGGTATGCCATTGCCAGAAGGCGGCTTTGTCACCACTTACACCGATATTTCCGACTACGCGCACGCAGTTCGGGAACTGGAAGACATCCGCAATTCCCTGGAACAGAAAGTGTCTCAGCGCACCGCAGAAATTGAACGGGTCAACCGCGATTTACAGGAGGCCATGGCCAGTAAAACCCGCTTCCTGGCTTCGGCGAGCCACGACCTGGTACAACCGCTCAATGCCAGCCGGTTGTTCTTGGACGCACTGGCTGGACACGACCTGGACAGTGACAGCCGCACCCTGGTGCACCGAACCGACGATGCCCTGCATGCAGCTGAACGCCTGATTACCGACATGCTGCAACTGGCGCGGATGGACGCCGGAGATATCAAGCCACAACTGCAGCCGCTCGCCCTCTCCAGTATTCTCGATGTGGCAGTGGCCGAGGCCCGTTTGCAGTTGCGCCAAAAAGCGGGGCCAACGCTCCAGCTGCGCTATCGCCCCAGCTCGTACTGGGTGGCCAGCGACCCGAACATGTTGCGCCGGGTGGTGCAGAATCTGTTGGAGAATGCAATCAAATATACCCGCCACGGCGGTATTCTGATCGGTTGCCGCACCCGTGGAGATCACCTGTGCCTGGAAATCTGGGATACCGGCGTGGGCATTGCGCCAGAGCAGCAAAACGCTATCTTTGAAGAGTTTACCCGCCTGGGCGGTGCCAGTGAAGGCCACGGTTACGGCCTGGGTCTCGCCACCGTCAAGCGCCTGTGTCACCTGCTCAAAACCCCGCTGGCCCTGCGCTCGCGCGTGGGCCACGGCAGTGTCTTCAGGCTGAGCCTGACGAGAACCGGGGTGCTGCCCGGCCCCCCGGCGGTGGCAGTGACCGGTCCGGGGGCGGCGCAACCCATACACCTGCAGGTGCTGTGTATCGACAACGAACCGCGGGTACTGCAGGCCATGCAGGCGCTGTTGCAGGGGTGGGGTTGCGCGATCCGGGTCAGCACGGGCCGACAGACCCGGGACTTGACCCTGCCAGACGTTATGCTGATGGACTACCATCTCGACGATGCCACCAACGGCATCGCCCTGGCCCGGCAGTTGTTCGTGCAATGGGGAGGCGGCTGCCCCTGTATCGTGATCTCCGCTGAGAATACCGACCAGGTGCGCACCCGCGCCCAGCACGCTGGATTTTACTTTCTGCAAAAACCCATCCGGCCCGCCGCGCTGCGCGCTTTGCTGAGTAGCATCGCCCAGCAAAGCATTCCTACCAAGGTCGAATAGTCGGCGCACAGCGGGTGCGATAGCGTATGGTCTGAGGCCACAACAACCACTATAACCACAAGCGCGGCACGCTTTGCACTGTGAATAACCTATGAGAAAAATTATTGTAGAAGCCTTGATGTTCAGCGCCTACGCGCTGTTTGCGGCGAGTTGGGTGGCCGGGGCCATTCTCACACCGGAAATTCAACAGTCGTTTGCCCAGGAGGGTCTCGCCAACGCCAGTTGGGGCAGCAATGCCATTACTCTGGCAAAGATTCTCGGCAACCTGGCCGCTGCCATGGTGCTGGTCAAACTCGGCATTCGCTATGCGTTCACCACCGCCATTTTGCTGATTGCCGCCGGCGGCCTGGGGGCCTTTGCGGACAGTTACAACGGTTGGTTACTATCCCGATTGGCCCTTGGACTCGGGGGTGCCCTGGCGATTGTGTATTTTAATCCGGTGGTCCTGCACTACTTCAGGCCCAGCGAACGCCCGGTGGTGAACGGAATAAACGCCGCTGCGTTCAATACCGGAAATTTGCTCGCGTTGCTGACAACCAGCATCCTGTTGCCATGGCTTGGCAGCTGGGAAAACCTGATACTGCTCTACGGTGCCATGGTCGCCAGCCTCGCGCTCCTCTGGTGGCTCTGCGCCGAGTCCATTCCCCTGGCCGGCAACAGCACGGATTCCGTACAGACGCGACCCTACCGTCTGCGCGAAGGACTGACAGATCCTTTCAACTGGTGGCTGCCGCTGGCCTACTGTGGCGTACTTTTCTGCTATATCGCCGTGTTTGCGCTCTTTCCACTGCTCGATACCTTCGCGGTACAGAGCACCCACTTGTCCGCGGTAATGATAGCCACAGGGATGGTGGGTACTGTGGCCGGTATCGTCACCACCAAGCGTCTGCCGATGCGACTGCCGGTGATTCGCGCCAGTGGCGCTGCACTGACGCTCAGTGCAACGGCAATGATTGTCACCAGCTCTCCCACCATTGCCTATAGCGCCGCGGCAATGGCAGGCTTTTTTATGTTTCTGCCGATGACGGCTCTGGTCACCCTGCCCCAGGAGCTACCGGGCATGACGCCTGCGCGCATCACTGTCATCTTCGGGATGTTCTGGTCCATTGCTTACGGTATCGAAACTTTGTTGATGTGGGGCGCGACCACTATTGCGGATGTCAGCGGAATAGCCGCCAGCGCTGCCTGGATCGCCGTAGTCTGCTCAGCATCGTTATTTGCTGTCTCCTTCAAACTGCCGGAGACAGGAACCGCCGCCAACACCGAGAGAAGCGTCAATGCCAACACTTGATCCGACCCTGGCAGAGTGGTTGCCAAAAATTCACACTCTGGCCGAGCAGGCAAAGGCAGCGGGAATAGAGCCGACCCCAATCAGTGCACGCGAGGGTCTCGCCAGTCTCACGCGTCAGTTTGTCGACGCCGGACCCGACATGACAATCAAGGACTTTGTGATTCCCGGTGGCGCCTATCAGGTGCCGGTGCGCACCTTCTTGCCACAGCAGGCCAGCGGTGGTCCTGTCATCGTCTATGTGCACGGTGGCGGTCATATGGCGGGCAGCGTGACTGTGTACGACCCGATCTGCCGCCGTATCGCCGAAATCTGCCAGCGCTGCGTGGTTTCCGTTGAATATCGGCGCTCGCCAGAAAACCCCTACCCCGCCGGCCTCGCCGATCTGAATCAGGTGCTGGAAAACTTTGCTCCGACACTGTCAAACAGGGACATTGCCCACAACAGCCAAGTGATTTTAATGGGGGATTCCGCTGGCGGTGCGCTCTGTGCCACCCTGTGTGCTCGCTACCAGCACCGCGCCGACTCACCGATCCTCGGTCAGATCCTGGTGTATCCCAGCCTGGACTACACCATGGGCCACCAGTCTTACACCGAAAACGGCCGTGGACATCTGCTGGAAGTGGAAAAGATCCGCTGGTATTTCCAAAACTATTTCAGTCGGGGAGAAGAGCGGGTACAGGCATCACCGCTGTCTATGCCGGTGAGTGTGGGGCTGCCCCCCACCCTGGTATTCACTGCACAATTTGACCCCCTGCGCGATGAAGGGCATGCGTATGTGGAAAAGCTCCGGGCTGCCGGCGCGCAGGCCTGGCTGCACAACTTCGATGACATGATTCACGCTTTTCTAAATCTGGAGCAACTGGCACCCAGCGCGTGCAGTACCCTCTACCAGCGTACTGCCGATTTTATTACCCAGTTGCTCTCAGACCAGTAACAGATTCCCGTAGGCCTTCATTGTCTGCTGGCGTCTGTCTGCTTGCCAGGTAAAGGTTTACCGAGGCTCTGTGCCTCGCGGATAAGTTGCTTGCGGTCGCGCAGGCCCGTCTTGCGCAGGATGGCGGTGACATGGCTCTTCACCGTGGGCTCGGTAATCCCCAGTTCAAAGGCAATTTGCTTGTTCAACATGCCCCGGGCGATCATCTGAAAAATACGCAGCTGTTGCGGCGTTAGTCCCTGCAGTCGCTCAATCAGTGTACTGTGTGGCTGCGCTGCCAACAGCTCCTCAGCAAACCAGGTTTCGCCTCGCAGAACCGCCCTGATGCAGTTTTGGATTTCCAGCGGCTGTGCGGTTTTGGAGAGAAAGCCCACCGCACCGAATTGTGCAGCACCCGCTATACTTTCGGCACTGTCACTGCCAGACACCACCACCACCGGCACCTGCGGGTACTCTTTGCGAATTCGTGCCAGGCCATTGTAGCCATCGCTGCCGGGCATATTTAAATCCAGCAGAAGCAGATCGAGATCCGCTTGTCGAGCGAGTGCCGCCAGGGTGGATTCCAGATCGACACTCTCGATCAGTTTCGCGTCGCTGGCATGCTGCAATGTGGCGAACAGAGCACTGCGATAAAGTGGGTGATCATCCGCAATCAGAATGGTACTGCTCATCGCCAGAAACCGGGGGTTATTGTCTGGCTTCAGTCTACTGAGCTGTCCAGCCTCCGTCCACCGGCAGGGCAATGCCGGTCATGGTGGCTGCGGCATCGGACAGCAGAAAGACCACAAGCTGCCCGATCGCCGCAGGTTGTGTCGCCACAGGCAGCGGCTGCTTCTCTCCCACAAGAGCCATTTTGGCCCTCTCGATATCGATACCCTGCGCCTGGGCAATGGCTTGAATCTGCGGCTCAATCAGGGGCGTTTCCACCCAGCCGGGGCAAATCGCATTGACGGTTACCCCGGCCTTCGCGGACTCCAGGGCGAGCACTTTAGTGAGTCCTACCAAGCCGTGTTTGGCTGCGCAATAGGCGGCTTTCTTATTGGAAGCCACCAGGCCATGTACCGATGCAATATTGATAATACGGCCCCAGCCGACCGCCAGCATCGCCGGCAGCACCTGTTGGCTCAAATAGAAAGGAGCATTCAGATTGACGGCAATAAGGCTGTCCCAACGCGCTTGTGGAAAATCCACCGCTGCTGATGTGTATTGAATGCCGGCGTTGTTCACCAGCACATCCACACTGCCGCCGAACTCCTGAGTGGCCACTACCAATTCGGTACATCCCCGCAGAGTGCTGAGATCAGCATTGCTGAATCCACAGTCAACAGCAAATTCCCGCGTGAAATCGGCTGCAAGGTCAGCACCGGCACCGGCATCCAACAGGCCGTGCAACATGATCCGGTAGCCACTACCTGCCAACTCCCGCGCCACACCCAGCCCAATGCCACTGGTAGAACCGGTCACCAGGGCCAGCTTGCAGGAGTGATCACCTTCAGACACCACAATTCTCCGTTTCAACTTGGTCAGTCGAAATTGATCCTAGCAAGGAGCAAATAGCCCGTCTGTATGACCAAGGTATGAGGCTTATGGCAAACACTTCAATAATAAAAAATACCGGGTCCCAGTGGAGATACCGCCTTCCAACTGCTCAGATGCCGATATGGTTTGCAGGCCGCTTAAGAGGGCATCTCTCTCATTGGAAAGGGTTCTCGGCAGCTTCCCTGCAGACAGCAGCAGGGAGCCTGGTCTGTGGTGTTACAGCCTGCAATCACTTTTGCTGAACTCTCCCAGCGAGAGCATTTCTGAGGGGGGGGAAGTCACCCAAAAAACTACGGGGCGATCTCAGCAGAAACCTGCGGCACACGGCGCTCACGATTTGCGGAAACTGCCTCGGCATCGGGAACACGCCCTTTACCTTCCTCTGTCATCTCCTTCGCTTCAACCGGTTCGATGTGTGTTTTATCAATGTGCCCAGCGTTGGTGCGCTTGGCACGTTTGTTGTTTCGCTGGAAGAAGTCTCCGAGATAATTGGCATAGTCAATGCTGACCGAATCCACATGGGCACCACTGGCATCGACACCGCCGGACCAGGTGTGTCCCAGACCATGGAACCAGAGCATGGAGACACGTCCATCCTGCCATACATGTTCATCGGCCGTGTGACCGGGTGCGTCACTAAGGAGGTTGGAGCCGCGCAACTGCTTCACCCCATACACCTTGGCCATACCGTTGGCATTTTGTGTGTTGTAGCAAGCATTCACCACAGTATCCTCAGCGCCATGGCCTATGCTGGCAATCTGGGTATCCAAATGGCTGGCATAATTGCCGGCATAATTGCGACAGCGACTGGCAACGTCGGCGCGCTCACAGTTGCCAATGGCCCCACTGGCACTGGTACCAATACTGGGCCCGGCACTGGCGCCAAAACCTGCAAAAATATCTGGAGCAATACAGGCGGCGGTGTTGGCAAAGACCGCTCCGGAGGAAAGGCCCGCGATATACACCTGGCTTGGATCGATATTGTGTGCGGCTTCGCCAGATAAGGCGGTGGCCAGACTAATCAGATTGGCGTAGTCACCGTGGCTGCGGGTACGTGGCCCCTGCCAGTAAGACCAACAGCCAAAACCCGCTTTGTTCGCCGCATCCGGCACGGCGATCGCCATACCGTGGTTTTCCGCTGTTTCCTCCAGCTTCGCTGTCAAAAATGCATCGATAGATTGACTACAGCCATGTAGAAGGATCAGCAGCGCTTTGCCGTTACCGATGACCGAGGAGCTATCCGGAATAAACACATGCACCCGTTCAAAGCCACCTATGGCCACGTTTTGCTGCCAGGAACCAGCCATCACCGGGTTACTGCCAAAAACCGTAAACAGCGTACTGAGCAAAAAAATTGATAGCTGCTTGACCGGGTGTTCAGAAAACATAGCTGGCGCCTCTTTATGGTATAGTGAGTAGGTGAAAACTGCGCTGCCTGTATGCCGCTCTCCTCACAGACAGTCAACCACTGGTCAACATAAAAGCTGTGTATAACAGACACAACTAGACTTAGGTCGGAGAGGTCTTTTAGAAACAGATACCGCCCGGATAAGAGCAACAACCCGATCAACCCAGATCGATGAATAGGGGGTGCGCCGGCGGCTTTTAAATTCACTTCCCCGGCAAGTGTTTGCAGTGATATCAGAATATGCTCGAGTAGACCCCTTCAAGACACTTTCCCCCACTGTTCCAGCACTCTCTGCCAACGTTTGTGATTCAATACGATAAACTCTCCGTTGCACAAAATGCAGTGCTGAAAACCACGGTCCTTTTTACATTGAAACAGCACCAGAACCGCCGGGCCCTGGGGATAAAATTGTCTTCCATTGCTCTCTTTGTTGGTGATCGCATTGATTTGCTTGGTATCATTGCAACACCGTCTTGACGGGTTGTTGCAGCCTTCCATAAGTACATAGAAATATCCGATGAGTAAACACGACAATCTTTACGCAAACCCGCTGAGGCAAGTGGCTGGTTTTGAGTTTGACCGCCAGGTTGTGGACGTTTTTCCGGATATGATCAAGCGCTCAGTACCCGGCTACGCTACCATTGTAGCCATGATCGGTACCCTGACAGAACGCTACGCCCAGGCGGGCAGCCGCTGCTACGACTTGGGCAGCTCCCTGTGCGCAGCCACCCTTGCCATGCGCCATCGCATCCCAGCAGCAAATTGTGAAATTATCGCCGTGGACAATTCCTCCGCAATGGTGGCGCAGGCCCGCGCTGTGCTCGCCGCAGACAGCGGAGAAATTCCGGTACAACTTATCTGCAGCGATCTGCAAACGGTTGCCATTGAAAACGCCTCGGTGGTGGTGCTGAATTTCACCCTGCAGTTTATCCCGCTGACAAAGCGCCGGCTGATCCTTCAGAAAATCTATGACGGCCTGCGACCGGGGGGGATTGTGATTCTCTCGGAGAAGGTGCACTTTTCCGATAAAACACACAATGCACTGATGATTGAGCTGCATCACGCCTTTAAGGCCGCCAACGGCTACAGTACCCTGGAGATTGCGCAAAAGCGCTCATCCCTGGAAAACATCCTGGTTCCAGAAACTTTGGCTACCCACCGCGAGCGCCTGAAAGACATTGGTTTTTCCAGCGTGGATGTCTGGTTCCAGTGCTTTAATTTTGCCTCTTTACTGGCTTTTAAGGGCAAGCCCGAAGAGTAAGTATTTCTGTGATTGACTACACACGTCTCTACCAAGGCCTGCAACATATCCCGGCCCTGCGCGCCTGGCTGTCACAACTACCGCAACAGGTCGCTGAGGGTCTGAGCCCGAAGCGCTGGGGCGACCTGCCCGATTGGCGCTCGACATTGGAAGCTCTACCGGATATAGCGCCCTCGAGTATTCAATTGAATCACCGGATATGCGCCGGCAACGCGGCCGATGCCAGTGCCGAGCAACTGCAATTGCTGGAAGCGGGGCTGAAAAAACTCCACCCCTGGCGCAAAGGCCCCTGGGATCTGTTTGGCGTATCTATTGATACGGAGTGGCGATCCGATTGGAAGTGGGATCGTGTGCAGCCGCACCTGGCCCCGCTCAAAAACAGGCTGGTGCTGGATGTGGGGTGCGGCAATGGCTATCACTGCTGGCGGGCCTACGGTGCCGGTGCGCGCCGGGTGATCGGAATAGATCCCTCGGCCAAGTCTGTTGCGCAGTTTTACGCTCTGAAAAAATATCTGGGAAATGAAAAACCGGTGGACCTGCTGCCACTGGGTATTGAGGTGCTGCCGGAAAACCTGCATGCCTTCGACACCACTTTCTCCATGGGGGTACTCTACCACCGGCGTTCGCCCATGGATCATCTGCGCGATCTGCGCGGGACCCTGCGCCCGGGGGGACAGTTGGTGCTGGAAACTCTGGTGATCGATGGCAAACTGGGAGACTGCCTGGTACCCGAAGGGCGCTATGCAAAAATGCGCAACGTATGGTTTTGCCCCAGTTGTGCAACTCTGGAGAGCTGGCTGCGCAAGTGCGGCTTCGACAACCCCAGAACCGTGGACCTGAGCACTACCACTACTGAAGAGCAGCGGCGCACCGACTGGATGCGCTTTGAATCCCTGGCGGATTTTCTCGATCCGCAATCACCAGGTAAGACCATTGAGGGTCATCCTGCGCCTAAACGCGCCGTTCTGGTCGCAAAAGTACCGTAACTTCTCTTACACCATGGCTCTGTGTATTCATAAATCCGGAAAAATCCCCTATTAGTAGAATATTATACGGAATACCCGCTGTGATCTTGATTATTGCCCCCCCTGTGGCAAAGCTCGCCCCCAAACCGTGCAACAATGCCCTCAGGGAAGGCTGCCAATCAGTGCAGCCCAGCGCAGAGTATCTCTATGAGTATTAGTGTTTTCGAGCTCTTTAAAATCGGCGTGGGCCCCTCCAGTTCCCACACGGTGGGCCCCATGATCGCTGCCCGCCAGTTTGTACGGGACCTGCGCGCCCGCGGACAACTGTCCCAGACTGATCGCGTGCAGATACACCTTTACGGCTCCCTGGCCCTCACCGGTATAGGGCATGGCACCGACATGGCAGTATTGATGGGACTGCTGGGTCAATCCCCTGATACCATCGATGTGGACAGCATTGATGAACGGTTGGCTGCGATCCAACAGACGTCTGCCCTGCTGCTGTACAATGACCACAAGATAGAATTCGTTCGCGAACGCGACCTGACTTTCCACACCGAGGCATTTCTGCCCCAACACTCCAACGGTATGACCTTCCAGGCTTACTCGGGCTCAGAGCGGTTATTTGAACGCAGCTACTTTTCTATCGGCGGCGGCTTTGTGTTGTCTGAAGAGGATTTTGCCCACAGAGAGGAAATCGCTACCCTGCTGCCCTATGACTTTCACAACGCCGAGCAGCTGATGAAGATCTGCACACAGCACGGCTGGACCATTGCCGATCTGGCCATGGAAAACGAGAAGGCATTTCACAGTGAGCAGGCGGTGAGTGACCGCTTGTGGAATATCTGGAAGGTGATGGATGCCTCTATCGAGCGGGGCTGTCATCAACAGGGCATTCTGCCCGGGGGTCTGAACGTGCCACGTCGCGCAGCCGAACTGTATCAGGAACTGAGTAAACAGCCCACGGAGGAACGCAATCAGGGACTGGCTATCCTCGATTGGGTCAGCCTGTTTGCCCTTGCGGTTAACGAGGAAAATGCCGCACGCGGACGCATTGTTACCGCCCCCACCAACGGGGCTGCAGGGGTCATTCCCGCTGTCATCGCTTACTATGTGAAGTTTGTGCACGATGCCGACAAACACGGTGCACTGAAGAATCAGGTGGTGAAATTCCTCCTGACCGCCGGTGCCATTGGTATGCTGTACAAGAAAAATGCCTCCATTTCCGCTGCAGAAGTGGGTTGCCAGGGAGAGATTGGCGTGGCCTGTTCCATGGCCTCCGCCGGCCTCGCAGCCGTGCAAGGCGGCAGCAACCAGCAGACCGAGAACGCAGCGGAAATCGGCATGGAACACAACCTGGGGCTCACCTGCGACCCTATCGGCGGGCTTGTCCAGATACCCTGTATTGAACGCAACACCATGGGCGCGGTAAAAGCCATTAACGCTGCACGCCTCGCACTGCGCGGTGACGGCGAGCATATAGTCCCCCTCGACAGCGTGATTGAAACCATGCACCAGACCGGTATCGATATGCAGAACAAGTACAAGGAAACCGCTCTGGGCGGCCTTGCGGTCAACGCCGTGAACTGTTAATACAATCTCCCTACTCTACGGGTTACCCTGGCACTTGATACAGTCTCAGCATTTACTTGGTGCCACCTTGTGGGGATCTTTCAGTTTCGGTGGTGTCGCATTGCCGCCGTGCTGATGCAACCATTTACAAGCGTGAATAATATCATCCGCCAAGCCTTCAACGGCATTGTAATTGAGGTGCGGGCGCACCACGATGCGCAAGGAGTTTACTGACTGTGCATCGGGAGGCATGGCATAGGCAGACAGCACCCAGCCGCGCTCGCGCACCTTGTCGGATATATCGTACTCATTGAAATTGGTATACTTTCCATTCAAGGTCATGGCCACTACGGGGATGCGCTGGGTCTTATTCATGATCTCGAAATAACCACTATCCACAAGGCGATTGCGCAGGTGCTGGGCATTCTCCAGAGTGTGCAGCATGATATCCCGATATCCCTTGAAGCCCAGGCGGATAAAATTGTAGTACTGGTAGGCGACGGTGGAAGCATTGCGGCTGAAATTCAAGGTGGCCGTCGGCATTTCACCGCCCAGATAATTCACATAGAACATCAGCTCCTCATCGAAAACGGAGCGCTCGCGAAAAATCACCCAACCGAGCCCCGGCGGCACCAGCCCGAACTTGTGGCCGGATGCATTAATGGATTTCACCCTTGGCAGGCGGAAATCCCAATGGTAATCGGGGTATAAAAACGGGTTTACAAATCCGCCGGAAGCGCCATCAATATGCATGGGGATATCGTGCCCGGTGTTTTCGTGATGGCGATCCAGCCAATTGTGAATAGCACGAAAGGCATCGTCCTCACCGGTAAAGGTCTGCCCGGCAATGGCCACTACCGCGATGGTATTTTCATCCACCAGTTGATCAAGATGCGCACTGGTAAAACGGTAATGCCCCGGCCTCAAGGGGGCTATGCGCGGCTCCACATCAAAGTAGCGCATAAATTTTTCCCACACGATCTGTACATTGGCACCGGTCACCAGATTGGGCCTGGAGCCGTCTTTGCCCATTTTTTGCCGGCCTTTACGCCAGTTCCACTTGTGGGCCAAACCCGCCAGCATACAGGCCTCTGAGGAGCCAATGGTGGCAGCACCGTATGGCTCCACACCCTCGGGACCGTTCCACAACTGGTGCAGCCAACGCACCATGCGCGTTTCCATGGCAAACAGCTGAGGATACATATCGTGATCGATGTAGTTTTTCAGATAGTGATCCTTTGCCACTGCAAAAGATTCGGGTTCGGTAAAGGTGGTCACAAACGAAGATAAGTTCATCGCCGGTTTGGCATCGGACCAGGTCTCGCTGGTGACAATGGATTCGGCGGCATAGGCAGAGATACTATCTCTGGGAAAATGATTTTCTGGAATATCCTCATTGTATTCATCAAAGAACAGATCAAACGGGGATTTCTGTTTCATGACCACACTCCTTGTCGCGCTTCGACGCCGCAAAAAACCCTCGGTAAAGCCCCTCTCATCGCATCGGGAAAGTGGATATGGACTCAATTCCCGTTTCTAGGCGCTGAGCAAGATGGGTTCCGGAATCTGTCACACACCTCATCTTGGCAAAAGATGAAAAAATAGGTGACCTTTGGCCGCCCCTTTACCTAATACTACCTGCCAGTGTAGATAAATCAGGACATGGTTATGGAAAAAGCACGAATGACGGTCGTGCCCCCGGTAAACTTTCTCTGGGGAAGGAGTTCGTTTTCACAAATACGGACAAACTGTCTAGGGTCAACCACCGGACACAAGGAACGCGTTCAACTCGGTATGCCATGTTTGGTATAGATATCAAAACGTCCGGATTTGCCCTGCAACAAAAGGCTGGGGTTTTTTCCGGCCAGGCAGGGCGCCAGCCTGGGGCGTTTGACCACGGTACGGTAGTAGCAGGCTTTGAAAGCAGGTTCTAACAACTGATCCGCGTCCTTGTCCACACCCACCAGATAGTGGAATGCCGCCATTTCTTTCTTTACTTTCGCACTCTTGCCCCCCAATGGGAACATGGGGTCCAGATAGACAACCTGCCAGGAATCCTCGTCCTGCTGGGTCAGCCAGTCCACTGCGGAAATGGTGTCATCAACCAGGCACAAACGTCCGGCAGCCGGGACCAACTCGGTGTCGGCTGCTGCCGCCTGATGCAATCGCCGCAGGCCATCTTGCAACAACAGGCGCACCACCGGGTTGCGCTCGAGCATCCACACCTCACACCCCAGTGTCGCCAGTACAAAGGCATCGCGCCCGAGTCCGGCAGTAGCATCCAATACACGTGGGTAAAAGCCCGGACGCAAACCAATGGCTCTGGCAACCGGCTGCGCCCTGCCACCACCAAATCTGCGCCGGTGCGCCAGGGCACCCCCCACAAAATCCACAGCGACAGGCCCCGGCGCCTGGCGACCGGTAGCACACAGTTCCAAGCGCTCGCCACAGCGCAAAACCTGGGAAAAGTCGCCTATTTCCCGAGGGTCTGTAACGCCCAGGCAGGGAAAATCGAGCTGACTGGACAACTGTTCGGCAGCGGGGAGGTGTTCTGGGGTCGCTGCAATCAAAGCCATTGCCGGATTCATCGGCACTCCGTGCAATAGTCAAAAAAGCGGCCTATGCTAGCCCGGATTTTCCAGCCATTCCAGGGCCTGGGAATACGCATTCAGCGAAAAGGGCCGCACTTCGGCACTGACGAAATGGCAGACTAGGCTTGGCATAAAACTCAGGACGGGATTGTCGGATAATACGGCTATTTTCTGGATGTGCCTATGGTGGTCGTGCACAAAACGGAAGTGCGAAATCAGCGCGACAAAACTCTCCCAGCCAGCAAAATCCTGGGCATTGATCAGCAGCCCCTCGATCCTGCCCTGCTCCGTGATGACCGGATCTATCTGGGCTGCAAGCTGCTGAAAATCTTCCGCAGAAAATTTTCCTACAGGTTTGACTTCGAGTATCTCGTGTTCCCGGCACCACTTATGTTCAATCATGATCCCACAACGGGCAAGGGCCGCCTCTGCCGGCAGCCCACGCGCCCTGCAATGTTTTGCTATCCCTGCCTGGGTTGATTTGAACCCAATTTCACAACTTGTACAATCCCGGTACCGCTTGCCGGAGATGACCGCTTCCGAAATTCAGCGCGCAACAAGTGCCCTACTCGGCAGAAGCCCCTTCAACAATCTTGTCAGCCTTTTTGCCCGTACCCGTACTGTCTGTCGAATTGCCACTGTTGCCGGTGGCAGTCTGAGGGGGTTTACCACCCGCACCGGTGGATGCCGGCCTGCTGGCATCAGGCTGTCCAGCGACCGGTTTTGTAGCTGCGGCACCAGAGCCCGGATCGGTAGTGTTACTGGCTCCAGGGGGATTGGGGTTTGTCTGATCCGGCTCCTGTGGCGTTTGCATGTCCGGGTTACCCATACCATCAGGAGGCGTAGGCGCATCGTTGGGAGGGGGTGTATCGTTATCACCACCACTATCCGATGGTGTCGAGTTATCATTCATCTGCTCGCTTTGCGGCTGATTCATCGAGTCATAGGCATCTTTTGCCTTGTGCTCACCACCACGCGAAATAAAATAACCGATAATCAGTAACAAGATGATCAGTGGTATCAGTAGTTTCTTCATATTGCGACCTCTCGACGCCAGCCAAAATCAGAAAAAATACCTGTCGCAAGGCCAGCCGGTCATGCAATTTACAGGCGGCGGACAGCGTTGGCAGCTGTGCGTCGCTGGCCCTGCATCCCTGCGGTAAAACCTGTGGCCTAAGCCTTTTTGGCGCCAGAAGGCAGCGTTAGATCATCCGATAAAACAACGCACCTTCTCTAAAGAAGGTGACGCCAATACTGATAAGAATAACCCGGCATTGGCGTTCTTCAAGGAATCGGCCCCCTTTATTAGAGGTTGGATTGCTGTAAGTGTGGGTAGATTTAAAACCGGAGATTATATCAACCGGGCAAACAGCGGATTGTGAAAATCAAGCCGCTAAGTGGTGTGTCCCAACTGCCCCGGAGTGAGTGGACGCCTATGGACCCAACACCCCCCGGGGCAGTTTCTCCAGAACTTTGCCCGTTGAGAGCTGGGTTGATCCCGAGCAGTCAAGTCACTGAGTATTGCCAGCAGCGTCTCCGCATCAGACTCCGCCACAGCCGCCTCGCAACTGAGCAGCTGCAACCTGCCGTAGTTATCGCGACCGGCAAAGATCAAGTAACGCTCCCCTATTTCCAATTTCCTGTCGCAGTACTCCAGTCCGAGACGGAAGGTGATCTGCTCGGCAACCGCACCCTTCCACACCCGACTGGGCGCAGCCGAATACACATAACCCGAAATCGCAGTAACCCCTGGCGCTGAAAGGGCACTGTCTACATCACGGTGGATATCGATCACCTCCACCTGTGCCACCACCGCCGCCCCGGCAAACTGCGCCTCCAGGTGAGTGACGGTTTGCGAAAACGCCGCTTCACCCTCGTCTTGCCAGGCAAGGGCCAGTGTGGCGAACAATGCGGGAAGAATAGACACCAGACACAGGGTGGTGTTTACAGACCGACGGCGGCTCACGGTTATTCTCCATTATTGCTGCAGTGGCTGACCTACAGACAACAAGATCGGACAACAGCACCTTGGTGATTGTTTCTGTAAAAAACATTGAGCCGCTCAAAAGAACGCCTTGACCGGCCAAAACCGGTCCTTAAATCTACACAGCTCCACACAATTGAGTTGCTCTTTAAGGCCAAGCAATCAAAAAATCACCGAAGCTCAGGATATTTACCTGTCTGGATATAATAAAGGGCACCAGATGCCCTTTCGCGAAGATTTCCTGTCCGTTCACGGCGCAAATGCGGCTGTATCAGTGACAGTATGGCACCCTAACCGGCCGTGTGGATCACAGCGGCAGGAGCTCCAGCTCTACGCGGCGGTTGGCCTGACGCCCGGCCTCCGAGTCGTTGCCGGCCAGCGGGTAGCGCTCACCGTAACCAATGGCCTGCAAACGGCCAGGGGCGAGGCCATTGCGACTGAAAAAGCCCGCCACCGAATCAGCCCGCTGCTCACTCAACGTCTGGTTATAGACATCTGAACCGGTGCTATCGGTGTGGCCGCTGACGCGGATCGCGGTTTTGTCAAACTCCTGAAGAACCACGGTGACCGAATCCAGGGTATCGTAAAAACCCGGGCGGATATCAGAGCGGTTGGTAGCAAAAGTGATATTACCCGGCATGATCAGACGGATATTGTCGCCTTCGCGCTGTACGCGTACACCGGTGCCCTCCAGACGCTGTCGCAGAGCCATCTCCTGCTGATCCATATAATAACCAATGCCACCGCCAATAGCGGCACCACCCAGCGCACCGGTGAGCGCACCCTTGCGGCGATCTTTTTTACTCGCGGTCGCCGCACCGATAATGGCACCCGTGAGTGCACCGATGCCGGCCCCCTTTGAGGCATTACTGGTTTTGCTTTCTCCGGTGTACGGGTCCAGAGTGGAACAACCCACCAGTGATCCCAAAGCCAGAATTGCTACCCAATGTTTCATTATTGGTTCTCCTAACACACTTTTACTTTAGGGGTTTCGGGATGCGCTGAGCACAGCGCCCATGCAAAGTCCCGGGAGTATCCAGCACGCAAGCTGTCTGGCGGCTGAATCCATCCAAAGAAATTATGCAAAGACTACGGCGAAGTCACCGCCGGTTCTACTAACCAGTCCCCATTGCACATCATAAATCACGCCAAAATTGTACTATCGTACAGATTCCCTGAATAGAAAGCCGTCAAACCCTTTTCTTCCACAAGTTCTGTGGATAACTCTGTGCATTAATAAACAAAGGGCAGCGATAAACGGCATAAACTCTTGCTCACAGCATTTTGCACATTTTTTAAACTTTTTATTTTTACCTTTAAAAACAATGAGTTATAAAAAATAAAACAAAAAAGTGACAGTTGTATTCCACCACTTTGAGGCGTCACTTCCCCCTCATAAGCATGTGGAAAAGTTTGTCAATACCTCTGGCGCGAGAGGACAAACATTGCTTAGACACTTTTGAACTTAGGCTCCCGGCTAAGTGGCACCAGACCCATTATGTTTTCTTATACGCCAGCAAGGGCAGTTAGCGATACAGGAGACAGTCGCTGGAACTGGGACAGCTTCCTGCACACCAAGCCACATTTACTGGTCAAACCGACCGCTGAATGTCTTTGGACTGCCAGGTTGACTAATAGTGCGGCGGCTTGTCATCCGAGGACCTGGTACCCCCCGGTAATGCACCGCTGATTGCACTGTACTTCTGCGACAACTCACGCATATGCAGCAAAAGGCGGCGGATATCGGCATCCTGCCTGGTAATCACATCATTCAACTGGGCGATCGTATCTTCCTGAAATGTCAGCCGGGCCTCCAGTTCATCCATGCGCTCGGACAGTTTCATAAGAGCCTCTGTCATGACAGCAAACCGTACAGTGCACGCACCAAACCCACCGCGCGCCGGTCCATAAACAGGCTCTGCCCCAGGCGCGTGGTGATATAACCCAGACCCAGCCCTCGCTCCGGATCGGCGAAACCAACGCTACCGCCGGCACCCGGATGACCGAACCCCCGTGCTCCACCGAAACGCAAATCCGCCGCTTCACCACTCAGAATGAATCCGCAACCGAAGCGAACCTCGGCCTGCAGTATCTTGTCATGGCCACAACTCTGCTCACGCGACGCCTCTGATACCCACTCTCGCGACAAGGTGGTCGGGGTTTTCTGGGCCAGGTCACCGTAAAACGCTGCCAAGTCCCGGGCACTGAAATGCCCATTGGCCGCGGGAATCAATGCACTGCGCCACTCGGGACTGTTGGTGCCCATCACCAGACTCACAGGGTTGCCGAATGCCATGGCCACGGGACCCTTACGATCTTCCTTGATCGCCCGGCCTATGGCGTTTTCCCGCAGCTCCGGCAGAGGTTGCTTCAATGGGGCCACATCGGCAATACGGTGTGAACGGTGGCCATTGGCACCAAACCCACCATCAAGATCCAGCGGGTTGGCCAGTGATTCCCGATAGAGTTCTGTCAGGGGTTTTTGCGCAACCCTTTCAATCAGTCCGCCCAGGCCCCAGCCATACAAAAAAGGGGCATAACCCTGCTGGCTGCCCGGTGGCCACCAGGGCTCAGTGCGGGAGACTTCCTTACAGGCGGCGTGCCAATCGTAAATCACCTTGTCGTCCACACGCTTGCGAAAAGCCACCAGGCCGCTGCGGTGGCAAAGCAGCTGGCGCGCGGTGACAGTCGCTTTGCCTTCGGTAAATTCTGGCCAGTAATCCGCCACCGGGCGGTCCAGGTCCAACTTACCGGCCGCCACCTGCTGCAGAGCCATCAGTGCCAGCACGCCCTTGCTGGCAGAAAATACATTGGCAATCGTATCTTCGGTAAAAGGACACTCCGCGTTCCGGTCCGCACTACCCGCCCACAGAGAGCAGATCAACTGGTCATGCTGGCGTACCGCAAAGGCCGCACCCGTATCCCCGCACTCGCGAAAATTCCTGGCGAAAGCATCCTGGAGGGCCTCAAAACCGGGGGCACAAAAGCCGTATATTTTCATCTCTTTATTTCCGATAACACGCTCGGAGGCCCGCAAGGTTAGTTTCTTCCCCTCTCCGACGCAAATCGGTAGTATGGCGCGTCCAGAGCGAGAGACCGATATGATTGAGCAAACCGCCATCCAGGACCTGCTGTCCGACAATCACTGCTTCGGCTGCGGCCCAGACAACGACCGCGGACTGCGCATCAAAAGCTACTGGGCCGGCGAGGGGAAAACCCGCTGCATATTCACCCCCGCTACTCATCACAATGCCGGTCCCGCACACTATTTAAACGGCGGGATCATTGCCACGGTGATCGATTGCCATACGGTGTGCACCGCCATCGCGGACGGCTACCTTCAGGCCGGGCGCGACATCGGCGCTGGGAGTACAATCTGGTACGCCACTGGCAAACTCGCAATCCGGTACCTGGCCCCCGCTGCCATTGACAAGCCGGTGATACTCGAAGCCACCATCGTCGAACGCAGCCCCCGCAAAACCGTGTTGCACTGCGACCTGAGCGGCAGCGGACGTCTGTGCGCCGAGGCGCAAGTGATTGCTGTGCGTGTACCGCAGGAGTGGTGATTACCCATCGCCCAAGCAAAAAGGTTCAGACTTCCGACACCTCCTCTGCATCTTCCAGTCTGTGCCCACAGAATTTACAGTATTCCGCATCCGGATCATGAGCGCTGCGGCTGCAGTTATGGCAGGCCAGCTGAATGCGCTCCCGATGCATTTCACCGGCCAGTTCCGCGGTGAGAATTCCTGTGGGCACGGCAATAATGGAGTAACCGATCAACATGGTCATTGCCGCGATACTCTGCCCCAGCGGTGTTTGCGGAGAAATATCCCCATAGCCCACAGTGGTAATGGTGACAATGGCCCAATAGATACTGGTGGGAATACTGGTAAACCCGTGCTCCGGGCCTTCTACTACAAACATCAATGCGCCAAAGATAACGCACATCACAAGCACACTGGAATAAAACACAAAGATTTTTCTCCGTGCCAAGCCCAGGGCGCGCAGGAGGATATTGGCATCGCGCAAATAGCGCACCAGTTTGAGAATGCGGAAAATGCGCAGCACCCGCAACAGGCGGATCACCAACAGGTAGGTGGCGCCGGTATAGAGGAGTGCCAGGTAACTGGGTAGTATTGCCAGCAGATCAATAACCCCGTAAAAACTGACAATATAACGGCGCCGGTTGACCGAACAATAAATACGCGCGATATATTCCACCGTAAAGAGCCCGGTAAACACCCATTCAAGCGCGATCAACAGGGGACCATAACGCTCGGCAACGGCGCTGATGGATGCCAGCAGCACCAGGCCCACACTAATCACAATGGCCCAGATTAAAAAAACATCAAAGTTGCGCCCGGCAGGTGTGTCCGTACCGAATATCACTTCATTGAGCAGTTTTCGACGTCCCGTCAACGCCATTTCTCACCCCGACTACAAGCTGCTGCCAATTTGCGACGAGATTCTAACCCCTGGGCACTGTCGGGTCGCCCTCTATTTTCAATCCCGTCGCTATTCACGCAGCGCTCCGAGTTGCGCCTTTAACTTCCCTTTCCCCTCAGGCACAATCGCGTCCTTTACGCACTGAACAACCACCGACCGGGGAGAACCATGGCCAGGGAGAATCGTCTTGTCTATTCCACTGACCGTGGCCGTATTGCGGATACCTCCCCGCAGGAGAAACGCCACGAGGGCAGTGCGACAGTGCGTATACAAAGGGAAACCAAAGGGCGCAGAGGCAAGGGGGTGACCTGTGTGCGCGGCCTCTCAGGCACCGACAGTGAACTAAGACGGATACTGGCAGAATTGAAAAAACGCTGTGGCTGTGGGGGCACCCTGAAAGACGGTGTTATCGAAATCCAGGGCGACAAACGCGCCGACATCAAGGCGCTGCTGGAAGCGCGCAACTACACTGCAAAACTGGTTGGCGGCTAAACTGTGCGCAGTAATCGCAGTGGCTTCACACCCAACTGCTGCTCCTGCTCCAGGCAGGGAATCAGCAGGGTTCCCAACTGCACCCGGTAGCCTTGCATTATAACCGAATTGGCATATCTACAGCGGGATTCCATCGCCTGAAGCGCTGCTCGCATCTCCCGATGATGCCGCGGGAGGTCAGATTTGGCCTTGATATCCAGTATGCTGTGCAGGTCTTGCGCTTTTAGGGTCTCCGATGACCCCACTATAACCTGCAGAGCGTTGAGTGTTCTGGCGCTGAGCGCCAGGTATTTCTTCACCAGTTCGCGCTCCACCATTTCAGGAGTCAGGTGCCTGGCGAGCAGGGCAAGACTCTTGCTGTAGCCAGCGAGCTGCTCCAGGTGGGGCGCGAGAGGTTCATAGGCGGATAGCTGGCGCAGGTGACACTGCGCTGACTGTTGCGCTTTGGACGGCATCAGCGCTATCGCCAGACACAGGCGCTGATAGAAAATGGCATAGACCTTCTGTAGCTGCCGCTCCGTTTCCTCCAGTTCAGATCGTTTCACCGCAGCCATCTCCTGAGCAGCGGTCAGGCTTGTGCTTTCCAGAGAGTAGTCCTGTGGACTGATCTGCACCTTGGCCCTGATCAATGCCGCGCCTAATTGCATGGCCACAAGACACCCCAGTAGCCCTTGCCGCTGCTCGCGAAGCCCGCGCAACTCAATCAACTTGCCGCGCAGCCAATCGATGGTGGCTTGCAGATCCATTCCCTTCACCTGCTCGGCAGCAGGGCGTTCGAGCGGCAGTAGCGTGTGCGGCGGCAGGCGGTTGAAATACACATCCAGCACATCAACGGCCTCCTGCACCCCGCTGTTTGAACTCAGCAATTGCCGGTTTGGCACAACCTGGCAATCGGGCCCGGCGCTGGCAAGACTGACCGCTCGAGCCAACCCGTCCAGATCACAGAAAAAGTCCCTCAGAGAAAACGCCCTGGTGATCTGCGCCGGCAACCGCTGCTGACTGATCGCAGAGATGCGCGTGTCATCTGCGGCCTGACCAGAGTCCCAGGGGTCACTCGCCTGTGCCATGGCCAGTTCAATGGCCTTGCAGGTTTCCCTATCCAGCTTTTCCAGCGTCCACTGCACTGCCGCAGGAATATTCTCTAGACACTGCCCCAGTAACAAGGCATCCCGGTTAATCTCGGCAACAAGCAAATCTGCATGAACCAGACGGTGCCACCTCTGGGCAAATTTCGCAAAGACCTCGCTGCCAATCGCCCCCGCCGCGTAGAGATCCGCGCGGGCCTCAAGATACCGTGCAGCACGGCTGGTAAGCGCGCGGTGCAGATTGTCCAAGCGTTCGATCAGCGGCAGTAAAAAATGACCACAAATCACCAGTAAGCGGTGCACCGGCTTTTGCAGTCCACTGGGC
Source organism: Microbulbifer sp. MI-G (assembly GCF_030440425.1). Classification (NCBI taxonomy): domain Bacteria; kingdom Pseudomonadati; phylum Pseudomonadota; class Gammaproteobacteria; order Cellvibrionales; family Microbulbiferaceae; genus Microbulbifer; species Microbulbifer spongiae. Next base: position 2,423,207 of record NZ_CP098023.1, read on the forward strand.
CTGCCGGAGTTACAAACTGCACTGCGTTCATTTTCCAGGGCCCACTGCATGGATTCCAAACGGCTTCCCCCGCCCAGCACCAGCCAGGCAAGAAACCCATTTACCCTTCCGCAGTAGAGGCCCATTGCCCGCGCCACTAGCGCCAGAGCTTCCCTGCCCGGGAGGGCGACGACACCGGCAAGCCCCAGGTGAAGTGGCAGTACCTGACTGACCACCTGAGAAAAGCTCGGCGCGGAGAAAACCCTGGCATCCGGCACAATCCATACACGCTGTACTTTCGGCAAGCCGAGACTGGTGGAAAGTAATTCAAGTAAACGCAGCAGTTCCCGGCTCTCGGAGCGACTCAGCGCCCGCATGCCGGGTTTGCTCTGCAGATCTCGCAGAGGCCGGAAATAGGGAGACACAAGCAGCAGGACAACAATACAAAAGGCAGCCGCAACCAAACTAAGAGCCACAACAACTCCATTCAGCTCGCCCTGCCAAACGGCCAGGGGGATCTGCCAAAGGGCATAGCCAGCCCCATAGACACAAAATCCCAGCAGCAGGATAAAAATTCCCGGCAATACCGCAGCGGGAATCAAACCCAGTATTACCTCGCCAGCGGCGGATATCCCGGCAGGGGAAAATGTCTTGTCATCACGGAACAGATGTTCCATCCCATCGCTGGCATTGAATGGTCGCACAGCGCGAAGCGCAGCGCCCTTGGAGGAAACTGCTGGCTGGCGCCTTGCCCTGCTTTGCTGGCCATGCACGGCTGGGTTGCGACTCTTGTCCTCAATAACAGGGGCATGCGTCCCGCGCCCCTCACTGCGATCTGATTTGCTGCCCTGAGCGCTGCGGCGCTGCGCCACCTGGATCCTGGCTATCAGCTGCAGGTTGTCAAATCGACCCGCCGGGTACACTTTTACACGCAAACCAATGTTGTGCAGACCGGCACGATATTTGAGCGCCTGTGCAGAGGCCAGCTGATCTTTGATCACCCAGCCTTTCAACAGGAGCCTGCGGGCCTGGGGTTCAGGGATGGAAAACAGCCTGGCTGCATCCTGTACCACCAGTTCCGGCTTTTTGCCATACAGCGTCCGCCCCATGGATACTATCTGGAATAAACCCTCAGTTGACATCTCCCTCTCCCGTCACCAAGTGACACAAAATGTCAAATTTGTGGCAATTTTCGCGCAGGATAAAAGATTCAGAACAACGCCAGTGAGCGCCAGTTCTCAGGAGTCCCGTGTCGATTGGAAATTTGTCAGGAAAAGAGGAAAAGCGCACAGTTTTGCCGGCATCTCTTTCCAGCAGCACTTCACCGTCAGTGGATACAGTCCCGGGGAACTGTATTGTGTGGCCCTACATGAGCCAATTGCGTCTGCCGGTTTTGCACCGAATACATCAGGGAGCAAAAATCAACAGGATACGATCTGCCAGCTCGGCAATAGAGAGCCCTTTGCCTCGCGGCTTGAACCAACTGTAGGTATGGCTGAGGGCTCCCACTAACAGGCGTCGCACCAGTGCCGCATCCCCACCAGGGCACTTGGCCGCTCGAATCGCAATTAACCAAATATGCTCGTATTCATCCCGCAACCGCAACACTTCCTTGCGACTGTCTTTAGACAGGCTGCGCCATTCCAATACCAGAATGGAAAACCCCGGCACCGCCTGGCCGTGAATCGCCTCCAGTTCCGATTGAATACAGGCGCGCAATTTATCCCGCGGTGACTCGGCCTGTTGCATCGCACTGCGCATACGCGCACTGGCAAAAATAGTGACCTCCCGCATCACCGCGCAGAGAATCTGCTCTTTACTGGCAAAATGGTGGAAGATACTGCCGGACAGAATACCGACTTCGGAAGCGATATCCCGCACCGTGGTTCGAGCGTAGCCCTTCTGCTCAAACTGCCGCGCGGCCACATTGAGGAGGCGCCCTCGGGGAGAGCCCGGATCGGTGAGTTCCCCCCGCTCTACCAACGCGCCGATCAATTGTTGCGGACTCAGGTTTTGCCCTAACCGGGCCAGACTTGCGGCGCCTTTGTGCACTGAACACCCCCCAAGAAAATCCGCATATGGTAACGGTCGGATGAATTTTTCACCAAACTGGGAACAATGGTTGAATACCAAGCGCTTGCTTGGTAGCGTTAGAGTATTCTGCGCATTCAGTCGCGCGGGTGCAAGCAACAACGATAAGAACTGACAAGCCTCAAGGGCTTGATAAAAGGACATTTTTATGCGCTATCACAGCCAGTTACGTCCCGGCAGCTTCAGTGAACAAACCCATATCGTCACCGGTGGCGGCAGTGGTATCGGCCGTTGTATCGCCCATGAACTGGCCAGCCTCGGCGCCCGCGTTTTCTTGATCGGGCGCAAGTTGGACAAACTGGAGCGTGTTGCCGGGGAGATCGCAAGTGACGGCGGCGAGTGCAGTTTCTATAGCCTCGATATCCGCGATGAGCAGGGTGTAAAGGATACGGTCGCCAAGATTGTGCAGGCTCAGGGTAGGATTCAGGGACTGGTGAACAACGCCGGCGGTCAGTTTCCCTCCGCATTGGAGCACATCCCCGCAAAGGGCTTTGACGCCGTCCTGCGCAGCAATCTGCTGGGTGGATTTCTGATGGCCCGGGAAGTGTATGTGCAATCTATGAAAACCCACGGTGGCAGTATCGTCAATATCACCGCAGACAACGCCGGTGGTATGCCGATGATGGGGCACTCCGGGGCGGCCCGTGCAGGCGTGGAAAACCTGACAGAAACCGCTGCACTGGAATGGGCGGCCTCCGGAGTCAGGGTCAATGCGGTGGCACCCGGTTATGTCCTCACCAGCGGCCTGGATACCTATGACCCGGAATTTCTGCGCGAACTGTTACCGGGCTTCCGCGAATCAATCCCCCTCTACCGCCTGGGCGAGGAAGCAGAGGTAAGCGGCGCTGTGTGCTTTCTACTGTCTGATGCTGCCGGCTATATCACCGGCCAGACATTGCGCATTGATGGTGGCTCCAGCCTCAAGCACCACTCCCCGCTCTGGCGCCCTGTGGCGGCCAACAGTGTCAAGCGCTTTAACGGCTTCCACCGCAAGCGCCGGCCCAAAGTGGTGGCAGCGCTGGAAGCAGAGGGCAAACTCTGATGCAACCCATCCACTCCCAACTGGACAACCGCTCCAGCGATTTCAACAATAATCGCACCGCAATGCTGGAGCAGATTGCCCACTTTCGCGAGGCCGAACAGCGGCCGCTGCAAGCCGAGCGGGAGCGCGCCTCCCGCTACCGGGAACGTGGCTGGCTGCTGCCCCGCGAGCGCCTCAACCTGTTGCTGGACCCGGGCGCCCCCTTTATTGAGCTGTGTGCTCTGGCGGGGTACAAGCTCTACGACGATCAGGACGGCAGTGGTGCCGGCGGCGGCGCTATCTGTGGTATTGGCCAGGTCAGCGGGCGCCGCTGCATGGTGCGGGTGGACAATTATGCAGTGAAAGGGGGCACCATTTCCCCTGCCGGAATGGATAAAGCCCTGCGCATACAGCAAATAGCACTGGAGAACCGCTTGTCGGTGGTCACCCTGGCGCAAAGTGGTGGCGCGAACCTGAAGTATGCCACCGACACCTTCGCCCCCGGCGGGCTCGGCTTCGCCAACCAGGCACGCATGTCCGCGGCCGGTATTCCTCAGATCACAGTCGTGCATGGTGGCGCCACAGCCGGTGGTGCTTACCAGCCAGGCCTGTCCGATTATGTGATAATGGTGCGTGGACAATCCGGCATGTATCTCGCGGGGCCCCCCCTGCTCAAGGCGGCAACCGGGGAAATTGCCGACGAGGAGAGCCTGGGCGGTGCAGAGATGCACTGCAGTGAGTCCGGCAGTGGCGACTACCTGGCGGAGAGCGACGCCGATGGCATCCGCTTGGCACGGGAAATAGTCGCTACCCTTCCCTGCCGGCATACCCCCAATCTCCCGGAGGAGTATGCAGACCCTCTCTATCCAATCGACGACCTGCTCGGCTTGATTCCCGCCGACAGCAAAAAACCCTATGATGTGCGCGAACTCCTCGCACGCATCGCCGACGGCTCGGCGATGCTGGATTTTAAAGCACAATTTGACCGACAGACTGTCTGTGGCCATATCCGCATTGAAGGACAAGCAGTGGGCATTATCGGCAACAACGGCCCCATCACCCCCAAGGGCGCCAACAAGGCCGCACAGTTTATCCAGCTGTGTGAACAAAGTGGCACGCCACTGCTGTTTTTGCACAACACCACTGGCTTTATGGTCGGTACCGAGGTCGAACATCACGGCATTATCAAACATGGGGCCAAAATGATTCAGGCTGTCGCCAACGCCAGGGTAGCCAAGCTCAGTATCCTGGTGGGCGGCTCCTATGGTGCCGGTAACTACGCCATGTGTGGGCGCGGCTTCGGCCCGCGTTTTATTTTTGCCTGGCCCAATGCGCGCACCGCGGTCATGGGCGCAGCTCAGGCCGGCAAGGTTTTGCGCATTGTTACCGAACAGAAAATGGCGCGCAGCGGTCAGGTAGATACTGCGTTACTGGACAAACTGGAAAACGACACCAGTGCCTTTATGCAGGCAAATTCCGATGCCCTGGCCTGCAGCGCCCGCCTGTGGGACGACGGCATTATCGATCCCCGCGACACGCGTAAACTGCTGGGCATGCTGCTGGCAATCTGTCGCGAGGCGGGATCTGTTCCAGCGCGCCAAAATACCTTTGGCGTAGCGAGGTTCTAGTCATGTTGCACCTGGCCCGGGAATCTCAACCGGACGAAAGGCAGTCAGTTCGCGAATAAAAAACCCCCGCAGAAAAAGCCCATAAAGAGGATAAAGCATTCATGATACTCAGCGAACAACACCGGGAATTACAGCGTACGGTAGAGCATTTTGTAGAGCAGGAAATCAACCCCCATGTAGAGGCGTGGGAAAAAGCCGGCAGCTTTCCCATTCGCGATATCTTCAGGCAGCTGGGAGATTTGGGCCTGCTGGGCATCAGCAAGTCCAGCGATTACGGCGGCCTCGGGCTCGACTTCAGCTATGAAACCGTTTTTCTGGAAGCCCTGGGCGGTGCCCATTGCGGTGGTGTGCCCCTGGCCATTTCGGTGCAGACTGCCATGTGCACCCCGGCACTGGCAAACTTTGCCAGCGACGACCTGCGCCGGCAATTCCTGATCCCGGCGATTCGCGGGGAGATGGTCGGCGCCATCGCCGTATCCGAATCCGGTGCCGGCTCGGATGTGGCCGCCATCAAGACTACGGCAAAAAATGATGGTGGCGATTATCTGGTCAACGGCAACAAGATGTGGATCACCAACGCACCCTGCGCCGACTTTTTCTGCACCCTGGTCAACACCAGTGAAGGCAAGGCCCACAAGAACAAATCCCTGCTGATTATTCCCGCCAAAACACCGGGACTGCGCATCGGGAAAAAACTGGAGAAGCTGGGGATGCGCTCCTCGGAAACCGCACCGGTATTTTTTGACAATGTGCGGGTTCCCAAACACTTCCGTATCGGCGACGAGGGGTCCGGCTTTCTGTTGCAGATGCTGCAATTCCAGGAGGAGCGTCTCGCCGGTGCCGCCCTGACCCTGAAGGGCCTGGAAAATTGTATCAGCAGTACCATTGAGTACGTGCGCGAGCGCCACGCTTTCACGGCACGGCTGCTCGACAATCAGACCGTGCACTTTGCCTTGGCGGAAATGCAATCCGAAGTGGAGTGTCTGCGGGCACTCACCTGGCGTGCGGTAGAAGCCTATGTGGCGGGTGAGGATGTCACTACGCTGGCCTCCATGGCAAAGCTCAAAGCGGGCCGCTTGTCCCGCACCATTCCCGATCAATGCCTGCAGTTCTGGGGTGGCATGGGCTATATCGAGGAAACCAGCATCAACCGTGCCTACCGCGATAGCCGTCTCACTGCCATCGGTGGCGGCGCCGATGAAGTAATGCTCGGTATTATCTGCAAGTTGATGGGCATCCTGCCCGGCAAACGCAAGTCCGGCGAATAGAGTGGGCCCACTATGCAAACCATCATTGATGAAACTGTGGGCATTGCCCGGCACCTCACCCTCAACCGCCCCCGACAACGCAACGCCATCAGCCTGCCAATGGTGGACGAGCTGCTACAGAAGCTGACAGAGGCGGAGGCCGCTTCGCAGACCCGGGTACTGGTACTGCGCGGTGCCGAACACAACTTCTGTGCAGGTGGGGATATTGGCGATATGCTCACTGCCCAACAAAACGCCAGCGACGGCGATACGGATGCCTTTTATCACCTGAACCGCCGCTTCGGCGAACTGCTGGAAAGAGTCAACAGCTCCTCGCTGGTAGTGATTGCCGTACTCGAAGGCGCTGTGATGGGTGGCGGTTTTGGGCTGGCCTGCAGTGCCGACATCGCCATTGCCGATCACAGCTGCCGCTTCGCGTTACCGGAAACCCGACTGGGCCTGCCACCGGCACAGATTGCACCGTTTGTGGTTGCCCGCGTGGGCCTGTCCCAGGCGAGGCGGCTGGCATTGGGTGGCACCACGCTGAAAGCACGGGAGGCACTGGATATCGGCCTGATTCACCAGCTGCTGGACAGCTCCACGACGTTGGAGGCCGCACTGCAGGGACACCTGGACAATATCAATGCCTGCGCGCCAGGAGCCCTGGCTACCACCAAATATCTGCTTTTACAGGCCGCACAGATTGCCGACAAATATGCCCTGAGCCACCTCCTCGATGACGCTGCGAAACATTTTTCCAATGCCATTCAGGGTAGCGAAGGTCGTGAAGGCGCCCGTGCCTTTATGGAAAAACGCGCACCGGAGTGGCAACACTGATGTCCGCACCAGCCACACTCCTGATCGCCAACCGCGGGGAAATTGCCCTGCGCATCCTGCGCACGGCCCGAGCGGAGGGTTATCGTACCGTTGCCGTGTTCAGCGATGCGGATCGCCACGCACCCCATGCCAATAGCGCCGACCTGGCCGTTGCCCTCGGCGGCCGGACTTCCGCAGAATCCTATCTGGATATTGACAAAATCCTCTCTGCCGCAAGAACAACCGGGGCCACCGCCATTCATCCCGGCTATGGATTCCTGGCCGAAAATGCCGATTTTGCCCGTGCCTGTACAGAGAACGGCCTGCAGTTTATCGGCCCAAGCGCTGATGTTATTGAACTGATGGGCAACAAACGGCGCGCCAAAGCGTTTGTCTCAGATGCCGGTGTGCCCTGTATTCCCGGCTTTCAGGGGGCCCAGGACGACCGCACCCTGATGGCTGAGGCGGACCGGATTGGCTTCCCCCTGATGATCAAGGCCGCCGCTGGCGGCGGCGGCCGCGGCATGCGTCTCGCCCACAGCAGCGACGAACTGGCAGCACTGCTGCACGCTGCGCGCAGTGAATCCCAGAGCGCCTTTGGCAGCGGTGAACTGATTCTGGAAAAGGCCCTGGTCGGCGCCCGCCATATCGAAATCCAGGTGTTTGCCGACCGGCACGGCAACTGCATCCACCTGGGCGAGCGCGACTGCTCTGTACAGCGACGCCACCAGAAAGTGGTCGAGGAATCCCCCTCCCCGGGAGTGGAAGCAGACCTGCGCAGAGCCATGGGTGAAGCCGCAGTAGCCGCGGCACGCGCCTGCGCCTATGAGGGCGCCGGTACGGTGGAGTTCCTGCTCTGCCCCGACGGCGAATTCTATTTCCTGGAAATGAACACCCGCTTGCAGGTGGAGCACCCGGTAACAGAAATGGTAACCGGATTCGATCTGGTGGCCTGGCAACTGGCTGTAGCCCGTAGCGAAGCGCTGCCGGTTACCCAGCAGCAGGTCAGCCAGTGCGGCCACGCCATTGAAGTGCGCCTCTATGCGGAAGATCCCGGACAGCAATTTCTGCCCCAGGCGGGGCCTATCCTCTACTGGCGTGAACCCAGTGGGGAAGGAGTACGCCTTGATCACGCTGTGCGGGAGGGCGTTGAAATCACCCCCTTCTACGATCCCATGCTGGGCAAGCTGATCGCTTGGGGAAGGGACCGAGAAACCGCCCGGAGAAAACTGCAACAAGCACTGGCACAGCTGCAGCTGATTGGCCCAAAAAACAATATTCGCTTTTTGTACCGACTACTGGCAGAGCCTGAATTTGTGTCCGGCAAGGCCGATACCGGCTTTCTGGATACCATCACCCACCTCACTGTACCCGAGGCAATATCCAGCGATTGGGTGGCACTAGCGGCGGTACTCAATCATCAGCGTTATCTGAAACCGCAGGATAGACGCGGGGGGCGCACTAACTGGCGCAGTGGCGACAGCAGTGCCCACCTGCACTACTGGCTCAGCAGCGAAGGGCGAGACTTTGAGTGCACGCTGCTGCCACTGGGGCCACACCGCTACCGCGTGAGCGTGGCGGATCAGACCCATGAAATTGCCGTGCAGCCACAGGCGCTCGACAATACCGCGATCGCCATCATAACGCTCGACGGTGTCACCCAGAGCACTCTTTTCCTGCAACAGGGCTGTAGCCTCTACCTGTTGCGGGCGGGTCGCCAGCTGCAGTTCGAAGACCGGAGCCAGAAGCCATTACAGGCAAGCCTCGGCCAGGGCAGTGGCCAAATTACCGCCCCGATGGACGGCTCCCTGCTGGAGGTGCTGGTAGAGCTGAATCAGGCCGTGCGCTGCGGCGATATCCTCGCCGTGATGGAAGCCATGAAGATGGAACACCCCCTGCGCGCGGATCGCGATGGCACCGTTATCAAACTGGGAGCCTGCGCCGGCGATCAGGTGCGCGGCGGTCAGCTTCTGGTACAGATAGAGGCCGCCCCCAGCGGAACGCCCAGACGCCGTCAATGACCCTTGCTAGAGGATGCCACCGTGTACGATATCGATGCCACCCGTATGGCCAGCCCTTTCTACGGAGAGAGCCACCGGCAGTGGCGCAACCAATTGCGCCGTTTTGTCGAGCGGGAAATCCAGCCCCACATCACCTGCTGGGACGAGCAGGGCCTGCTGCCGGAGACACTCTGGGAAAAGGCTGCCGAAGTGGGCCTGCTGCAAATGGGCTACCCCGAGTGCTATGGCGGTACTGAGACGGATGCCTTTCATATGATTGTTGCCGCCGAGGAACTGGCGCGCACCGGTGCAGGTGGTCTCTATGCCAGCCTGATGGTACATGGTATCGCCCTGCCCCCCCTGCTGCACTATGGCAGCGATGCCCTGAAAGACGCGGTGATACCGGCGGTACTGCGCGGCGAAAGACAAATCTCCCTGGCTGTCACCGAACCCGGTGCCGGCTCTGACGTGGCCAATCTCCAATGCCGCGCGGTGCGCGATGGCGACAGCTACATTGTAAACGGGGAAAAAACCTATATTACCGGTGGTATGCGGGCCCACTGGTTTACTACTGCCGTGCGCACCGGCGGCGAGGGTTTTGACGGTATCTCCCTGTTGCTGATACCGGCGAACGCACAGGGGGTCAGCCGGCAGCTACTGGACAAAAAGCAGGGCTGGTGGTGCTCAGATACCGCCAGTATCTTCTTTGACCAGGTCCGCGTGCCCGCGGACAATAGAATCGGCGTTGAAAACCACGGCTTCCTGCCCATAGTGCACAATTTCAACCATGAACGTCTGGGTATCGCCGCTTCCTGTGTGGAATACAGCCGTGTCTGCCTGCAGGATGCGATCGAATGGGCCCAGGCCCGGGAGACTTTCGGTAAATGCCTCGCCAGTCACCAGGTGATCCGCCACAAGTTCGCACAGATGCTGCAACGCATCAATGCCACCCAGGCCTATCTGGACCTCTGTGCCTGGGCTGAACAGCAACAGCAACTCAAAGTGGCTGAAGTCGCTCTGCTCAAGGTTCAGGCCACAGAAACCCTCGAGTACTGTGCCCGGGAAGCCATGCAGGTGCTCGGCGGCGCCGGCTATATGCGCGGTGGTCGGGTTGAGCGCATCTATCGAGAGGTACGGGTCAATGCAATCGGGGGTGGCTCTGAGGAAATCATGCGGGATTTGGCTTCCAGGCAGATGGGGATTTAGGGGGTTCTCACACTCAGCGCAGCTGACTTCGCCCAGCGACAAATGCGCGGCGGGTACTTGCAGCCAGTATCCCCGGCCGGACAACCTATAAAGCATTTGCTCGGCCGGATTATGGGCTTTATTTTCCCACTCAGATCGCAATCGACAATCCACATCCACCCTCACATAGCGCTTGCCAATGGAACAAATTAAGCCAAACTATTTCGCCCACAGGTTTCTATCGCCTATTATACGGCCCAAACTGACAGCCTCTCCGATTAAAAAACAAACAACCTGGTGAGCTTCTGGCTCACTGTTTCCCTTGCACACCGACGAATTTTTAAGAGTACTTCATGAGTAGCAACCACCATCGACTGATCATTCTCGGCTCGGGCCCCGCCGGGTACACCGCTGCGATCTACGCAGCCCGTGCAAATCTAAAACCTGTAGTTATCACCGGTATGCAACAGGGTGGACAATTGACCACGACTACAGAGGTGGAAAACTGGCCGGGTGGTGCTGCGGACTTGCAGGGACCCGACCTGATGGTCCAGATGCAGGCGCACGCGGAGCGCTTCGACACCCAGGTTATTTTTGATCACATCGAATCAGTAGATTTGAAGCAACGGCCATTTACACTGCAGGGCAACAGGACTTATACCTGCGATGCACTGATTATTGCCACCGGTGCCTCTGCCCAGTATTTGGGGCTGCCATCGGAAGCGGCCTATCAAGGCCGCGGCGTCAGCGCCTGCGCGACCTGCGATGGTTTCTTTTACCGCGATCAGAAAGTAGCCGTGGTTGGTGGCGGTAATACCGCTGTAGAAGAAGCGCTTTACCTGTCCAATATCGCCAGCGAAGTAACCCTCATCCACCGCCGCGATCAGCTTCGGGCAGAGAAAATTCTGCAGGATCGCCTGATGGAAAAAGTGCAAAACGGCAATATTACTGTCTGCTGGCAGCACACGCTGGAAGCAGTTCTGGGCGATGATAATGGCGTTACCGGCCTGCGTCTGCGCAGCACACAGGACAACTCCACCAGGGAACTGGTTGTCTCCGGCGTCTTTATCGCCATCGGTCATAAGCCAAATACCGACATGTTTGAGGGGCAGCTGGAGATGCATGGTGGCTATATCATTGTCCGCAATGGCCTTGAGGGGAATGCCACCCAGACTTCTGTCGCAGGCGTTTTTGCCGCAGGCGATGTGTCCGATCATATCTACCGCCAGGCGGTGACCTCTGCCGGTACTGGCTGTATGGCGGCGCTGGATGCCGAGCGCTTCCTGGACGCGCAATAGCAAAGCAACCCCGATACCCGGCTGACAGGCCTCCGGGTATTGTGTAGCCCCTCAAACAGGAGTCAGACCATGGTAGGGAGTCGTACCCAACACTTGGTGTGGCTCGACGATCAGCATATCGCCTTCCCGTCCACAGCAGCAGCACTGACGGATCCCAACGGGTTGCTGGCTGCGGGGGGGGACCTGACCCCCGAGTGGCTGCTGGCTGCCTACCGGCGGGGGATTTTTCCCTGGTACTCAGACGGCCAACCCATCCTCTGGTGGAGCCCCTCCCCCCGTTGCGTGGTTTTTCCGCAGGCATTCCGTGTGGGCCGCAGCCTGCAAAAAGTGTTGCGCCGCAAAACCTTCAGGGTCACATTTGACCGAGCATTCGAATCTGTTATCGATGGCTGCCGCATTCAGAGGGCCAGCGGGGAGGGTACCTGGATTACCGACAGGCTGCGCCGGGCATTTATCCACATGCACCATCTCGGTCTCAGCCACTCTGTGGAGGTATGGCGCAATGGTGATCTTGTTGGAGGACTCTATGGTATCGCTCTGGGCCGTGTATTTTTCGGGGAGTCGATGTTTCACCGTGAGAAAGACGCCTCCAAAGTCGCTTTTGTTCACCTGGTTCGGCAATTAGAATTGTGGGGCTGCCCGTTGATCGACTGCCAGGTGGGCAGTCCTCACCTGACCAGCTTGGGGGCAGTGGAGATCTATCGCAGGGATTTCGAACACTTGTTGAAAAGCGGGCTGAAACAACCCGCCTTTGCAAAGCCCTGGAAGCTTTCGTGGACTTATGGGTAAATACTCTCAGTTGGATTCAGTCCGCCTCTTGGCCACTCTGCCCCACCCCTGTGGCTACCTGCCGGACCGGGAAGCCAATACGGTATTTGTAGACCCGCAGACCGAGGTGGATCAACGTCTATACAACTACCTTTCGGAGCTGGGATTCCGCCGCAGCGGCGCCTACTTGTACCGCCCCCAGTGCGCCACCTGCAAGGCTTGCATCCCGGCGCGGGTACCGGTGAATCTGTTTGTCCCCAGCCGCAATCAGCGCCGCTGCTGGAAGCGCAACCGGGACCTGGATATCTTCCATATTGAATCCATCGACACCGATGAGCACTACGCGCTCTACGCACGCTATATTGAACAGCGCCACGCCGACGGTGAGATGTACCCCCCCGGTCGCGAGCAATATCGCAATTTCCTGTGCCAGGCCTGGGGCGCCACGCGCTATTTCGAATTGCGCGCTCGGGGCAAACTGGTCGCTGTGACTGTGACCGATCTGCTCACCGCGGGCCTGTCCGCCATCTATACTTTCTTCGACCCGGAGGAGGACAAGCGAAGCCTGGGCAGTTACTGTATTCTCTACCAGATTGAGTGGGCAAGACGACTCGGCCTTTCCAACCTTTATTTAGGCTATTGGATTGAGCAGTGCCATAAAATGGCCTACAAAAGCCAGTTCCAGCCGATAGAAATGCTCGTGGAGAACCGCTGGAGACTGAAACCCCGCTAGCGCTATCATACGCGCCCTTTGCTCTAGCGCATCTTTTCGTGCAAAATGCTCGCCCGTCGAACCGCGGCTAGGCCAGAGTGTCTCCGGGGTACAGGTCAGATCAAGATATTTTAAGGTTGCTGCCGCATGGCAAAAGACGATTATATTGAAATGGAAGGCGAGGTGATTGACACTCTGCCGAATACCACCTTCCGCGTGAAGCTGGAAAACGGACATGTGATCATCGCACATATCTCGGGGAAAATGCGCAAAAACTATATTCGCATCCTCACCGGTGACAAGGTCAAGGTGGAACTGACCCCCTACGATCTGAGCAAGGGGCGTATCACCTACCGGGCGCGCTAATCTGCGCATTGGTGAAGGCGCCTTTCCGGCAGCTTGACCATACAAAAAAAGCCACCACAGGTGGCTTTATTTGTTGCAATCGCGCATCCATCGATAATCAGGCTGGCACGGCGGTTTTTATTGCCAACTCATCATTTTCTATCGTCACTCTCACACGCCCTCCCTCTTCCGCCAACTCACCGAACAGAACGGCTTCGGCCAGGGGTTTACGCAACTTGTCGCGAATCAGGCGGGACATGGGGCGGGCCCCCATTTTTTCATCGTAACCGTGCACGGCCAGCCACTCGCGAGCCTCATCATCCACAACCAGGGTCACCCGTGAATCATCCAGTTGCGTCTGTAGTTCGACAATCAACTTGTCTACCACCGTTTTCACTACATCCAGTGGCAGGGCAGCAAACTGGATAACGCTGTCCAGGCGGTTGCGGAACTCTGGGGTGAATATCTTTTTGATCTCCTCCATACCATCCGTGGAATGATCCTGACTGGAGAAACCAATTGAGCGGCGGCTCATCAACTCGGCGCCGGCGTTCGTGGTCATAATCAGGATCACATTGCGGAAGTCGGCCTTGCGCCCGTTGTTATCCGTGAGGGTGCCGTGATCCATCACCTGCAGAAGTAGATTAAACACCTCGGGGTGGGCTTTTTCAATTTCATCCAGCAAAACCACGCTGTGGGGATGCTTGGTAACAGCGTCGGTCAGCAGGCCGCCCTGGTCAAATCCCACATAGCCCGGCGGCGCCCCGATCAGGCGGGAAACCGTGTGCCGCTCCATATACTCCGACATATCAAAGCGAATCAGTTCAATGCCCATCACCTTCGCCAACTGCCGACACAACTCGGTCTTGCCGACACCGGTGGGGCCGGAAAACAGGAAGGAGCCTATCGGTTTCTCTTCGGCACCCAAACCCGCACGACTGAGCTTGATTGCGGTACTGAGTGCCTCGATAGCCCGATCCTGGCCAAAAACCACCATCTTGAGGTTATCGTCGAGTTTGGACAGCTGCTCTTTATCCGACGCAGAAACACTCTTGGCCGGGATACGGGCCATTTTTGCGATCACCGACTCAATTTCCCCCACGCCAATGATCTCTGTACGCTCCTCAAGGGGCAATAGCGATTGGTAGGCGCCGGCCTCATCGATGACATCGATGGCCTTATCCGGAAGAAAACGCTCGGTGATATGGCGGCTGGAAAGCTGCGCCGCCGCTTCCAGAGCCGCCTCGGTAAAACGCACCTTGTGGTGATCCTCGAAGCAGCTCCTAAGCCCCTGCAGAATCTGCACCGTCTCCTCCACGGTTGGCTCGCTCACATCAATCTTCTGGAAGCGACGGGACAAGGCGCGATCTTTTTCGAAGATACCGCGATACTCCGTGAATGTGGTGGAGCCGATACAGCGCAGATGGCCACTGGAGAGCAGCGGTTTAAGCAGGTTGGAGGCGTCCATTACGCCACCAGAGGCTGCTCCGGCACCGATAATGGTATGGATCTCATCGATAAACAGCACCGCGTGCTCACGCTTCCTCAGTTCGGCCAACAGTGCCTTGAAGCGCTTCTCGAAATCCCCACGGTACTTGGTACCGGCCAGCAAAGAACCGAGATCCAGTGAGTAGATGGTACTCTCTTTGAGGGGCTCGGGAATATCCTCATCCACAATGCGCCGTGCAAGTCCTTCGGCGATAGCCGTTTTACCGACGCCGGACTCGCCAACCAGCAATGGATTGTTTTTACGCCGGCGTGCCAGCACCTGGGTAACCCGCTCCACCTCCGGGCCGCGCCCCACCAGGGGGTCGATACGGCCTAGAATAGCCTCCTGGTTCAAGTTGGTGGCGTAGCTTCCCAGAGGGTCCGCACCACCGGCTTCGGTACCACCGCCAATCTCTTCGTCGACCTGCTCTGGGGCAGCATCGGGGCTGTGGTGGTGATTGTTGCCACTGGAACCGACACGAGAAATTCCGTGAGTGATGTAATTGACCACATCGATGCGCGCAACACTCTGCTGCTTCAGATAGTAAACAGCCTGGCTTTCCTGCTCGCAAAAGATCGCCACCAGGACATTGGCCCCGGTCACTTCTTTTTTGCCGGAGGATTGGACGTGGAAAACGGCCCGCTGCAGGACTCTCTGGAACCCGAGTGTCGGCTGGGTTTCGCGGTCGGTATCGGCCTCGGGAATCAGTGGGGTGGTGGAATCCACAAACTCCAGCAGTTCACGCCGCAGCGCACTGAGATCGGCTCCGCAGGCATGCAATACATCGGCTGCCGATTCATTGTCCAAAAGTGCCAGCAACAGGTGCTCTACGGTCATGAATTCGTGCCGTTTTGCGCGCGCACCCTTGAACGCCAGATTAAGCGTTACCTCTAAGTCCTTGCTGAGCATTTAAACCTCAAACCGTAATCGCCAATAGTTCCCGCCGACTCCGCTGGTTGGCGCGCACCCTTTGCCGGCGTCTGTATCCTGGCTGATTCCTTTCAGGTGACGGGGCCCTAGTTCAAAGGCAGCTCTGTTCAAGCTCACTGGTCTTTACTTTCATCCGCCTCAATCTCGCACAGCAATGGATGTTCATTCTCCTGGGCGAATTGATTGACCTGGGCGGCCTTTGTCTCCGCTATATCCCGAGTATAGACACCGCACACTGCTTTTCCCCGCGTGTGTACCTGCAGCATCAACTGCGTGGCACGCTCCCGATTGACACCAAAAAACCGCTCCAGAGTCTCAACCACAAAGTCCATGGGGGTATAGTCATCATTGAGCATCACCACCTTGTACATCGGGGGCCGCTTTAACTTTGGTGGCGCCTCTTCCAGGGCGAGCCCACCGTCTGAGAACCCGCGATCCTCGAGGTCTCCCCCCCCTTCACTGGCATTTAGTTTAATGATTTGCGTAATACTCATAAAAATTATCAATGCATTCTTTCTTTCGAGCCCGGACGTTGCCACCTGCACAAACACTAATGACCTGCCATTGTAACCTTATTTGACCATCGACACAGGAATACCGCAGTAGCCAACTGGGTTTCTTGACATTCTCACGCCAGTTGACTACAAGAGGTACTGTCTGCCTCATTCGCAGCCATTAATCGCAGTCAGGATCGCAGCCGATTCATTCGCAGTTCAAATAAAAATAAAAACTCTGTACGGTGGCCAGGGGGCCGCCTGGGCAATTAGAGGGAGTTCGCTATGCCTACCGGTACCGTGAAGTGGTTCAATAATGCCAAGGGATATGGATTTATTCTTGCGGATGACGGAGGGGAGGACCTTTTTGCACACTACTCCGCAATTCAGATGGAGGGTTATCGAACCCTGAAAGCTGGCCAACAGGTCACTTTTGATATCATTCGAGGCGATAAAGGTTATCACGCAACCAATATTTCCACTGTGCCTGCAGGGGACTCCAGACCCGTCAGTCACGAAACTGAGTCGATGCCTTCTGAAGCACTCAGGGAAAAGGAAGCCGAGGCGCTGGATTAGACGCCCTACCCGGCTATACACTCAGGCAAAAAAGCCCTCCACCTGCCGGTGAAGGGCTTGTCTGCAGCCGTCGCCCGGACGGCCAGCCCGGCGTTAATCTAGGTCATGTGCCTGATAACTTCGCCACCAAACTCCGAGCAGGATTTCAACTCGGCGCCCTCCATCAGGCGTTCGAAATCATAAGTAACCGTCTTGGCCTCGATAGCGCCTTCCATACCTTTGATAACCAGATCTGCCGCTTCCTTCCAACCCAGATGACGTAACATCATTTCCGCAGACAGGATCAGGGAGCCGGGGTTTACCTTGTCCTGACCGGCATACTTGGGTGCTGTGCCGTGCGTAGCCTCAAACAACGCGACTTCGTCGGAAAGGTTGGCACCCGGTGCAATGCCGATTCCGCCCACCTGAGCAGCCAGGGCATCGGACAGGTAATCACCGTTCAGATTCAGAGTGGCGATAACATCATACTCCGCCGGGCGCAGCAGGATCTGCTGCAGCATGGCATCTGCAATCACATCCTTGATAATGATTTCCTTACCGGTTGTCGGGCTCTTGAAGCTATGCCAGGGCCCTCCGTCCAGAGGCTGAGCGCCAAACTCATCGCGCGCCAGTTCGTAGCCCCAATCAGCAAAGGCGCCCTCGGTGAACTTCATGATATTGCCTTTGTGTACCAGGGTAACGGAATCGCGGTCCTGGTCTATGGCATACTGGATCGCCTTGCGCACCAGGCGCTTGGTGCCTTCGGCAGAGACCGGCTTGACGCCGATACCGCAGTGCTCCGGAAAACGGATTTTCTTAACGCCCATCTCGTCTTGCAGAAACTTAATGACTTTTTTCGCCTCGTCACTGTCCGCTTTCCACTCGATACCGGCGTAGATATCTTCGGAGTTTTCCCGGAAGATCACCATATCTACCTTGTTCGGCTCCTTTACCGGAGAGGGCACGCCGCTGAACCAGCGCACCGGCCGCTGGCAGACATACAGGTCCAGCTCCTGGCGCAGAGCGACATTCAGGGAACGGAACCCCCCACCTACCGGAGTGGTGAGAGGGCCTTTGATGCTGACAACATAGTCCCTGATCGCGGCGAGGGTTTCGGCTGGGAACCAGTCACCCGCGTAAGTCTCGGCCGCTTTTTCTCCACAGTAGATTTCCATCCACGCAATTTTCTTGCCGTCACCGTAAGCCTTCTCTACTGCAGCATCAATCACCTTGCGCATGACCGGGGTGATATCCACACCGATGCCGTCGCCCTCGATAAAGGGAATCACCGGGCGATCCGGAACATTCAGAGAACCGTCGGCATTGACTGTAACTTTTTCGCCGTCTGCCGGCACTTGGATATGACCCATATTGCGTAAACTCCCTAAATTCTGTGACTTTTTAGGCCCAGCATTGCTTGCATCACTGCCCCGGCACCCTCGGACCAGGACAAAAACGGCGGGATTATAGCAGCATCGGCCTCTTTTTGTAGTTGGATTACAATACCGGATTTTTGTTATGGCCAAGCTCATTCTTCTTAACAAACCCTACGGCGTCCTGAGCCAATTTACGGATACCCAGGGCCGCCCCACGCTTGCAGACTACGTCCGCGAAAAGGATGTCTACCCCGCCGGCCGGCTCGATTTTGACTCGGAAGGGCTGCTGCTGCTCACAGCCGATGGCGCGCTGCAACACCAAATCAGCCACCCAAAGAAAAAGGTGGCAAAAACCTACTGGGTCCAGGTTGAAGGGGAAATCAGTGCTGATGCGCTCACGGCTCTGGACCGTGGCGTACCGCTCAAAGAGGGGCGCACTGCGCCGGCCAGGACCCGGCGCCTGTCCGATGTTAAACTGTGGCCGCGCACACCGCCGATTCGGGAGCGAAAATCCATTTCCACCAGTTGGCTGGAACTGACCATTTGCGAGGGCCGCAACCGCCAGGTTCGACGGATGACCGCAGCTGTCGGTTTCCCCACCCTGCGTCTGGTGCGTATGGCAATCGGCCACTGGCATCTCGGCGCGCTCAAACCCGGAGAGTACCGGATGGAGGAAATTTTCACCGTCAATCAGGCCCCCTCAAAGCTCGGGCAAAAACGTCGGCAGCGGTAGATGCTAGCGGAAAATCCAAGCGGTCTTGGTCCGAGGTGTTTTCACAGGTAAAATTCGCCCCTTTTTTCTCTTCCAGTGAGGTAGCGACAGTCTCTATATGTCTGACTCCACACCCAGCAAGCCGCCCAAGCGTATCATTGTCGGTATGTCCGGCGGTGTCGATTCCTCCGTAGCCGCACTGCGCCTGATCCAGCAGGGCTTTCGGGTGGAGGGTCTGTTTATGAAGAACTGGGACGAGGACGACGGCACCGAATACTGTACCGCCAGGGCCGACCTGGCTGATGCCCAGGCCATCTGCCACAGGCTTGGTATCCATCTACACACTGCCAGCTTTGCCGCTGAGTACTGGGATCATGTCTTTGCCTACTTCCTGGCGGAATACAAGGCCGGGCGTACGCCCAATCCGGATATCCTGTGTAATCGCGAAATCAAATTCAAAGCCTTTCTGGAATACGCAGAAGTACTGGGCGCAGATGCCATTGCCACCGGCCACTACGCGCGCCGTCTCGATATCAAGGGGCGCACCTATCTGCTCAAGGGGCTGGATGTCAACAAGGATCAGAGCTATTTCCTGCACGCGGTGGAAGAAGCGGCCTTTGCCCGCGCCCTCTTCCCGCTCGGAGAGCTGGAAAAGCCCGCGGTGCGGCGTATTGCTGAGAAAAACGGTTTTGTCACCCACAACAAAAAAGACAGCACCGGCATCTGTTTTATCGGCGAGCGCCGCTTCAAGGATTTTCTGGAACAGTACCTGCCGGCACAGCCTGGGGATATGGAAACGCCGGAAGGCAGGTTCATGGGGCGCCATGCGGGATTGATGTACCACACCATTGGCCAGCGACAGGGCCTGGGTATCGGCGGTGTCAAAGGTGGCGGGGAGGACCCCTGGTACGTGGTGGGCAAAGACCTGCAGCGCAACGTACTGATCGTTGTACAGGGTGCACACCACCCCCTGCTCTATGCCACAGGGTTGGAAGCAACCCAGACACACTGGATTAATGGTGCTGCACCCGGCAAAACATTCCGCTGCCAGGCGAAAACCCGCTACCGCCAGCCAGACCAGGATTGCACAGTGCAGGTACAGGAAAATGGTGACCTGATTGTGGCATTTGATAAGCCACAGCGCGCCGTGACACCGGGTCAATCACTGGTACTCTACGACGGCGAAGTTTGCCTTGGCGGTGCGGTGATAGAAAAATCCACCGGCATCGGCTCTGCCGTGTCGAAAAAACAACAAGCACTAAGGAGCGATTTTGAATAACTGGCGGGATCAGGCTCTGGCACTGGCCGGAATATTTCAAGCTGCAACACTGGTAGAGCGCCTGGCAAAGACCGGCACGGCTCCACAGACACAGCTGGAAACAGGTGTGTTCAGCCTGTTTCAGCTCAATCCCGACCACACCGACACTGTCTTTGGCGGTGCCGCCAATCTACTGCCAGGGCTGCAGGTTTCAAGACAACTGTTACAGTCACGTCAGCATCCAGAATATACCGACTGCCTTCGGTATGCGCTCTCTATACTCTATCTGCAGCGGCAGCTCAGCAAAAAGAGCGCACTCCTTTCCATCATCGGCAACCGCCTGCAAAAAGCCAAAGCCCAGGCCGAGCATTTCGCCCCGACACACGAAAATGTGTTTTCAAACCTGGCCAGTATCTACAGCGATACCCTCGGCACCTTCCGCTTCCGAATTCAGGTACTCGGTGATTTTAACTACCTGCAACAGCAGCGCATCGCCAACCAGATCCGCTCCATGCTGTTTGCCGGCATCCGTGCCGCAACCCTGTGGCGGCAACTGGGCGGTCGCCGCCTGCACCTGCTGTTTCAGCGCAAGAGACTATTGCATGCGACCAATGATTGGATCGCACAACTCGAATCCACAAATCACTAGCTCCGGAGATTGACTATGACCGTTGCGCTTTCCGCACTCACAGCGGTATCCCCCATTGATGGCCGCTACGAAAGCAAGACCGCCCCTCTGCGCGCTATTTTCAGCGAATACGGCCTGATGTCCGCCCGCGTTGAAGTAGAGGTACGCTGGCTGCAGCAACTCTCCGCGCACAGGCAAATCACCGAGGTAGCGCAGTTCGACGACGACGCCAACCAGCTGCTCGACCGCATCGTGGCTGACTTCTCCCTGGGAGATGCCCGGCGTATCAAAGAGATCGAGCGCACCACCAACCACGACGTAAAAGCCGTCGAATACTTCCTCAAGGAAAAAATCCGTAGCAATGTACAATTGGCCGGAGTCAGCGAATTCGTCCACTTCGCCTGTACCTCAGAAGACATCAACAACCTTGCCCACGCACTGATGCTGCGCGCCGGGCGTGAAAAGGTCCTGTTGCCAGCAATGCACAACCTCGTGGACAAAATCGCCGAGCTTGCCCAACATTTTGCCGACGTGCCCATGCTGTCGCGCACCCACGGCCAATCCGCCAGCCCCTCCACCGTGGGTAAGGAGCTCGCCAACGTGGTTGCGCGCCTGCGCCGTCAGATAAATCAAATCCGCGCAGTACCCCTGCTGGGTAAAATCAATGGCGCGGTAGGTAACTACAATGCACACCTGTCCGCCTATCCGGAGGTCGACTGGGAAGAATATGCAGAAGCCTTTGTCAATTCCCTGGGCCTGACCTGGAACCCCTACACCACCCAGATCGAGCCACACGACTATATCGCTGAACTGTTCGATGCAATCGCACGCTTCAACACCATCCTGATTGATTTTAATCGGGATATCTGGGGTTATATTTCCCTCGGCTATTTCAAACAGCGGGTGGTTGTCGGCGAGGTGGGCTCTTCCACCATGCCGCACAAGGTCAACCCCATCGACTTCGAAAACTCCGAGGGCAATTTAGGCCTGGCCAACGCCATGTTGCAGCACCTGGCCGCCAAGCTGCCCTTGTCCCGCTGGCAGCGCGACCTGACTGACTCTACCGTACTGCGCAATATGGGTGTTGGTGTCGGCTATTCCGCCATCGCCTATGCCGCCACCACAAAGGGCCTGGGCAAGCTGGAAATCAACCGTGAGCGCCTCGCAAAAGACCTGGACAATGCCTGGGAAGTACTGGCGGAACCCATTCAGACCGTGATGCGCCGCTACAATATTGAGGCACCCTACGAGAAGCTCAAGAACCTCACGCGCGGCCAGGGCATCACCCGTGAAACCCTGAAAACATTTATTGAAAGCCTGGAGATTCCTGCCGAAGCCAAGAGTGCCCTGCTGGAATTGACTCCGGCCACCTATACCGGAAATGCCGCGGAACAGGCTCGCAAGCTTTAACCAAGCCCCGACTGCGGCCACCGGCAGGTGGCCGCATGGAGACACTGCCTGCGCGCTCCGGGCCTTCCAGTGGGCAATGACCGGAAACAGCACGCCGGTGCACTTTTGGTTTTCAATAACGAGTTTCCCATGCCCAGCCCCCTGACCCATCTCGGTGAAATGCCGATCGACATTTTTATGCGCGACTATTGGCAGCAAAAACCCCTGCTGATCCGCAACGCTTTTACCGATTTCAAATCCCCGATCTCCGCTGAAATGCTGGCGGGCATGGCCCTCGAAGAAAGGGTGGAATCGCGCCTGGTAATGGAACAGGGGGAAAACGAACCCTGGCAACTGCGCACAGGACCTTTCACCGAGGCGGACTTCCTCTCCCTGCCCCGCACCCACTGGACCCTACTGGTTCAGGCCGCTGATCAATGGTTATCTGAAATAGCCGAACTCAAAGAGTGCTTTCGTTTTATACCCGATTGGCGCCTTGACGATGTGATGATCAGCTATGCCGCCGACCAGGGCAGCGTGGGTCCGCACTACGACCACTATGATGTGTTTCTACTCCAAGCGGAGGGCAAGCGCCTCTGGCAGCAGGGGCCCAAAGTCGATGAAACCCAGCCGCGGCTGGCGGGCACACCACTCAGTATCCTCAGCGCGTTCGAAGCGGAAAACCGCTGGATACTGGAACCGGGCGATATGCTTTACCTGCCCCCGCAATACAGCCACTGGGGTATTGCCGAAGGCGCCTGCACAACAATTTCCATCGGTTTTCGCGCGCCCTCTGCCGCCGAGATTCTCGAAGAACTCGCCAGCGAAATCGCAACGGGATTGCCAGACAGCATGCGCTACACCGATGCGGGCATAGAGCCCACAGGAAATCCCGCTGAAATTGACGCGGCCTCTGTGGTACGTTTGCAAAAACAGATAGGCCATTGGCTGCAACAGCCGGAGAAAATCACCCGGTGGTTCGGTGCGGTGATGACCGAGGCAAAATATCCAGATATCGTAGCCCTGGATGCGGACAGCGCTGCCGACTGGCGGAAACAACTGCGCCGGGGACTGTCGCTGGTACTGAATCCTGCATCGCGCTGTGCCTTTTGTCGCCAGCCTGCAACGCTGTTTGTAGATGGGGAAGCCCTCCCTGTGCCCCTTGCTTTTGCCAGACAATTTACTGCAAACCGCACAATCCGCTGGCGCGATATCGACAACTACCCGCTACTGGGCGTCGCAGATGGCCTGATCGATCAGTTGGTTTCCCAGGGCACGCTCATCTATCCCCCGGAGGATTTCTGATATGGCTATTGTTGTCCGCACTGCTAACTGGCATAGCGAGCGAAGCACTATCCGCACCATCCGAGAGACTGTGTTTGTGCGGGAACAGAAAGTCCCCGCCGATTTGGAGTGGGATACTCTGGAAGAAAGCGCCCAGCATTTCCTTGTTTTCGAAGATGGCGTGGCAATAGGCACTGGGCGTCTGACAGCAGGTGGCAAGATCGGTCGCCTAGCAATCAAAAAATCTGCACGGGGCCTTGGGTATGGCGCGCAGCTGCTTGAGACCATTTGCGAACATGCCCGACACCTTGGGCACCAACGTGTTTATTTGCACGCCCAGCAACAAGCCCAGGGGTTTTACAGTCGGTCTGGCTTTGTTGTCGAAGGTGACATTTTCTCAGAGGCGAATATCCCCCATATCAGGATGGTGCGGGATCTGGATTCATTATCTGGCTGACCATTAGCCTTCCCTTGACGCGCTGGATTGCCGGCCTGAAAGGCAGCACTCATCACCAGGCGTAGCTGCTCATCCAGGCTCATACCGAACCTGCAGCCGACAGTGGCACCTAAAGCTTCAGGTTGACTTCCCCCTGGGCACTACAGCCTCCACCCACAACTCCGCTCAAAAGCGGAAAATACCATATATTGTGCAGCATTGCTTTTTATAGTCAATATATAGTGATCCAGATCAAGTGCTACCCCAAGCGCCTCGCTATGCTTCGCGCAGTGTTTTTGAGGACTGCCTATGACGAGCATTGCCACTCCCGCCAACCAAAATCTGTCCAGCTCGGCACACCCAGCCACAACGCCGGAAGGCTTTCTGGTCTGCAAGCGCGATGGACGCACACTGGCTTTCGATGCCAGGCGAATCACCAGTGCACTTTTGCGTGCCGGGCGCGCTACCCAGGCTTATGACGAAGAGGAAGCATTGCGTCTCACCCAGTCGGTGTTGCAAGTGATTGGCCACCGCTTTGATGACAGCGCACCAATTGATATCGAGGAGATCCAGAATATTGCCGAGCAGGTGCTGATCAGCTGCCATTATGTGGATACTGCACGGGCTTATATTGCCTATCGGGGCCGGCATCAGCAACTGCGCAGTGATCGGCAGTCCCTGGTGAATGTGGAAACCTCAATCAATGAGTATTTGCAGCGGGCAGATTGGCGTGTCGCGGCCAACGCCAATCAAGGCTACTCTCTGGGCGGTTTGATTCTGAACAGTGCCGGCAAAATGATTGCCAACTACTGGCTGAATCATGTCTATTCGAATGAAATCGGCGCGGCCCACAGAGATGGTGACCTGCATATCCACGACCTCGATATGCTCGCGGGTTATTGCGCCGGCTGGTCGCTGCGCACCCTGTTGCACGAGGGTTTGAACGGCGTGCCGGGCAAGGTGGAATCCGCACCACCGGCACATCTATCCAGCGCCGTAGGCCAGATTGTCAATTTTCTCGGAACCCTGCAAAACGAGTGGGCTGGCGCCCAGGCCTTCAGTTCCTTCGATACTTACCTGGCCCCCTATGTGCGCAAGGACCGACTGGACTACCCCACCGTGCGCCAATGTATGCAGGAATTGATTTTCAACCTCAATGTGCCGTCCCGGTGGGGGACCCAAACGCCCTTTACCAACCTCACATTTGACTGGGTATGCCCGCAGGATCTGCGCGATCAGGTACCGGTGATCGCAGGCGAGGAAATGCCCTTCACCTATGGTGCTCTGCAGGAAGAAATGGACTTGATCAACCGCGCCTATATCGAGGTGATGAGCGCGGGCGATGCACGCGGCCGGGTTTTTACCTTTCCGATTCCCACCTACAACATCACTGCAGATTTTCCCTGGCACAGCGACAACGCAGAGCGCCTGTTTGCCATGACAGCCCGCTATGGCCTGCCCTACTTCCAAAACTTTATCAATTCAGACCTGAGCCCGAATATGGTGCGCTCCATGTGCTGCCGCTTGCAGTTGGATTTGCGCGAATTACTCAAACGCGGTAACGGTCTGTTCGGTTCCGCAGAACAGACGGGCTCTCTCGGCGTAGTAACGATCAATTGTGCACGTCTCGGCTATCTGTACCGCGGCGATTGGGATGCCCTGGTCACCCGCCTGGATCGGCTGCTGGAACTGGCGCGGGATTCACTTGAGGTCAAGCGCAAAATTATCCAGCGGCACATGGATGCAGGACTGTTTCCCTATACCCTCCGCTACCTGGGTACTCTGCGCAATCATTTTTCCACCATCGGGGTAAATGGCATCAACGAGATGCTGCGCAATTTCAGTGGTGACCGCGAGAACATTGCCACTGAAACAGGAACCCATCTGGCCGAAGGACTGCTGGACCATATCCGCACACGCATGACAGAATTCCAGGAACAGACAGGCCATCTCTACAACCTTGAGGCGACGCCAGCCGAGGGCACCACCTATCGATTTGCCCGTGAGGATCGCAAGCGATTCGCAGACATCATCCAGGCCGGCAGTAAAGAAGCGCCCTACTATACCAACTCATCACAACTGCCCGTGGGCTTTACCGACGATCCTTTCGAAGCCCTGGCCCGGCAGGAGTCCCTGCAGTCCCGGTATACGGGCGGTACCGTATTGCACCTGTATCTGGGCGAGCAGTTGCCAGATAGTGACAGTTGCCGCCGGCTGTTACAGCGCGCACTTCAGCACTATCGCCTGCCCTACATCACGGTAACCCCCAGCTTTTCCATCTGCCCGGTGCATGGTTACCTTAGCGGCGAGCACGAATTTTGCCCCCGCTGTGACGAGGCGCTGCTCGCAAATAAGCAACGCTCCTGCAGCAATTCACACTTGACTACCAAGGAGACATGCCATGCATAAACAAGCCCCAGTATTAAAAGAGAAAGACCGCACCCGCTGCGAGGTCTGGAGCCGTGTGATGGGCTATCACCGTCCGGTCTCATTCTGGAACCCCGGCAAACAATCCGAACACCGGGAGCGCCGTTTCTTTGTAGCCAACAGCAAACCGGGCTCGGTGTAAAATCATGAATGCGCACCTGCGAGTCGGCGGCTTTACGCCGTTTACCGCCATCGATTATCCCGGCGAATTGGCTGCAGTGGTCTTTTGCCAGGGCTGCCCCTGGCGCTGCCGCTACTGCCACAACGGCCATCTGCTGCCCGCCCGTGCTCCTAGTACCCACGGCTGGGAACAGGTTGTGAACTTTCTTGCCGACCGTCGCGGGTTACTGGATGCGGTGGTATTTTCCGGCGGCGAGCCCACAGCTCAGGAAGCCCTGGAGGGTGCCGTAACCGAGGTGCGCAAACTGGGATTCAAGGTGGGCCTGCATACCGCCGGTATCTACCCGCGCCGCCTGCGCCGCCTGATCCCCCGATTGGATTGGGTCGGCCTTGATATCAAGGCCCTGCCGGAAAATTACCCGGCTATTTCCGGTGTGGCTCGCAGTGGAGCTGC
Source organism: Microbulbifer sp. MI-G (assembly GCF_030440425.1). NCBI lineage: Bacteria > Pseudomonadati > Pseudomonadota > Gammaproteobacteria > Cellvibrionales > Microbulbiferaceae > Microbulbifer > Microbulbifer spongiae. Next base: position 2,449,849 of record NZ_CP098023.1, read on the forward strand.
ACCCTGGCAAAGTGCAAAACTCCTGGCAGAGGCCGGCATTCCCCTGCAGGTACGCCTGACCCACCACCCCCGGCTCACAAGCCACAGCGAACTGGACCAGATCCGTCAAAAATTGCGGCTACTCGGGATTCCCCACCTGGAAATACAACCCTGCAACAGCGCACAGGCTTTAGATGAAACGCTTCGATTGTCATTGTAAATTCAGGCAAGGGTTAAGAGATGCACATAATACATGGATACCTATCGCTAACCCAACAACGCACCTCTGCATACGGAGTACTTCTCCCCAGTAGGGTCCGAGCCTACGGCCAGATTAATATCATCACTGATACCAGCCCCGTCACTGTCAACCGTAGCGACCTCTGTACTGGAAACAGAAAAGTTAATATCTGGTATCGACAAGTCCAATGCCCGCTTAATACATTTTGGATAGCCCGCAATTATTGACACCTGACGGCTGGCACCTTTTCCATATAGATTTAAACTCCGCCCAAGGTTAACGTTAACTTGTAGACTAGCAGGCGGCACTCGGTCATCACTCTGGCAAAAATTCCCAGCCGAGATTGTCTCGTTTTCCACCACAGACAAATTATTTGTCTGCGCAGTAACCTTCCTGTCATTTTATTATTTACTGACAATAAAGTGCAAACTCGTGCAAATTGAGTTTGCCTGATTCAAAATATCATCAAGCAAGTTCAGCCAAAGCCAGGCTGCCAAGCCGTGAAGGCAGCGCAAGCAATTATAAAAAATCTCGATATATGCCCCGATAGCTACTTGTCCTTACGCCCAGGCGACAAAGCAACGGGGTAGCACTAATTTATTTTTCAGCGTATCCCCGAAGCCCACGAGAGGCACCTCGCCCAAATTCCCCTTTCGCGACATTAAAGACATCACACCAAATCCTTTTGAAAAATCACGGTAAGATTGCGCAGAATATTGACATTCCCAATCTGTGTGCTGAAGTTGATGAAATTTCCACGGTTTATGGCCAGGCACGCTTGAGGTGGTTTATAATTCCTGCGCCCGATAATTTACTATAATGGGAAATATAAATGATTAGAAAAATGTATCAAATTTCTGCAATTCAAGCAGTACTTTTATTAACATTATCAGGCTGTGGAAGCGATAATAATTCGTCTTCTCCTGCTCCTGGCTCCGTTGTTTTTGATACTCCACCAACTGTGAATAATGTCACTATAGATGGAGCAAAGCAATGGATTCCGATATCTGGAAAACAATTGGGCAGCGATCCAGATGGTGATGCTTTAACGTATAGTTTTTCAGAAAAAAATGAGATTATTAATCCTGTTGATGGCGTTTATACATTTAGTCATGGTCAATTATCATTAATTGGTGATCAATTTGAATATACTTCGATCTCAGGACAAGCCGCCTCTATTGCTTATACTGTAACAGCAAATGATGCTTCAGCTTCTGCAACCATTAAGATCACGAATGTTGCAAATGACCCTTTAGCTTATCAACAATGGAGCCTGCGCAATACAGGCCAAAAAGCTTATGCACTATTTGTAGAGAATGAAACCGAAGAACTTGTTGCTGGCGAAGACATGAATGTTGCAGCTGCTTATGCTCAAGGTGTCACAGGTGCCGGTGTGACAGCGGTTGTTGTAGATTCAGGCTTAGAAATTCGCCATGAAGACTTGATAGGTAATGTATTACCAAATCGCTCTATCAATTTAAACGCATCAGCAATTGACAGAACAGACCCAACGAGCACTTCTAATAGTGGTGATCATGGTACTAGTGTGGCTGGCTTAATCGCAGCTAAAGGCTGGAACAATATAGGTAGCCGTGGTGTAGCCCCAGACACAGGGCTAATCGGTATGAACTATTTAGGTGTAGATAAAATAGCACAAACAGAGCTATTGATTCATGGATTTCCTGGAAGTGGTATTTCTGCAGATGAAGAAATTTCAGCATTTAACCGTAGTTATGGTCATACCACCCCTGCATTTTATACTTACTCAGCTTTAGATGAAGCTATTGAATCTTACCCGAATCTGATGCTTCGAGGTGGCAAAGGTGCCTTGAGCATGAAGTCTAGTGGCAATGCTTTTGGGGGCAGCGGTCGCGACAACCGTGAAGGTTCTTTATGTGCTGATAATGGTGCTAATCAGTTAGGCCTAACATGTTATAACTCAGCGTTCCAGACTAGTCACGCTCACCCATATTACTTGAATGTTGCAGCGGTGAACGCTAACGGTAAACATACAAGTTATTCAACAGCTGGCGCAAGCATAATGGTATCTGCTCCTGCTGGTGAATTTGGTGTTTCTGCTCCTGCCATGGTAACAACTGATCAAATGACTTGTATTAATGGTACTTCTGGCTTTAATAGTAGACAGATAGACATATATGGCGAAGAACTTGCAGCCTTCATATTTTCATTCAACTACCCAGGCCATCCAGAGAATGTGGGTTGTAACTATATTTCAACCTTCAATGGTACGTCTTCTGCTGCGCCGAATGCATCCGGTGTTGTGTCTCTAATCTTATCAGCAAACCCAGAGTTGACCTGGCGTGATGTTCGACACATTTTAGCTTCGACAAGCACTATGAATGACCCTGAAAACGAAAAGGTTGAACTGCCAATTGGAGAGGGCTCTTTTGTTGCTCATGCTGGCTGGATTGAAAACGCAGCTGGTTATCACTTTAATAACCTTTATGGCTTTGGTCGAGTTGATGCAGGTGCAGCTGTTGCCATGGCTTTAAATTACTCAGAGAGCCTTGGCGAGCAAATTATCACCGAATGGCAAGGCCTGGGCTCAACTGCTGGTGAAGCCGCCTTGGAGGCGATTATTCCAGACAATAATGCAACTGGTGTGAGTCAGGAAATCGAAGTTACAGAAGATATTATTATTGAAGCTATGCAGTTCGAGTTTGATATTCGCAATGATCATATGGGCTTCATTTTAAATGACAGTCTATTAACCTCAGCTGGTAACGACTTAGCGCTTGAAGTCATTTCTCCTTCAGGCACCAGAAGTGTTTTACTTTCTTCCAAGCAGGCAGCAATAGCACCTTCTCAAAACTTTACTGATGGACCTAGCCTTGGTTACATCATGGATGGTGTCGTAGTTCTTTCCAATGCATTTTATGGTGAAAATGCTAAAGGATCTTGGACTATCAGAGCATTAGATACTGGTGAAACTAACATCGAATTCTCACGCACGAATAACTTTTCTGGGGCGACAGGCCTGATAAATAATCCTGTAGAGAGTGTTCTGGAAGGTGTATCACTAAGAACATTCGGACGTGCAGCTCAATAAGAAGGGTAATACAATGAAGCTTAATACATTAATGATCTTAACTGCCGCACTGTATTTATCAGGGATGGCGCAGGCTAGTGCTGTTGACAACATGGAAAAGAATGATATAAAGGTCAAGCCGCTAGGAACGATATCCGGCGCAAGAGCGAGCTCTGCTGAGTTTGGTATCTTTAGGGTTGAGCGATCAATGGCCAGTGTCCCATCATCGATTGCTGCACCAGAGCAGGTTGTTGCAATAAAAGGTGAAATGGCCATAGTGAATATCAATGCTGATGCAGCAACAGACATTGTTGCTAAAGGTACAATAGTACGAAATACACTTACCGATGAACTAACAACTTTAACTGGTAATATCACAGTTTTATTAGGTAAAAATGTCAGCGCGTCAGAAGTAGCATCAGTTGCTGGCATGGAAGTATTATCGGAATTTCCCGGCACTGACATTGCCATCTTGAAAGTTAGAGAAAGCAATGACTTGTTAAAAGCTTTGAATGCGATACAACATTCGGGCTTAACGCTTGAAAGTCGAGTTGAAGTTACAGAGACTATGAACAAAGCGCAATAGCTAAAACTTACCTAAATTAGCAAGTTTTATCTGAGACAGACAAAGGGCATCACCTTATAACTGATGCCCTTTTTATGGTAGAGTTCAGAATTCTGAACACTACCAATAGTTTTATCTCACATCATCCATATCACACGCCATTCTTCTTCAGAATATACGTAAGCGCTCAATTAACACCTCCCTTTGATTCACTCGTCAGGTCTGCTTCCATTGTGATCAGTGATCAGCCCCACCAAGGTGGTCCAGTTTAAATGTTAGTGCATAGCGGGCCATGGCTCTTTCTCCACGGTGGTTTCCGGGGCCGGTGGGCGGTAGCCCAAGGCACTGTGTGCCCGCTTGGTATTGTAGTGCTTCCGCCCCCCTCAATAATAAATTCCGCCTCTTGTAATGTATAGAATATTTCACCGTTCAGAAGCTCGTCTCTGAGCCGGGCGTTGAAGCTTTCACAGTACCCATTCTCCCAGGGTGAGCCCCGCTCTATGTAAGCCACCTTTGCGCCAACAGATGTGATCCAGTCCCTGACCGCCTGTGCCATGAATTCCGGGCCAATGTCTGGCCGGATGAAGGCGGGAACACCACGTAAAATGAACAGGTCTGTTAATACATTAATCACTTTGCTCTGAAGATTCCATAGCAACAGAGCTTCAATCTTCCCAACGGTCTGCGCTCACGGTAAGTCGGTGTAAACCCGGAGAGTAGAGAGAATTTGACTGGCCTTGCAGATGGGGTTACTTGATCGCTTACGATGAAAAGGTACTCGCAAGTCATTGATATCCATATGCAACCGGACAATGCGTAGCTGCGAACAGCGCGTTTGCCCCTTTGCTGCCACGCACCTCGCCGTTTGCAGAGCAGAGCACCATGACAGTGTCTCGAGAAGCAACTAAGGTAACCTTATAAGTGGCAGCTGCCTGGAAACCCGAACCCCGGTACTTTGCCCAATGGTATCCCTTGCTGTATGATTTACTGTCAATGAAACACGCCCCATCCAGATTCCGCACCAGACTGGCCTCGCTGGCGACCCTGCTCCTGCTGATGTTACAGGTGCAGGCTGTTTTGGCCTGTGAAATGATGGATCGCCCGGCATCTGGGGCCGTCTGCTGCTGTGATCATACGGCCGCGGACTCCGAGCCCCCGATGGATTGCTGCGAGTATGAAGCTCAGGTTTCCCTCAAGACACCTCTGGATGGTCACCAGGCAGCCCTGACCACAGCGCCCCTGACACCTGAACTGCCGCAGTTTGCGCCGCCGCCAACTTACCAGTGGCCGCAGATTCTTGCCCCACCAGCGCCAACCAGAGCCACCGGCCTCCTCTCTCACCTCCCCTACCCTGGCAACCGCACCTGGCTCGATACCCTGCGCCTGCGTATTTGATCGCTCCCGTTCTCTGACTCCCCCTGTCCGCACCACCGTTTGAGTGTGCGGGCTTTCAGAATCATTGTCCGAGGAGCGAATCTTGACTGCCAATAACCCCATTGCTGCCCTCAGCAGGCAAAAAACCACGATCGTCCGGCACACTGGCGAACGAGCTCTCTCCAGCCAGGGAGGAAAACCATGAATCGCCTTAACCGTATTGGCTACCTGGCCCTGGGACTTATGTTTGCGGCGGCGACAGGGGCTTTTTTCTGGAAAGGCCACTTTCCACAATCGGCAAACAGGGCGGCGGATTTTATTCAAACCGGCCCATTCCAGGTTGCAGTGTCCATCGATCCCCTCAAACCCCGCGCAGGCAGAAACCAACTGCGTGTCGAAGTGCGGGATTCACAGGGCAATCCGGTAGCCGGTGCCCAGGTGCGCGCTGTGGCAGAAATGCCCGCCATGGGCGCCATGCCGGCGATGCGGGCCCAGGCAGCCTTCAGCGAAACAGCCCCTGGTATTTTTCAGGGCGAGATGGAACTGGCGATGGTGGGTTCCTGGCCAATGGTGGTAGATGTGGCTACCGGCCACGATCAGCATGTGGATCTCTCCTTCGACATGAGTACCAACCGCAAGGGGCTGCAACTGAAGTCGGCACCACGGGCTTCCGATGCCGCCTATTACACCTGTGCCATGCACCCTTCGGTCAAATCCGCTGATCCTGGGGCCTGCCCAATTTGCGGTATGGATTTACAGCCGGTGCGTCACGACGAGTTAAACAGCAACAGCCTTGTAGTGGAAAGTGCCAGGCGCCAGGCCATTGGTATCAAAACCGGCATCGTGGAACGCAAACCCTTCTCATTGCCAGTGCATCTGCACGGCCAGGTGACCTATGATGAAACCCGCTTACGCGATATCAGCCTTCGTTTCGATGGCTGGATCGGCGATCTGGATGCGGACTTCGTAGGCAAACAGGTCAACCGCGGTGATGTACTGTTTACTGTATACAGCCCGGAACTGCTGGCAGTGCAGGATGAGTACCTGAAAGCTCGTCGCCGGGGGGACGCCCTCGAACAGGCAGCGCGCAGGCGTCTACTGCTGTGGGGGCTTTCCGCAACACAAATTGACTGGCTGGCAGAACAGCAGAAAGCGCAAGACTATATACCGATCTTTGCCCCCGCCAGCGGGGTGATTATCGAGAAAAATATCGTTGCCGGCTCCTCCTTTGAAAAAGGGAAGAACCTGCTGCGAATTGCCGATTTGAGCCGGATATGGATCGAAGCTCACGCCTATGAAGATCAGCTCCCCCTTCTGCAAGTCGGTATGCCTGCCAGGGTGCGCCTCACCAATGTTCAGCACCGGGACATACCCGCCACACTTACCCAGATAGACCCCTTCCTCAACCACAGCAACCGCAGCGCACGCCTGCGTGTGTCGCTACCCAATACCACTGGCGAGCTGCGCCCCGGTGTGTTTGCAGACATCCTGCTCAGTGCCGAGTTGGGCAACCAACTGGTGGTTCCGCGGGATGCCGTGCTGATATCCGGCAACAAACGCATTGTGTTTCGCGATCTGGGTGAAGGCCGCCTGGAGCCGGTTCAAGTTCGCACAGGTTATGGGGACAGCAACCAGATAGTGATCCGCTCCGGCCTGCTGGCCGGGGACAGGATAATCACTTCCGGCGTTTTTCTGATCGCTGCGGAAAGCCGTCTGAAGTCGGGGGCGCAACAATGGTAACTTCCCAACCGAAAGGACTGATTGCGCGCATTATCAGCCTCTGTGCCAGCAAACCCGGCATTACCCTGGTCCTTGCGGCTATAGCTGCACTGGCAGGCTACCGTGCACTGATAAACGTCCCTCTGGATGCCATCCCAGACTTGTCCGATGCCCAGGTTATCGTGATGACAGAATGGCCCGGTCGCAGCCCTGACCTGGTGGAGGACCAGATCACCTACCCCCTCTCCTCTGCGTTGCTGGGGCTCCCCAAAGTTAAATCTGTGCGAGGCCAGAGCTTCCTCGGACTCAGTTTTGTCTATGCCATTTTTGAAGACGGCACCGATATATACTGGGCTCGGTCGCGGGTTCTGGAGTACCTGAACCAAGCGACAGCTCAATTGCCTGAGAATGTACAACCCACCCTGGGCCCGGATGCCACCGGTGTGGGATGGGTATTCCAATACGCCCTGGTGGATCGCAGCGGCAAGAACGACCTGCAAGAACTGCGCGCCCTGCAGGATTTCAAGCTGCGTTACTGGCTTACCTCGGTTGCTGGGGTTGCCGAAGTGGCCTCCATTGGCGGCTTCGAGAAGGAATACCAGGTGCAAATCGACCCCTACCGCCTGGGGATGTTCAATATTCCCCTGGGTAAAGTGGTCGAAGCCATCCGCCGCAGCAATAACGATACCGGCGGGCGCGTGCTGGAAATTGCCGGCCACGAACACATGGTGCGCGGTCGCGGTTATATCCAAAGCGTCAGGGATCTTGAGCAGGTTGTCATCGGAGTCAATGCGGAAAAGATTCCCGTGACCCTCAACCAAATTGCCGACATCAGCCTGGGGCCGGCCATGCAGCGCGGTATTGCCGAACTGGATGGCGAAGGGCAGACCGTGGGCGGTATTGTCATTATGCGCTACGGAGAAAATGCCCTCAAAGTGATCGAACGGGTCAAACAGCGTATCGAGGAAGTCAGCGCCGGCCTGCCCGAGGGTGTGGAACTGGTCGTGACCTATGATCGCTCAGACCTGATCAACAGCGCCATCGACAACCTCAAACACACCCTGCTGGAGGAAATGCTGGTGGTCGCAGCGGTAATCGCGCTGTTCCTGCTGCATGTGCGCTCCGCACTGGTGGCGGTCATTACCCTACCCATTGCTGTACTGCTGGCTTTTATCCCCCTTTCCATCCAGGGGCTGACTGCCAATATTATGTCCCTGGGCGGTATCGCTGTGGCTATCGGTGCCATGGTGGATGCGGCTGTGGTGATGGTGGATAACATTCACAAACAGCTCGTGGCAAACAGCGGCAAAGCGCTCTCTGCTGGCGAGCGCAGAGACTTGATCATCGGCGCGATGCAGGCAGTGGGTCCGAGCATTTTCTTCTCTCTGGTGATTATCACGGTTTCCTTCCTGCCAGTATTCGCACTGGAAGCCACCGAGGGCCGTTTATTCAAACCCCTCGCCTTCACCAAAACCTATAGCATGGCCTTCGCCGCACTGCTCGCCATCACCCTGATCCCGGCCCTGGCGGTGTTATTGATCCGCGGTAAATTCCGCAGCACAGAAAACCCGGTGACGCGGGTGCTGGTGAAAACCCTGCAACCGGTGGTTCACTATTGTATCCGCCGGCGCAAAGTGGTCTCCGTCTTGTCGCTGCTGGCTCTGGTCTCAATGGCCTACCCCATCAGCAGGCTCGAGAGTGAATTTATGCCGCCATTGAATGAAGGCAGCATTCTCTATATGCCCACAGCCCTGCCCGGCATGTCTGTAACCGAGGCGGGCAAAGTGCTGCAGCAGATGGATACCGAACTGAAGCGGTTCCCCGAAGTGGAGCGAGTATTCGGCAAAATTGGTCGCTCCAACAGTGCAACTGATCCGGCGCCGCTCTCCATGGTGGAAACCGTGATCAGCCTGAAACCAAAGAGCCAATGGCGTCCCGATCTTAGCTGGGACGACCTGCTCGCGGAAATGGATGAAAAACTGCGTTTCCCCGGTATGCCCAATATCTGGTGGATGCCAATCCAAACACGTACGGAAATGCTGGCGACCGGTATTCGCAGCCAACTCGGTATCAAGGTATTCGGCGATAGCCTGGAGGAAATTGAACAGACCACCCTGGCCATTGAGGCCGCCCTGCGCACCGATGATCGCACCGCAAAGGCAACCCGCAGCGTCTTCGCCGAACGGCTTACCGGTGGTTACTTTCTGGACTTTGATATTGATCGCACAAGGGCCTCTCGTCACGGCCTCAATGTCCAGGACATCGAGGATGTCATTTCGGCTGCCGCCGGCGGACTCGCCACTACCCAGACCATTGAAGGGCGCGAACGCTACGATGTCCTGGTGCGCTACGCCCGCGACTACCGGGATACCCCGGAGCAGCTGGAACAGATATTGGTACCAGCATCGGACGGTGCCCAGATACCACTGAATCAATTGGCAAATCTCCACTATCGTACAGGCCCGCCGATGATTCGCAACGAGGATGGACAGCTTGTGGGGTTGGTATTTGTCGATCTGAAAAGCGGGGTCGCTGTTGCTGACTATGTGAGCCGCGCACGGCAAGTGGTTGCGGACCAGATCTCTCTCATACCCGGCCAGCGCATTGCCTGGGCCGGCCAATACCAGTATCTGGAACGTGCGAAATCCCGTCTGCAATGGCTGGTACCACTGACTCTACTAGCCATCTGTTTCCTGCTTTATCTACATCGCGGACGCCTGGCTGACACACTCTTTGTACTTACAGCCATGCCCATGGCCCTGATCGGTGCCTTCTGGCTGTTGTACCTGCTGGAGTACAAACTCAGCGTCGCTGTGTGGGTTGGCATGATTGCCATGGCGGGGCTCGCAGCAGAAATGGGATTGTTGATGTTGCACTACCTGTCTGCCACAAACAGTGTACTGACTGGTCCCGTGCCCGGCCCTGTGGATGCCACAAGACACGTAGCTCAAGCTGCAGCCAGCCGTATCCGACCGATGCTGATGACCAGTCTTACCCTGCTAATTTCTTTGATACCAATCATGATCTCCGATGGTACTGGCGCAGATGTTATGAAACGTATTGCCACACCCATGGTCGGGGGCACGGTAAGCACACTGGTGTTTGTACTGTTGGTGATGCCAGGGGTATTTTTCCAATGGCAGAGTAGAATCCCCCGTCGGTAAGTTAATGATACCCTCTAAAATTTCCCAACTGGATCTGGTTACCTTATGGCTATAGAGTACCCCAAAGGCAAGCATTATATTGATGCCCTTCAATTGAACCGGCAACCCGATAGACTTTTGACTATTCGGCAAATGGCGCTGCGCATTCAGGGGCAAAGCGCGTAGCCACTCCCAGAGCCTGCATCGTCTTGATTGTGATTCACGGATTTCAAGTGGAGTCCAGATACTTCAACTGTGAGCTTTAGATTATCAGTTTTGGCAGCCAGAGAAAGTCTGGGCATGATTCAGGCTACTCATATTGTGGGGGCTACCCGAGCCTATCTACACGCTTATTTAGGATCTTTTAGTAATTTTTATTACGCTTTAATTTGATAACGACTTTTTAAGTGTATTTTTTTATAAATTGAAATTACCTGTTAAAGAATGATTACTCCGACCTTCTGCCCCACCAGAGGGACACTTTTCGGCCCCCTGTGCGCTCCTCTAGCGGTAGCTGACTGTTTGCTGGCAATACGCAAGCACCTGTAAGCTTCCGTGTTGTCCAATCGATAACTTGTTAGATTTCCAGCCAACACATGATGCTTGCTAGGTTACTCACTCTTTCATTGCTACTGATTACACTCTCCCAAAGCACTCTGAGCTATGAGCTGCTGTATACCGTAAGGATTGCGCCCGATACAAAGCTGGCACATGTCAGTATTGAATTAAGCGGCGAACAACTGCCTAGCACACTCACCCTCAACCTGAGTTCGGGTCGCTATAAGAACCTGTCAAGCAGACAACCGTTGGAGATTGAGGAGAACAGGGCTATCTGGCATCCTACCGGACTCAAGGCAACACTCAGCTACAGCTTTATCATCGATAACCAAAGAAACAACGGCAGTTATGACTCGCGGATTACCGAAGACTGGGCAATACTCCGTAGCGACAAGCTGATTCCCCCCATATCAACAAGCGGTAAGGGCCATGCCAACGCCCGATTGCAGCTGCAACTACCCAAGCACTGGTCTGCCGCCCTCCCCTATCCGAAGATTGACAAATACCTGTACCAGCTATCGGACCCAACACGCCGTTTTGTGCGCCCCAAAGGCTGGATGATCGTAGGAAAAATCGCCAGCCGTCAAGACTGGATCGCCGATACCTCCACTTGGGTTTCCGGCCCTTTGGGAGAAAACATTCATCGCCAGGATGCGCTCGCGTTTCTCAATTGGAATCTGCCGGAAATCAAGAAAATCTTTCCTTTATTTCCCGATCGCTTGTTGATCGTAACGGCCCGTGACCCCATGTGGCGTGGAGGGCTTTCCGGCCCTCGCTCCCTGTTTATGCATGCAGACCGACCATTGATCAGTGCAAACCGCACCAGCAGCATGATCCATGAACTGATCCATGTAGCCACAGGTATCCACGGTGACAGCCAGAGTGATTGGATTGTCGAAGGCCTGGCTGAATTTTACTCTCTGGAAATTCTGCGCCGCTCCGGGGGAATCAGTGAAACCCGCTACCAGGAAGCGATGGATAATCTGATGAAATGGGGGGAAAAAGCACCAACCCTGCTGGTGAAACGCTCCTCCGGCCCAGTAACCGCCCGTGCTACGGGAGTAATTATGGCGCTGGATAAAGAAATTTGTGCCGCTAGTGGCGGGAAAGCAAGTATTGATGATGTGGCCCGGGCACTGGCCCGCACCAGGGGAGAAGTAACCCTTGATCGCTTCAGAGCACTGTCGGAAAAAGCAGCTGGACGGCCAGTGGAGACACTGGCAATTGGCAATCTCACCGACAAGGGACCTTGATTCGCTAAAAAACACCAAGAACCCACAAAAAAAAGCCCTGACGACGGGGGGGAGAGCGTCAGGGCCAAGACCATTAGGAGTGAAACTTGGAGGATTTCATCCTTGCTACACATCGGGCAATTACCATATGGTGCGCCCTTCTGACGTTACTAAACACGTTTTGGGGGAGACGTGTTAGCCAGATAAAAACAGTATCGGACACCACTGGAAGATTGCCAGCAAGCTAAACCACAAATCTAGAACAAATAGAAATAGGTTTATTGGCAACATCGCTAAAAGTTATTATGTCAATTAACCTAACGCATTATGGCGATTTTACTGACTTTTACTCAATTTTTTTCAAGTAGATATAAACAAGGCTTGACTAAGCAGGGATAGTCCCTAGAATAGCCTCCCTCATACAGTCACGTGTATGTAACTATAAGAAAACGCTAGGATTTTTCTATTTTATCCGATAAAATCCGGCGCGTTTGGATTCCGTATCTGGCGGAGTAATAGGCTAGGTGGCAGAGTGGTCATGCAGCGGACTGCAACTCCGTGTACGCCGGTTCGATTCCGACCCTAGCCTCCATTTTCATTGAGGTAAACTTTATGGAAAAAGTGCTGAGCGAAAGGCTAAAGCCCCTCGCAGAGTACCTTTTCTCTCGGTTACCAACACCGATGAGTTCGAGTGATTCAGGAATCCACAACCAATCTTTTTGAATCAATGCGTTCAGCTTTCTGTGATAACTTTCGGTACATCCACACACCAGATGACACCTATCTGGCCCGAGTGGTGAAATTGGTATACACAAGGGACTTAAAATCCCTCGGCTGTAATGGCCATGCCGGTTCGACTCCGGCCTCGGGCACCAATAAAATCAAGCACTTAGCGAGAAATTTCTAAACCCTCTCCAATGAGGTGGAGGAAAATCTCGCCAAAGTGTCAACAAAGTGTCAACGCACGCTTCACCCCCCCTGCCCTCTGATCAGTTCTCATACAAAATTGCTCGCACCCGCTGGAAAACCCCGTGGTTACTGGCTTTTAGCCATTTTGACCTGTGAAAAATCTCTTCAATTCTCTTCATTTTTCTTCAATTTGTGAAATCCCGAAAATCGCTACAGCCCACGGCTGGCGGGGGTTTGCGGTGTTTTCCAATTTCACTGGCTAAGGAAAAGCGCAAAACCGGCAGGCGTGGGGAGGAGTGATCGCTGGCCCTTTTATCTGATCAAAAAATATACAAAACAATGCATGCCAGCTGATTAAGTGCCTGAATTATCTTGAGTTTGTCGCTTCCAAGGCAAAATGGGGTAGCACTGTTGGCTTTGCTATGTGATGAAGAGAATTGAAAACCCAGGATGGTAATTTAAGGGCAGGATCTGGCAGCTTTGTGGGCCGAACAATAGCGAGGGTTGTTTTGCGGGTTTCAAGTCAGGAAAGGTCCTGCTGCTCACCAGAGTATTCCGTAGAGGTCGCTCTTACCACCGGCCTCACCGTCAGAGGATGCCCGGCATACTCGATATGCGGGTGCAGGTAGGGCTCAAAGGGGGCAGTGTCCTCTCCTCCACTCAACCAGTTGGCCACAAAATCCTTGTCCGCAGGTGCGATCATGGGAAGGGATTTGTCGTGGTATTGCCTGGTCTTCGGGTGTGCCCCGAGGGTAATAATGGCGCAACTCAGTAGATTGCCCCAGGTCTTGTACAGGCCGCAGAAGAAAAAAGGCTGGCCGTAGCTGAACTCCACCGGGTTCTTACCGTGCTGGCTTTCCACCCAGGCGGTGGCGGGGATCAGGCAGCGGGATTTGCGGTACTCGGGGCGCTTGCCCAGCTTCTGCCAGTTGCTGTTGATCGACCAGTACTTGCGGTGCGGCTTCCAATTGTCGCCGTCACGCTCCAGATACAGGTGCCAGATTGCGGTTTCCACTTCCGGCTCCCCATGCCGGGCGGTGACAATGGAAACCTCCTGGGTGGGCCGTCTGCGGCGGCCATACAGCATGCGCTTCGGATGGTGTACTCCGTACTCCTTCAGGAAGCGCTCCATGCCGGCGTGATTGGCCACGTCGAATACACTACACATCGATATCGCCTCTCCTGTCACTTTCATGGTTTCCGAACTCTTTCGCCAACCGAGTACTTTTCATAACAGCCCTGCGAAGCTCCAATCCCTCCGTGATGGCTGCACGCAGATTGCAGCCTACAGCAGCAGAATAGGTTCCGTGGTAATCCAGGTAATTCAAAAGCCGTATCTGATACATTGGCTGGCAGTCATGAATCGAAGGCTGGCGGCTGATTTCAATCGGCTCACCATCGATGATTATAGTCTTGGGTTGCATACCTATCCCTTACAGCAGACTGTATACTTATACAGTATATGCATGCAGATCAACGCTTTGTCAAGCTGCCTACACCCCCCTGCAATTAGCAATAGCGCACCGTGAATTAGCGGTATGCTTTAATCAAGGTGTAAATAAGTCTCAGGGTATTAAGTAGGGCCGTGACTACCCAATTAAAACTTGCGACAATGGAGTGACAACTACTTGCCTAGTTTTATAGGGCGCTAACAGCAGTGAAGATATAGAAAATTCTCAGCCTGTTGCTGGAAACTGCGTTACACAAAAAAGGACTGCCAAGCATGCAAAGATCGCATCAGCTAGCTGAAGAAAAATATACCAACCTGAGAAAAATTGCTTATGAATTAACGATGGAGGAACTACCGTACCAGGATAGTGATTCTATCAGACTGGCTGAAATTTGTACAAAAGCAATTACTGCTTTTAATGCCTCTCCTGATTACCACCAGAGAATGGTAACTTGGGACTGGAATTTTGGCGTAAGGAGCTATCGCAATCGATACCCCAATCGATTTGAACTTGCGATATGGTTTGAAAAGACACTCTGTGGACTCTCCATAGGGCGCCCAACGTATCATGGTTCAGGTGTCAGGCTGGACTTTATCGAAAGAAATCCAGTGCGGAACAATCCACTTGTGGGTAGAATCACGCCTATCTCAGTTACGGCTTACGAAGTTTATGCAAGGTTGATTGATGCGAAACAGTTAAGAATTATGTTTCCTGAAAAAGAGCTTATCAATTATTACTCATCACTAGATTTTGTGTATATTCCAGGTACTGGAACCACACAAAACCCAAGTTATCTATATAAAGATTTGGTAGGTGACACAGCATGGTAAACAAGGCAAAAATTGATCAGGTCAAGGCTGAACTCAAGAAAAACAAGCTGAAAGATAAAATGTTCATAGAAAATGAACCACAAAAATCTGGCTGTCCAGAAAAAGCCATTAAACCCACTACGAACAAGGAATTAAATAATGGAAAAGGAAAAGGCCAAGGAAAAAGCCAAAGACAAAGTTAAATCTTACTTAAAAAAATCAGCCATAAAAACCAAGCCACACGTAATGCCACCCAACCCTCAGGGTAAAGGACGTAGTTAAAATAACATCCCATTAGCCCATGACTGAGTGGAGTGGTTACGGTGCTTTTCAACTTCACTGGGTAAAGGAAATCCTAAAATCGACAGTTGTGAGGTGGAATAATCAGCAGCCTTTTAATTACACGAAGAATAAACAGTCAGATTTTAATGGAAGCAATAACAACCATTTTTAAAAAGATCTGTCGTAAATATTCATTTTGCATGCCTGTGTGATAGTTCAGAAGTGAAGAATGAAAATGAAGAAATTTTGTACCATTTCAACACTTCCCAAGCATCGAGCTTGCTTATGGATCATCCTATCTATCAGAGTCTGAAAGCAACATTTTTATTCACCAGCAGTCAAAAAAACTAATTAAAATATTTTTAGGGCTCACAGAGTAATCAATCACCGCTAGAATACTCGAAAATTAATCGGTTGCTATATCACCTACTAATTTTTCCGCCAATTGCGGGAAAGCAAGTCATCAACATGATTTTTTCTATAGTTTTGGGCCTAGAATTCTGCGAATATAGAGCAAGATGACATATAGGAATCTCACGTGAATTAACTGTTATTCAAACAAGGAGCAATAACAATTGACAGTAACTGAATTATACTCAAAAAGACAGAAGAGACTTCATGGAGAAGTAGTCGACGTTTATACATATGACAATATTCCCAAATCACTCCGAATACAAATCATTTATATTTGGCGGGATACACTAGGCAAGATAGGTAAATCTTTAGGCCGAAACGAAGACCACGCATACAAGATTATCGTGAGCACACTTTGCAGAGAATTTGGCTTATTTCAACTTTCTCATGTTAACAAATATAAATATCGAGAATATACATCTGAGCTAGAAAATTTTTTCCTAGAAGAAAATAAAACAGATAGGGTGCTAGATGCGATAGAGATTAGTTTCAAAATTATTGACAAAAAAACCAGAGGCTATCAATATCTTGGAAGACGTGATGCATCTGAACGTGCTGACAGGGCAATCAATGAATTAAACTCTAGATTCAAAGAGCATGGAATTGGATTCCAGTTTGAGAATGGAGAAATCATCCGAATTGATTCGGAGCTTATGCATACTGAAGCTGTTAAGCCAGCGATAAGGCTTTTAAATAGCAAACAATACGAAGGTGCTCAGCAAGAATTTCTAAGCGCCTACGATCACTATCGTCACGGGAAACACAAGGAGTCACTTAACGACTGCTTGAAGGCCTTTGAAAGCACAATGAAAGCCATATGTGAAAAACAAAACTGGCCATACCAGAGTAATGATACTGCCAAATCACTTATTAAAATATGTTTTGAGAGAGAGCTGGTGCCTACATTCTGGCAGCAACAGCTTAATTCTCTTCGAAGTATATTAGAAAGCAGTATACCCACTGGCAGAAATAGGCTTAGTGCCCATGGGCAAGGTAGCAATCCAACTTCAATTCCAGATCACTTAGTTGGATATATGCTTCATATGACAGCATCGACTTTAGTTTTCTTAACAAAGGCCGAGCAAGAGCTTGCAAATAAAGCCAACCAGCAGGTCAAAAAATGATCAGGAAATTTACCTTTAGTAATTTTGTACTTAAGTTATCAACAGAAATTTTCGCTTATTTGTACAACAAAATTTATTAGACAGTAACGTATTGTTACTAGAGTTTGAGTTTCAAAGATGTGAAAGTACGGCATGGGCTACAGAACTTAGGAACAACGTGGTGGCTTTTGAAAACTTAATGATCATTAGTATATCGAACCCGCAGAAGTGGCTTAAGTACAAATACATGAAGCAATTGATAGGGTCTGCTCTAACAAGCAAAACAGTAACAACATTCAGTTTGGGTGTGGCAAAACTCGTCCCAATTTATTTGCTTATGCCTTCATCCCATCAAGCTTGTTTTTTATTGTCTCGGTATCCGCACTAGCAGAGTTATAAGTGCCGGCACTTTCCGGGGCCTGGGTCTTGCCACTGCCGGGCGTGACACCCAAGTGGGTATGGGTAGCCAGATCATCGGCCAGGGTTTTGACCACGCCCATCAGGTCGCTCAGCAGCTGCAGCACATTGTCGGCGGTGTTACCCAGCCAGAGGGTGCCACCCGGCTCCACCTTGATCACCTGTTTGAGTTTGGCGATGCGCTCGGCAATATTGCCCACGCGCTCTTTCAGATCCCGCCCCGCAGTCACATTGATATCACTGGCGGTGGTGAGATTGAGATTATCCAGCGCAGACAGATTGGCACTGCCACCAGACAGTAGCCGCAATGCACCCAGGGCTTCAATCAGTTTTATCCCTGCCACCGCTTCCATGGAATGCTGGCGTACCTGGCGGTGTTCATTGTCGCAGTCTGTATGCAGTGCGGCCGCTTCGGTTGTTTTCTGCAGCGCCCGCTCGCGGATCTCGCCGTGGGTTTCCCGGTGCCAGGTTGCCTGGGCATCCACCTTTTGCCGCACGGTGTCGCTCTGCTGCCAGACCAAGTCCTCGCGATCCAGTGCCGGCACACCCAGGCCCCGGCACAGCACCGTGCGGATAAACGGCTGGTCCGGGCGGCCATAGGCAAAGGCCAGCTCCACCAGGGTGCCCGGTTGCGGAAAACCAAAGGTCCCGCGCTCATTGCCGGCAAAGTGCAGCGGCAGCGGCACGCTGCGAAAAACGGGGATCTGCTGGTCCGCCTTGCCTTCGCTGTTCAGCAGTTGCACATCCACCCCGTAGCGTGGCCGAAACGCTTCCGCCAGCTCCGGCTGCTCGGTGGGATCGCTGATGGCCACTATGCGGGCCAGCAGCGGCAGATGCAGGCCGCTTTTCAGTTCCGGGTAGACGCGCTCCATCAGCCGTTTTATCTGTGCTTCCACGGGTCCGCGCTCCAGGTCAGGTTCATAAAATTACCGGCCAGCGCAACCCCGGTGACATAGTGATTATTGAGCAACACTCCGGGGCGCAGCCAGGGGATACAGGCCACACGGGCGCGGTTGGCAATGCCAAAATTTGTGGCGAAGCCCGCGGGCAGTGGCAGTGACCGGCCGGCCCAGTGGCTGTGGCTCCAGCTGCCCACAAACACCTGGCCATCGCCCTGCTGCTGCCATAACAATTGCGGGATGCCAAACACCCGCGCCAACTGATCCATCAGCCAGTAGCCGCTGCCGGCACTGTAAAAGGCCGGGGCCTTGATCTGGGTATAAGCACCGGTGCCGATCACAAAGCGCAGCCCGGTCACCGCAGACACCAGCCCCAGCACGGCGGCCAGGGTGACATAGCGCTGGGCCAGGGGTACCTGTTGCGCCAGCGCGGCGCTCAGCTCGCGGCAGTGCAGTTTCTGGCGGGTGTTGTCCACTCCGGTGCAATGCACCACATAGCCGGTAAAAAACCGCTGCAGGCGTTGGGGGTTGTAGCCCAGGTCCAGCTGCACCAGGCCCTGCAGCGGTCGGCGGCTGCGCACGGTAAAGGCCGCGCGCCCAGGGGTAAACAGATCCAGGCGCACATCGTCGTCCACCAGTGCCAGGGGCTCGCCGCTGACGGTGAGATGTTTATGCAGTCGCACCGCTCGGCTCCCCGCTGTCTGGCTCCGGTGCCAGGGCATCGTCGGCCCATTTCAGCACCTGTTCAAAGCCGGTATAGGTTTCTCCCTCCGCTGGGATTGCTGCACCGGTTGGCGCAACCGGTTCGCCGTCGCTGCTCTGGGGCGCGGCGGTTTGGGTCTGCTGGCGCTGCTCCACTTTTTCCGGCACGGATAAATATTCAGACAGGGTAAAGGTCACCCGCCAGGCGTGTTTGCCGGGTATCTCCCGCGCAGTGAAACTTTCATTGAATTGCACCTGGCGAATATTCATGGCGCGCGCGGTATCGTCCACAATATCGAACACGGTGAGTTTGCCCTTGTCATCCACGGATTCCGCCTGGCGCAGCAGCCCGTTCAGGTCCTCCCTGCGCGCAAAGGCAATCACCAGGGAAACGCTCAGGGATTTGGCCTTGATGCCGTTCTGGGCGCGGTCGGTGCTGCTGGTGTTGCCGCCGAGGGATTCGGTTTCGATACGCAGTACCCCGTTCACCACCAGCTCCGAACCGGGCACGGTAAAGGCGTTGAGTCTCATAATCCGAACAGCTCCTGTAAGGGCGCGAGGGCGCCAACCGGAGCGGCAAACAACAGGGCCGCGCTGAATACATGATCGTGATCGAAGGGATGCGCCGCCTGGATTTGCCCGGCGATCTGGCGGGGACTGCCGCTGGCGTACAGGCAATGGGTCGTGCCGCGCCCATTGAGGTCGGCCACCAGGGTTTCAGTAGCTGCGCGCACCGCGTCCAGGTGCTGTTGTTTTTTCTCGGCCAGGGTGTGCAGCTCTGCCAGCGGGTCGGTATTTTCCAGAGCATAGCCCATGGCACTGGCGATCTCTGCACCGATTACCTGTGCCACGCTGCGGGTGGTATGCAGTTGTGTCAGTCGGCGCGGCTGCCAGTGGCCCCCAGGGGCGCGCCGGGCAGTTGGGACTTTTCCGATTCCAGGCGCAGCAGCTGCTGCGCGCGCCTTTCGGCCTGGCACAATTCCGGCAGGGGCAACCACTGACACAGGGTGTGTAAACCGGTGGCGAAGGTGCCCAGGGTCTGCGCCGCCAACAGCACCGCAACGGCCTCCAACTCGCCGACCGGCTTGTGGCGGTCCCAGGCATCCCCCAGCTTGGCCGCCAGCGCCCGCTGGGCGTTGGGGGCGGACAAATGCCGGCTGTAGCTGTGGCCCTGGCCCACGCCCTCCTGGTAGGGATGCACCACCAGCAGGTGCAGGTCCGCACCGAACAGTGCCCGCAGGGTATTTTCGAGCGCAGCACTGCCCGCCGCCGTTGCCGCGGTGGGGTTTTTGACAAAAGCCGCTTCCACACTGTGCAGCCGCGACCGGGCTTCGTCGATTTCACTTCGCCCCTGTGACAGTGCAGCCGCGACAATCCCGTCGCGCAGGGCTTTGGCCGCGGGGGGAAATTGGATCGCCGGGTGTTGCCAGGGCATGCCGGTTTACCCGGTGGTCTGCTGCCAGGGCGCAGTGCGCTGGAAGCTGGCCACGCGCACACCGAAAATAAAGACATGGGTGCAGCCGCGTATAATGGTGCCCTGTTCCTCGGGGAGGATTTCCACCGTGTGTAAAACATTGGTGGTGGCCACCGGGGTAAACAGGTGGCGCGGCTCAATATGCCAGCGCAAAAACTCCGCGACTTTGTTTTTCATGGCAAATGCCTCCCGCGCCTTACAGCGCTTTCAGTTGCTGAATAAATGGTTTGGCGGTGTCCATATAATTTTCGCCCTCGGCCAGGGCAGCCACGGCGGCAGTGCCGCGCAGGCGCAAATCGCGAATGGCATCCAGCCGCTGTGCCCAGCGTTCGGCGGCGGCCAGAATCTGCTCCGCCGCCTGTTGCGGACTTACCCCATGCACTTCGGCGTGGGTGCGCACCACCTGGGGCACAGCGCCGGAAAACCCCGTCTCCGCGTAGCGCTGCGCCTGGGCCTGCACACGGCTGTATTCGTCTGTCATACCATAACCAATGGTGCTGGCACGCTGGCGCGCCTTGCCGGCGGTGTTGTTAATCACATCGATGGCGAATTGGCGGCTGTGGAAAAACGCCTGCTGTTGCGCTGCCTCCCGCGCCTCCCGGTCCTTTTCCGCGTGCCAGCGCTCAATAATCGGCTGAAAGGGGGTCAGGGTATCGATGGGTTCGTGACTGCCATCGCGGTACTCGATTTCCCCGCTGGCCTGCCCGTCTTGATCCTGCCACTGCACCGCCCAGATACACTCGTCGATCAAACCGGTCAGATCGAAGGCAAAGGAGCGGCCATCGATCACCACCGTATCGTCGCCCGCATCGCCGTTGATAATGGATACACGCATCGGGTTTTCTCCTAGGCCACGCGAATAATCGCCGCCGCGGCAAAGTAACGCTGGCGCACGTCCACCGAGTGGCTGTGGCTGCCGCCTGAATGAATCGACACACTGTGGCTGTGCCCGCCCGCACTCCTGGTGGAAAAATCGTGGCTATGAGTACCGCCGCTACTCACTGTCACGCTGTGCTTGTGATGGCCCACGCCGGCGACACTGACGCTGTGGCTGTGGGCACCGGTGCTACTGCTGCTGGCACTGTGGCTGTGCGCACCACCACCGCCTTCGTTTTTGCCGGTCACGGTTAATCCGTCGCGATCGTTGGGGTCATAGTCCGGTCCGTAGTTGGAAAATTCATAACCGGGAAAACGCAACATCCTGACCCCGTTGATACTGTGCCCGTGGGCCGGAATTCTGGAAGTGGACAGGGTGTGGTTGGCAACGGAAATCGTGTGCGCGTGATTGCCGGCGCTGCTGCTGGAAGCGCTGTGCGAATGGCCGCCCGCATCGGCCGTGGAGGCCCCGTGGGCGTGGCTGCCGGCGCTGTCGGTTTCCCCGCTGTGGGTGTGACTGCCGGCGCTGCCGGTAGAGGCGCCGTGGCTGTGGCTGCCGCTACTGCCGCTGGTCCTGGTGTCGCTGCCACCGGTATCGCCGGGCTGGTATTCCCCGCCCGCACACACAAACACCCGGTCAATGGCATTGGGCCTGCCGTTCTGGCCATCACAGAGCGCCCAGCCCTCGGGAATCCCGGCAAGGGTGCCATGCCAGAAAATCACCGCATTGGGCGGTAACAAATAATTCAGGGCGGCCCATAACTGTTTCGGGGAGACATAGCGGGTGTCATCGGTTTTTGCCAGCACTTCGCTTTGGGTCGCGCGCTCCACAATACCCGCGCGGGTGGTGGTGGCGGTGGTGGTTTTATCCAGCTTGCTGTTTTGCAGCGCGCGGCCCTTAGCTGCACTTAAAGGGCGCCGGGTACTGGTGGAAGTCAGGCTGTCGACCACCGTATCGCCGAGCCCCTTGGGGGTTATTGCGCGGGCGGTATCGGCGGCCGCCTGGGTTTCCGCGCTGGTGGCCAGCTCCACAATGCCCGCACGGGTGGTGGTGGCGGTGGTGGTTTTATCCAGTTTGCTCTGTTGCAGCGCACGGCCCTTGGCCGCACTTAAAGGGCGACGGGTGCTGCTGGAATCCAGGTCGTCAACCACGGTATCGCCGAGTGCCTTGGGCGTGATCGCGCGGGCCGTATCGGAGGCCGACTGGGTTTCCGCACTGGTGGCCAACTCCACAATGCCTTTTTGGGATGGACTGGCCACCTGATCTTGGGGGACGTAAATATTGGTGCGGCTCAATAAATAGTGAACCAGCCCGAGAGCACCCACCTCGTACACGGTGCGCCGGTCCACCGGCGCACCGGTGGATTGGATAGTGGCGATTTCTTCCACATAGTGTTGCACCCCTGCAGTGTCCACATAATCCGCGGGCGCGCCCTGGTAAACTGTCACAACGGCGGACACCTGATCCACCTGCTTTTGCAAAGAAACGTCCAGACAAACTTCCTTGGGCATCGCGCTCGGCTGCGCAACCGTGCGCGGCTGCGCATTCACAATACGGATGCCCTCGACATAACCAATACCTGGCAATAACTGATAACTGCCGGCATCCTCCACCAGTTTCCAGCCATCACCAAAGTAGCTGGCGCGCCCGTAAATATCCCGGTTGCTCTCTCTCTCGCGCACATCCATGGCATTGAGCCAGGCACTCAGATCGATCTGCCAGGTTTCCGCGGGCACCGCAATGCCGGTGGCGGTTTGCGCATCGGCAAACTGCAGAAGGAAATTGCGCGTGATATGGTTGCCCTGTACCCCGTTCGCCGTCGCGGTTTTTCGGGTGCGTGGCAAATAGGCCACCGCCACCAGGGTGCCGTCGCTGGCCAGCAGGCCCAGCCAGTTAAAGTGGAAATCCCCCACGCTGGTATCCATCGCCAGGGAATACACCACTTTGTCCGGTGTCAGGTAGCCTGTCTGGGATGCCACCGCCTCAAACACAATCGCGTTTGCCGCCGGCATGACCTCGGCCAGATCCACCGCCTGGTCGGGGTCCAGGCCGTTGATATCCGCCAGTACAAAGCGGGTAATCTCCACCGCTTCGCTGGCGCCGGTCTTGGCAGCGATATACGCCGCTCCCGAGTTAATAATGGCGGGCATGGTCGTTCCCTACAGTGAAGCCGATAAAAACCCGTTGTCGTGGCCGCAGTGGGCGCTGCGCAGTTGAATGGGCAGCGGTGTTAAAACCTCGAATTCATAGCGGCGACAGATACGGCCGTATTTGCGTAAAATAATCTGCAGCAGTTCCGGGTTATCCGCCATTTGCCGGTCCGACAGGTGCAGTTTGATCACATCCCAGTCCCGCTCCGGCAGCCGCTCTTCAATTTCCACATAACCAATCAGCAGGCGTTCAAAGATGCGCTTTAGTCCGGCCACGCTGCCCGCGTCGCGGGCATTCACAAATGCATAGCGCACCCGCAGGCGGTACAAGCCCATGGACTCGCCATCGAAGCGTTGCACCCCGCGCTGCCAGGCCAGCAAATCCAGCGCGCCGGGGGTGCAGGTCAGCGGGTCCAGCTGGCGCACCGGCCAGTACAGCCAGGTTTCCACCTGTTCCCAGAAGTGCTGGCAGGCGCGGCGCAGTTTCGACAGCTGCGGCCCGGACAGCCAAAACGGCAATTTCAAGCGGATCATGACAGCGTCACCGACAGGCTTTGCAGGCGCGGCAGGTTCATCTCGCTGACAATATATTCCAGGTTGAAATTCACCCCGCGAACCAATTCAAATTGTCTGTGCAGCTCACCGCCGAGCAGGGAAAAGGAAAAGCGGCTCCAGGGTTGCACCAGGGTCGGCTGGTAATCCCGGTTTTCACGGAAGGCGGCGCGGATAAAATGCGCCACGTCCGCCTCTAACTCCGCCCGTGTATCCCCGCTCAGGCCATCGAGGGTGTACACCGTCACGGCAACCGTGTGCTGGGTTTCCGGCATGGGGAAAATTTTCAGGTCGTCGCCGTGGCCGTGATTGCCCTCGTCGGTGATCTTGCGCTGGATACGCTGAATAAATGCCGCGTCCGGATTGCCGATGGCGAACATCACATAGGCGTCGGCGGTGCCGGGGCCGCGCGGGGCATCGCTGTCAAAAAAAATATGCTCATCGTCCACCCCGTCGAAACCGGCAATCAATGCGCGGTAGACCGCGTCCGTATGCCACTGGTTGACCGCCATAAACTGGGTGCGAATGCGCTTGCGCAACGCCTCCGGATCTTCGTCATCGGTGCCCGGATGGGTCAGCCAGTCGGATAAATTGGTCACCGCGATAATGCCCGGCAGCAGCACCGGCAACACCGAGTAGTAACCGGCGGCCAGGTTATAGGCACTGCCCGCCGCTTCCGCCTCTACCGGCGCCAGTACGGTTGCCTGCCCATCGGGGAAAATGGCCTCTGCGGTGGTGCGCAGGGTGTAGACGCGGCCATTGATATTCGCGCTCTGCACCGCGGTATCCACCGCTACCGAAAGCGCACCGGAGCTGTCCGCACGGGTAAACTGCACCAGGCCCTGTGCTTTGGTTTTTACCTTCGGCACCAGGTTGACCCCATCCGCCAACAGGGCGAGGAAAGGTCCGCTGGCGGTTTTCACATACATCTGCGGCATCACCCGGTTGATCAGGGCCTGAATCAGCCAGATCACCGGCTGGGTAATTAATATCGTGACCATGCGCCACCAGGGCGATATCTCCCGTTGATTCGTGAAGGCGACATTTTCCGCCTGCACGGCTTTTTCAAATTCCGCGCGCACGGCCGCCTCGGTGGTGGGCAGCCCGCCTTCTTTTAAAAGATCCGTAAACAACTGCTGCTCGCTCACAGGGTAAACTCCAGGTGTTGGTATTCCAGCGTGGTGGCGCGCACTAAAATTGTTTCCTTGTCCAGGCGCGTCAGCACCGCACTGCCGGGCTCGATGCGGGTGTCGCTCTCCACCAGGTTTTCCAGACGCGACAGGTTGATGGCCCAGGTATCGCGCTGGCGCTCTCCCACCAGGGCCACAAGCAGGCCGCTCTCGCGGATCAGGTGCTGGATATCCTGGGCAATCGATGCGCGGTCACTGATACCCAGGGGCACGCCGACACCATCGAGGGCGATATCGTTGTTGATAATCAGCAAGTCCTGATATTTTTTATGTTGCGGGGATTGCGTCATCAGCCCGCCGCCATTTCCAGTTCATCCACAAAATTAGTGCCGCTCACCGGCTGATACAGATTCACGTTCTCGATATGGGTACCGCTGCGGGAGTGCGTTTGAAAATGCTGGGCAATCCCCCCCGCGGGTACCGCGCTGGGTCGCTGTTGCGGCAGGCCCGGCAGCGGGCCGGGGCGCTCTACCCGGATCTGCTGCAGCTCCGCCATCTTGCGATCCACAACCTCGCCGCCCGGTGTTTGCGGGAGTGTGATATTCGCCCCGTTACGGCCAAAGCCCGGTAAAAAGCGCAGTTTGTTGTGCAGCCAGTCCAGCCCGTCGCCGAAGGCGGAAAAGGGATTCAGTGTTGCCAGCCAGGATTTAAACGCGCTAAACCAGGCCGGTATTTTTTCCAGCTGCCGCAGTAACAGCCCGGCCACATTGACACCCGCCAGCAGTGGCGCGAATAGCAGACGTAGAAAAGCGCTGTCCTCCATGGCACTGCGCAGGGTTGCCCACTTGCCCATCAGCCAGTCCAGTGCCCGCCCTGGCGCGCCGAAAATATCCTGCGTGCCGAGCCAGGCGGAAAACTGCCCGAACCACGTCGGCAACCGCATCAGGCTGCGGATCACCAGGGAGGTCATATCCACACCCGCCAGCAACGGCGCAAACAGCAGGCGCAGAAAGGCGTTGTCCTCGATCACACTGCGCAGCCGGCCCCACTTGTCCATCACCCCCTGGATAAACTGCAGGGCAGCGCTTTTTACCGTATCCCAGTGGCGCACCAGCAGCACCAGGCCGGCGATCAGTGCCACTACCCCCACCACCACCCAGGTAATGGGATTGGCCCAGAGCGCGGCGGAAAACAAGAGTGTGGCTTTGCCGGCGATACGCAGGGCATTGCCGAGAAAACCCAGACTGGCGGCGGCGCCTTTGCTGGCCAAACCCCAGGCCGCCAACAATTGTGGTTTAAAGGCCAGGTGATAGAGCAGCACCGCCACCCGCCCGGCCTTGAGGGCGTTGTTGTAGAGCCACTGGACGCCGGCTGCGGTTTTGGTGACGGCAGTCCACAAAAATTGAACCCCCGTCAGGCCGGCAAGGGTGAGCCGCAGCATGCCCCCCACAGCCGCGAGGGCAAGTAAACTGGCCATCAGCCCCGCAATATAACTAGTCACGGTGCCAATCAGTTTGGTCAGATGCGGGAACCGCTCGCTCCACAGCATCATTTTTTCGTTGGCGGCGCTTAGCGTTGCCACCAATGGGGTGATCACCGGCAGCATGGCCTTGCCCAGCAGGGTCATCAAGGCGCGGCTGCTGGCCTGCCACTGCTGAAACACATCGACGGTTTCCGCCGCCATCCGTTGTGCCACCGCCATACCACGCACCTGGTCGAACTGGTCCAGGTAACCGGGCAGCTTCTCAAGACCGGTACCCATCGCTTCGACAAACCGCACCGCTTCCTGTCCGCCGAAGTTTTTTTCCAGAAAGGCACCGCGCTCCAAAGCGCTCATGCCCAGAGTCAACTTGTTGATCTTCGCCAGCAGTAGGTCCGGTGCCAAAAGTCCCTCGGCAGTCTCGAATTTCACGCCCAGCTTTTCCTGGGCTTTACTCAAACCGGAAATAAACGCCTTTGCGGCAGTGCCGCCTTCCGAAGCGCTCATCTGCCCCTGCAGCATACCGGCCACCGCCATCTGCTCCGCCATGCTCCAGCCCTTGTTGGTGGCGGTGGCCCCCAGGCTTTCGAAAAACCTCGCCATTTTCTGCCCATCGGTGCGAAACACCTTCACCGCCAGGGCCGTCTGCCCTGCCAGTTGCTCCGCCCATGTGTGACGCCCGATATGGTCGGCGGTTTTCTGGAAAATGTTGTACATGCCGCCCATATAGCTGGTGATATCGCTTACATTGGCCTTGGTCCCCCTGGCCAGCACCGCCGCCACTTGGGTAAATTTCGCAATTTCATTGTCCCGCAAAGTGGATATGGCGCTTTTGATGTCGTAGGAGGAGGCCACAAAGGCGGTGGCACTTTCGCCGTAGCGGGCGGAAAACGCCAGCGCGGTCCGTTCCAGATCTTGCAGCGCACTTGCTGCCACGCCCAGGGTACGCACCCCGGCCAGCGCCCGCTCCATTTCAATCGCCGGCCCCAACAAACCGGACATGGCCCGCTGCAGCGCCCAGCCGCCGGCGGCGGCACCTGCCAGCAAGGCGCCACCTGCGGTCGCGTGCCGCGTCACCCTGTGCAACTGCGCATCCAGCTTGCCGAGCGGTCCACTGGCCTTATCGATCAGGCCAATACGAAACATCAGTTTTTCTAGTCTGGTGCTCATCAGTGTCTCCAGGCCCTGCCAATCCCGTTGGCAACAGTCGCTTCAAAATTGTTCCAGTAGTCCCGCTCCAGGAAAAACGCCGTAGCCAGGGTGTCCTCATCCAAAGGCGCCCCCGGCAGCCACTTGTGCGCATAGGCACACAGGCGGCTGTAACCGTTCTGTTCGAGGGCGTCTGCCAGCGCTAGGACTTTTTTACCACCACATCCAGGTCGGGGGTGTACTCCTCCACCAATGCACTACCCAGGGCCACCTCGGCACCGGGTTGCGCCGCCAGCAGGGCCAGCAGTTTGTCCTTGTGGGCCGCCTCCACCGTGGCCACCAGAAAGTTGTGCATGGGGCCGGTCTTGTTGTTGGGATTAAGCCGGTTGATCAGCTTGTTGTAATCCTCCCGGCACACCTGAAAAGTGAATTCATTGTCGCAGGCACTGAGGGTGATGTTTTTCTGGTTGTGGTTGGTTTTTGCAGCCATGGTGTTCTCCTTCCTACAGGGTTGATCCATTGTTTAAGGTTTAACTTTTGATACCGAGGGCCGCTTTAAAGCCGACCCACAACATGCCGGCGATTCCCACCAGGAAAATGCCCAGCAGAATACGCCGGGTCCAGACCGTCACTTGCTCCGACGCCTTGCGCTGTGTTCTCAGGTGGGCGAAGTCTTTCTGTGTCTCATGTACGTCAACCGTATCCACACCCAGCTTTTCCAGCAGGTCTTTCACCGTCTTCCGCTCCGCCTCCTGTGCCGCCTGCCGGGCCGCCTCCTGCGCTGTCTCTCGGGCCACCTTGTGTATCAGCGCTTCCATTTGCTGTTCGCTCAGGTTCATGATGACGGTGGCCTTTTGCCGAACATCCGTTGCCCCGCCCAGGTTTCCACCGCCGTGCGCAACATGCGCCGGAAACCGAAAGTGTCGATATACACCGCCCCCAGGCCCCACCAGTAAAATTCCGGTGTGGCTTTTAAAGCACTAAATCCGGCCTGCACGGCACGCTGTAAATCGCCGCGCTGGTAGTGCGTGGCCATCACCAGTTCAAAAAGCGGTGCGGCAAATAACAGCACCATCGGCAAGGTGGTGAGCAGCAATAAATAATCGTCTTTCCAGCCCCGCTGCCCGGCGCTCTCCAGGTCCATGGCCGCGGCGTGATCGTCGCCACTCTGGGCGCGGGCAATGCGGGCATTGTTGGCGGCTTTTTTTAATGCCAGTTCCCCCCGGCGCTGCTCCGCTTTGACCTCGCGCCGGTGTTTAAAAAAATCCAGCAAACCACCCAGCACAAATTTTCCGGCCGAGGCCAGTACAGTGGCACTCATAGGTCCGACGCCTCCAGTAGCGTGTAGGTAAACTGGCTGCCCCAGTGTGGCGCCGCGCGTTCGCACAGCGCCATCAACAGGGCGAAGTCCAGCGGGTTGGCCAGCACCTGGCAGCCGGCGCTCCAGCGATCCACCTGCTGGCTGGTATGGCTGGCACTGGCGCGGTGACAATTGATTCCGAACAGGCCGCCCTCAATCGACCCGTCAAAATCCAGCACCCGGTCGCGGTTGTTGTCCCGGTACACCCGCGCCGGTGCGCGCTGCACCAGGGCGCGGTACTGGCCGCGGTGCAAACCCAGTTGCCACAGGCCCGCGTACTGCCCCGGCACCAGTATGGCGGTGCCGTTGACCTGCACCGGGTGTTGCCGCCAGTAGCTGCCCGGATCGGTGGTGGCCGCAAACACCAGGCAATGGGGTGCGCCCCCGAAGCGCCAGGCCACCGCCAGGTGATCATTGAATCGATTCGCGCGGGTATCCGCGCTGCGAATGCCGATCAGATTCAGATTGAAATCGCCCTGTTGAAAAAATCGATAGCCTTTGCGATCGATCGCAGTTTGCAGCTGCGCGTAGTTTGGCTGTTTCATCTGCGCTCCCTCATTTCCTGCAAGGACTGGCAGTCAATACAGCGCGTGATACCGCCAAAGGCGCGCCGCGCCGGCGGTATGCGCACCGCGCACTCCTGGCAATACTTCGCACCGGGCACATTGGCATGCCCGCGCGCCTGCTGCGCCGCCAGGGCGCGGTTGCGCTGTTGCTCTTCCAACTGCGAAGCCCGGTCCGTGATATCCGCCATGCTGCACCTCTAGTTCAGCCGCTCGATTTCCCCCTGGCGCAAATAGGGCACGCCGTTGACCTTCACAAACTCGCGCCCGGTCACTTCAAAGGTCACGGTGTGCATCAAACGCTCACTGTTCTGGCCGGCATTGAGCAGATCCGACAGGCGCAGCTTGCAGTCGAAGGCTTCGATATTCAGGGCTTCGTCGCTGGACTCCGCATTGAAAACCAGATCGAAGGTGGGCAGATCGCGGAAGCTGCCGGCCTCTTTGGCCGCGTCCAGAATCGTGGCGAACTCGCCGCTGTTTAATTTGAGTTCCCCCGTGGCCGACACCTCGCCCTCGATAAACCCGTCGGGCACCCCGCGGGTTTTTGTGGCCTCGGTGGCATCCTCTATGGACAGGCTGGCCTCATCGATATTGACGCGGTAACTGCCGATAGTGACATCGATATCGCGGCCGGATAATTTGGACATAACAAACACTCCCTTTAACGTTAATCCTGCGGTTTTGTTGTCATCGCCCCTACAAATTGACGGTACTCAAATCCAGCGCGATATTGGCCTCGATCTCCTTGGGGGCGTTGTAGGGGGTCACGCGCAAATAGATTTCCACCTTGTGCCGGGTCGGCCACACAATTTCGATATCGCCGTCCCTGGGCGCTTTTATTTCACCGGGAAACACGCTGGGACCGATTTTCACGCTGCGGGCCATGGCGCGCAGGGGCCGGGAGAAATAGGTTTTGTTGGAGGCAATGGAAATCGGGGTGCTGTTTAACAGGCGGTCGCCGATCCGGCTGATGGCCAGCAGGCGGATTTGCCGCGCGGCCTTGTCCACCACGCGCAGGTTTTCCATGACGCGGTAATCACCGCCCTCCGCGTCCAGCAAATTGCAGTCGCCCCAAAAGGTGCCGGGGTAATCCGCATAGGTTTGCGGTACAGACAACCGCAGCGCGTCCAGGCTCGCCAACAGGGCGTTGTCCAGGCCCACGCCGGCACTGTCGTTGGGCACCGATCCCAAAGACAGCAGCGGGCCTGTGGCCACGCGCATGGGCGTATCGGCAATACTCACCGCGCGGTTGCACAAGCGCCCCGCCAGCACGCCCAGATTATTGCCGTGCAACAGGGGCACCGCGGACACCCGATAGGCTTTGACGGGCTGCACCATAGCGGCCTGCGCGGCCAGGTAATCGCTCCAGGTCTGCTCGGTATCATCGATACCGGGGGTAGCGCTGAGGACTGCCAGGCGGCGCCCCTGGTCCGTGCGCACGGACTCGGCTTTGGCAAACGCGGTTTCCAGATCACTCGCCGACCCCGCCGGGGTACACAGTGCCACCAGTTCCGGAGACACACTGTGCAGGGCCAGATCCAGCGCATCCCGCCAATCGTCGTCCACCGTCATGGGCAGCGCCCAGGCTTGCCAGTTTTCACCGCCGTTGGCCTGGGCCGCGGCCACCTGGGTTTTCAATTGTGAATCATCACTGTCCAACAGCTGGTCCAGATCGGATTGGCTGTTCAGCGCAATTACCGTGTCCGTAACGTCTTCGGTGTTCGTGTCGCTGCTGACATGACCCACACCCAGAAACAAAGTCTTGCGTTCGATTTCATCAAAACTGCCCTGGCCCAGATTCAGGTTGTTGACGGTCACTTTTCCCAGTGCCATGGCCTTATCCTCGGTCAATGTGTATCGGTGGATTCGTTCTCGCAAGCGCGTATTCCCGTTGCATGCGTCCCAGTGTTTCATCAAAAATCCTATTGGTGAGCGCCTCGATCTCGCGCGCATTAGCGCCGAGAAAACTGCGCTCCGGCAGCGGGATCACCCAGCTTTTTTTCGACTGCCCGCCCTCGCGCATCTGTTTCAAAATCAGGCCCGCCTGGCCCTGGGTCATCTGCTCGGTAATCCAGCGCATGGTGGGCTTTTTCTTTTTGCCGCCTTTACGGCGCACCACAAAGCCCTCCCGCTTCAACGCCCGCGCCTGGCGTCGCGTGGCCGGCGCCTCGTAATCCGGCCTGCCGCGCAGCTTGTGCGCCTTGGCCGCGTTCCAGGTTTCGGGCACCCCGTGCTGGTGGGCATAGGCGATCTTGCCCGTCACGTTGGCGGCGTAACCGATCTCCGCGCCGCGGGTGTCGCTGTGCAGGCCCATGCGCTTGCTCATGCCCCGCAGCAGTTTGCGCTTGCCGCTGCGGGGTTTTGTGCGCGGTGCCCAAGTGCGACCGCGCAAATCTTTCTGTGCCCGCAGCCGCTTGCGGCTGTACACCCGCACCTTGCGTCCCAGGGTCGCCGCCAGTCGCCGGCGCTGGGCCGGCTTCAGCGCCAGCAGTTGCAGCTGCCGGCGCAGGGTCAGGTGTCCGCTGAGATCAAGGGTCGCGCGCATAGGGGGCATCCGTGGGCAGGGCCTTGTTGTCCCCCACCGCCACCTGCTCAGCACTGTCCACCGGCACCGGCGCCACCGCCCAGCGGGTGCCCCGGTAGGCGATGGGGCCGTTGTCGTCCGCCACCAGATCCACGTCCTCGGAAAAGCGGATGGTGATTTCCACATCCGCAGCGCGCTCGTCGATCACATCCACATCCACATCCGGTGCCGGCAGGTTCAACTCAAAGCGCGCGCCGTCCTGTTCCATCAGCCAGGTGGTCACCAGGGCGAACAGCAGCGCCGGATCACCGGCAAAGCGCTCAATCTGGATCACAGCGTCGTAAGACTGCCGGCACACCCGCAGGCCCTGGCCCAGGTGCTTGCTGGCAGGCTCCATCTGGCCGTTTTCCATCCAGCTGTGCAGTTGCTCCGAAGACACCAGATTGGCCGCCAGCAGGTGTGCGGTGATGGCGGTGAGTTTTTCCAAAGCCATCAGAGCAGCTCCGCGGTGATATTGGTGGTGATGCCGCGCAGGCGGCGCAGGGCCTGATCCGATTCCGCCCGGTACAGCTGTTCGGTCTGCAGGCTTTCCTTGGCCTGGTGCTCGCCCACCTCCCGGCGTGTCACCGTCGCGAACTGGCGAAAGGCCATGGCGGTGACCAGGGCGAACACCGCGCGCTGGTACTGCACCAGCAGCGCGCTTTTACCACCGATGATCGGTGCCGGCACTGCCGCCAGGGTGGAAAATCCTGCCCGCTGCCAGGTGTCCTGCTGTTGCGCCAGGCTGTCATTTACATCGATCATGGCCAGGCGCAGCAGGTGCTCCACTTTTGCCTGATCGTATTCCGCCGGTATCCGGTACATGCGCTGCAGATCCCCCAACACCAGATCCGGAAAAAACCCGTTGTTTTCCAGTGTGGTTGCCAAGTAGTGATCGGATTTGCCGGTGAAGCTCACTGTGCGCATACCTGTTTAAAAACGCGGTGCCAAGTGGTTTGCCTGATCGCACCGGGCGACAGACGCCCCACCGGCCCGCGCGGGTGGGGGAGTTGTTACAACGCCAATTGCCTTTTCAATTTTCCCAGCCAGGTTTTTACCCCGGCTTTTTCCGGGTTCACCGCCTGCGCCTTTTCCAGCCACTGCACCGCCGCCTTGGGCGCATCGTTGCGCTCCGCAAACATCGCCGCTAAACGGTACAGTTTGGTGCGCACAATAATGTGCGTGACCGGCCAGAGTTCCTGCTCCACGTTTTCCAGCACCTGCTCGAAATAGGGACTGGCACTGCGCTTGGCCATGTACTGGCGCTCGGCCCAGTCGTGCAGGGTTTCCGCCACAAAGGTGGGCAAATCGCGATTGAAGCGCGCCGGCAATTGTTGCTGCTGGGCAATAGCCAGTGCCGCCAGTTCTAAAGCCTGTTCGATATCCTCCACATCCAGCAGCCACACCAGGCAGTACACCAGCAGCGGGTTCGGATACTGGGCGCCGCTTTCGCGGTAACCTTTTACATGGGGCAGATACTTGGGCAGCAAATGGCGCTTGAGGGCGATTTTTTCCTGCACGTTCGCGCGCTCGGACAACAGTTGCAGATCCGCCTGCAGGGCCGCTGCAATCACGCTGCGATCCGGGCTGTGCGTCACATCGGTCTGCGCGCTCACGGTGGGGGCAGCGGCGCTGGCCTGTGCCGCCGCGCGGGCGCGGGCGCGCTGCTGGTGTTGCAAAGTAATAAACGGCATGGTGCAAACCCGGTTGATTGATCCTGTTAAAAAAAACCGCCGGCGCCTGCAAAAAAACGGCACCGGGGGAACCTGGGTGGCTTACGCCCAACCCCCGGCCCCGTCGGGCAGTCGCACATTGGCGAACTCCACCCCCGCGGCCTTTTCCTCGTCCTCGATCACATAGCCTTCGTTGACCGAGTTGAAATCCTCCACGCGGTTGCGCTTGTGGTTGTCGGCAACCGAGCGGCGCCAGCTGTCGCTCTGGTAATAAATGGAGAGATTGTCGAGGCTGGTAATTAAAATCCCCCGTGCCGGGAAAAAGGGGATATCGGTTTTCAGCGGCAGGCCGGCGTAGACCCGCGTCACCACGGCGGTTTCGATGCGCTCCTTTTCCGTGGGGGTTTGCCCCAGGGCCTTGTACAGGGCCGCTTTTTCCTCCGCCACCAGCTCCTCGCCCACAATCGCCACCAGATCCTGGGCACCGCGGTGCAGGGGATTGATCATCTGTTTTAGCGCATGTACGGCAGCGTCCAGATTCTCGAAATCCCCGCCGTGACCGATACGGATTTCACCTGCTGTGGCGGTGCCGGTGGAACCGTCAAACCACTGGGCACCGCCGTTGTACTCGCGCAGGAGCTGCAGCCAGCCCTTGTTCACATCCTCGCCGTTGGCATTGTCGGCGGGATTGGTCACCGCCGCGGCACTGGTGCCCACCCAGCCCACACGGATGCGCGCCAGGGCAATGGCCTTGCGCACCCATTTTCCGTAGCGCTCCTGAAAATCCGGAAACTTGGCCCAGGCATCGATGGTGCTCCACTTGATATGGGTGTCGAACTCGGTGGAAAAGAGTTCGTAGTCCTTGTTGCCCAGGGACAACACATCGCTGGTCTGGCGATCGTTGTTGTCGGTATCCGTGCGCTTGGGCACCAGGCCGGCAGCGGAGCCGATCACTTTCTGGCCCTTGATCTCATCCACCGGCACCACATTGATTTCCTGCAGGAAGCCGTCACTCTCGACGATCTTGTCCTGCAGTTCCTGGGCAATGGTGGGCACCACACTGAAGGAATCCGCCACCGACTCCACCCCGTAGGTGGCGGCCATGGCGATCAGCATGGCATTGAACAGTTGTTTGGTTTTCGGTTGCATGGCTTGTGTTTCCGTACAATAAAAAAGAGTGTGCGAGTGAAAAAAGGGATAACCGCTTACAGCACCCGCGGATGGCCGCCGTCGCCCGTCCCCTGGGGCACAATGGTGCCGGGGGTTTCGGTGTTGAGGGCCTTGTTGAATTGTTCGCCCAGGGCCTGAATCTGTTGCGACAGGGTTGCGAGTTCGGTCTGGCTTGTCGCTGCGGGATCACCCCCCTTGCCGAACTTTTCCGCCAGCGCGTCCACCCGCGCAAGCAGGGACTGGAATTCCTCTTGACTCACCGGAGCACTGACATCTGCACCGTTTTCGCCGCCTTGACGGTGATCACCGCCACTGGCTTCGGGCTGACCGGCAAAACGGTTTTCCAGCCGGGCAAATTGTTGCTGCAAACTTTCCAGCGCGGTTTTCAGGGTGTTGAATTGTTGCTCGTCCATGGGTTCGGCCTCTTGCGGTTCGGGTTCTGAGGGGGCATCCCTGCCAAACGACTGCAACAGGCGGCTGAGGAGCCCCTGGCTGTCTTCCAGTTCCAGCGCATCCAGCGCGATGGGCCTGGCAAAATAATTGTCCGGCTTCAGTGCGCGCTTGAATTGCAGTTCGGTGGTGCCCAGGCTGGCGGGGGAATCGGTCACGGCCAGGCCGGCCAGATAGGCTTTGCCGGTACCGGCAAACTCCGGCTGAATTTCAATACTGGTAAACAGTTTCTGGCCGTTGTTGTTAAGGAACAGTAATTCATCCGTGGGCGCCAATCGGGCAAACAGACACTGCCGGCCCTTGTCGTCCGCCCTCGCCTTCAGTGCCACCACCTTGCCCAGGTTGCCGAAAATACGGATATGCTCGTACCAGATATTCGCGGTGTATTCCGCGGGGTCATACCCCTCGGCCATATCCACAATATCCTGGGCCGGGATCTCGCGGCCATCCACGGTGGGACCGCTGGTGGCCACCTTGACCCAGTTGGTTGTGAGCTTTCGCGGCATCGAGATTTCCCCGTGTGTGTTGTCTGTTGGAATTCAACCAATGGGCGCGAGACTAAGGGCCGAAAACCGGGGAAACAAACCCTTTGATTTCTATCAATTCCTAAATCGCGAAAATAGAAATTGATAGAAATTTTGCCCCCTCGGCAACGGCGGCGAATTGCGTACACTGCCGCCCATGACCAGTTACCCGCAAGAAATCAAGATCGCCGCCAAGTTGCTCTGGCTGCGCCGACTGTCTGCAAAGGAGATTGCCGAGCAACTGAACCTGAACAATGCGCGGGTGGTGTACCAGTGGGCCGAGAAGGGCCAGTGGGAAGCCCTGCTGCAGCATGAAACCGTGGAGCAGGCCACGGCGCGGCGCCTGATTGCGCTGGCGGAAAAGCCCAACAAATCCGCTGAGGACTACAAAGAAATTGAAAAGCTCGGCAATCTGCTCGACAAACTGGCCGGCATCGACCTGAAAAAAGCGCGCACTGCCAGGGAAAAGGCCGCGGGCAGTCGTGGCGAAAGCGGTGGCAAAAGTAAAAAGCGCAAACCCAAAAACGATATCAGCGAGATCACACCGGAGCAACTGGAGGAAATCCGCAAGGAACTCTTCTTTGAATACCAGCACCGCTGGCACGCCAACAAAAACCAGCGCACCCGCTTTATCCTCAAAAGCCGCCAGATCGGCGCCACCTATTATTTTGCCTGGGAAGCGTTCGAGGACGCCATTGTCAGTGGCGACAACCAAGTATTCCTGTCCGCCAGCCGCAGCCAGGCGGAGATTTTCAAAGCCTATATTCTCCGCTTCGCCAGCCAATACTTCGGGATCGAATTAAAGGGCGCGGACTTTATCGCCCTGTCCAATGGTGCCGAGCTGCGCTTTGTCTCCACCAATGGCCGCACCGCAATGGGCTACCACGGCCATCTCTACGTGGATGAGGTGTTCTGGATTCCCGATTTCGAACGTCTCAACAAACTTGCCAGCGGCATGGCGTCGCAGAAAAAGTGGCGCAAAACCTACTTCTCCACACCGTCCGTAAAGAGCCACGGTGCCTATCCCATGTGGAGCGGCGAGCGCTACAACGAGCGGCGCAAAACCAAAGTGGAATTTGAACTGAGCCGCGAGGCGTTGAACCGCGGACTGCTGGGGCCGGATAAGATCTGGCGCAATATGGTGACCCTGGAGGATGCCGCGGAGCAAGGTTGCGACCTGTTCGATATCGACGAATTGCGCAACGAGTACAGCGAGGCCGAATTTAACAACCTGTTTATGTGCGCCTTCCTGGAAGCGGGACTATCCGTTTTCAACCTCAACGATCTGCTCGCCGCCGCGGTGGACACCAATGTAATCTGGGTGGACTTTCATGCGAAACAGAAACGCCCCTACGGCAACCACCCGGTCTGGATCGGTTACGACCCCTCCCGCAGTGGCGACGGTGCCGCCATTGTGGTGGTGGCGCCACCGCTCAAGGAGGGGGACAAATTCCGGGTATTGGAAAAAATTGTCCTGCGCAACCGCGCCTGGCAGTACCAGGCCAACCGGATACGGGAACTGACGGAAAAATACAATGTGCAGTTTATCGGTATCGACTGCACCGGCCCCGGCCACGGCGTGTTCGAGATGGTGCAGAATTTCTTTCCCCGCGCCACACCCATTCACTACGGCCTGGAAACCAAAACCGCCCTGGTGCTCAAGACCCAGGATGTGGTGGAAAGCCAGCGCATCCAATGGGACGCCGAGCACACGGATATTCCCCAGGCGTTTTTACAGATCCACCAGACCACCACCGGCAAGGACCAGATCACCTATGCCGCCAACCGCACCAGCACCACCGGCCACGCGGATGTGGCCTGGGCGGTGATGCACGCGCTCAGCAACGAACCTTTGAACCGCAACCGGCGCAAGTCCACCTGGGCCTTCGCCGCTTAACCGGACCTCGCCATGAAAAAACGCAAGCGCAGATACCACCGCAAAACAAAGACGTCGCAGCCAGCGGCAGCAAGCGGAAACAGCCCCAGGGTGTTCAGCTTTGGCGATCCGGAACCGGTGCTGGACAACAACCTGGCCGATTACCTGGGCACCTTTCTGGAGCCCCACGGCGACTACTATATCCCGCCGGTGTCCCTGAGGGGGCTGATGAAACTGCTCGGCGCCAGTGCCTACCACGGCACCATCCCCTACTTTAAGCGCAATATGCTGCGCAAATGGTATATTGCCAACGAAGTGCTCCCGCCCGAAGACCTGGCCAATGCCGGCTTTGATCACGCCGTGTTCGGGCACTGTTATTTCCAGAAAATTCTCAACCCCTTTGGCCAGGTACTGCGCCTGCAACACCTGCCCGCCCTGAATATGCGCCGCCGCAAGGAAGCGGACCGCTACTGCCTGCTGCAACCCAACGGCGACAACCCGGTACTGTTCGCCCCCGGCGAGGTGATCCAGCTCAAGGAGTACGACCCCAAGCAACAGATCTACGGCAGGCCCCAGTATCTCGGCGGTGTGCAGGCGGTGTTACTGAACGAAGACAGCACCCTGTTCCGGCGCAAGTATTACCGCAATGGCGCCCATATGGGCTATGTCTTCTATACCGCCGATAAAAACCTGAGCGCGGAAGACGAACAGCTGATCAAGGAACAGGTGCGCCAGAGCAAGGGGGCGGGCAACTTCCGCTCCCTGTTTGTGAATATTCCGGACGGCAAGGAAAAGTCGGTGCAGATTATCCCGGTGGGGGAGATTGCCACCAAAGATGAATTCGAGCGGGTCAAGAATTTAAGCCGCAACGATGTAATCAGTATGTGGCGCATCCAGCCCGTACTGGCGGGTGTGATGCCGGAAAACGTGGGCGGCTTCGGCGATATCGAAAAGATCAGCCGCGTCTACTACGAAAACGAGGTGGTACCGATGCAGGACGTGTTTCTGGCTTTGAATGCCCACCTGCCCCAGGGGCGCAGGATTCAGTTTTCAAAACCGGAATTTCCATCAAACGCATAATATTTACCTCTCAAAAGGTAATCCCGTGGTAAACTTTCTTTATGGGCCTTGGGAGGACGACCAATGCGCGTGAAATGTGAGGCTTGCGGACACAAGGCAATCATTAACAGCAGAAACGAGATTGACCCGAAAGTGATCGATCTCTACTGCACCTGCACCAACCCCCAGTGCGGGCACTATTTCGTGGCAAAGCTCACCTTCAGCCACTCCATTTCCCCCTCCCGCTATCAGGCGCGACTGGCAACGGTGGATTTTCTGCGCTCACTACCGCCCCTGGAACAGCAGGAACTGCTCAAACAGGTGCACAAGACCGGCTAACAACGCGCTGCGATTGCTTCACCCGGTGCGCCGGTATTACTCCCTATCTCTGATCAAACGCCGGAGTTTCCTGCTCACTAATTTCTCAATGGATAAACCCACCAGCAGCATCCCCAAACCCACCAGCAATACATCGGCACTCAGGGCTGGGGACAGCAAAAGGCCACAGAGCACCGCGGCTATACCTGCCAGGAGGGTAAGGATCACCCGTACAAGATTATCTTTTTTCAGGTCCGCAATCAGCGCGGCTTGATGTTGATCCAGCCATCTTTTCTTTGTGTGTGAAAAGCTATCCATTGATTTAACGCTTATAAGACAAAGTAAGCAGTGAGCCTGTTATTGTTGAACGCGACCGGCCCAGGGTTTTCCCTGGGTATTCAAGCGCCCTCGCCTTTTTATTGGCACCCTGTGGTTATCTGCCCCACTTCCTGAACACGGGCGCGAATCAGGTCCATCAATACATAACAGCCCGCCCGCGCATCCGGGTTTAACGTATTGGGGTCCCCCACAAAGGTATACTGCACCAGCGCCAGCAGTTTATCGGTTTCTGATAAACCCTCGCGCAGTGTGAACTCCAGGGGCGCCCGTGCCTCTACGCGGGCATCTATTAGGTTAGAGAGTGATTCCTTAGCGGCGACTTCCTTTTCTATTGCCATAGCTCAACCCTGCCTGTCTTACTGAAACTGTCATTTCCATGATGTGTAACTAACAGAACTATTTAGCAATAAATAATGCACAACGTAAATACCCGAGATGGGGATACGCCCTAACAAGGGTCGAAATATTCGCTGGATTCCCTAATGATCACAATTCGCCTTTTCTTTTACCGTTTTTGCCATAATTCACATGTACTCGGGCCAAGGTGGTATGCACACGTTTTCACCGGCAAGGCATTGACCCACCGCTTACAAGTCCGAAACAATGCGCTCTCGAAAATGGAATTCAGCCACCAGGTAATCCCGGCCGCGTTATTAATGGACTGGTGTAACGCCCTGCAAGTTTCCCTGCAAGCCCTCACGCTCGCAGACGAACGCGATGATCGTGTACAAGTATTGCCTGCCCGCTATGCACAAGGGTACGCCCAACTGGGTATCCCCCAGCGGCGTTGGGTATTGGCGCATCTGGTGCTTGTGGCACAGTGGGAACCAGAAGCGCGACCCGAATAGCGGGTAGTTCGCAAAGGGCGGCCAAAAAATGATCACCTGCTGTTATGCTCTGCTGGTGATGCTTGAGGATTTGAGGCCAGGGTGTGCTGGGAGTTCGATGGGTTGGTGTGTTTTTGCGTCAATTTTTGGTTGGTGAGAAAATACACTCGTGTGTATGCGGACCCGCATATATGGTGGTGTGTGGGGGCGGGTTAGGAATTCAACTTTATCGATTCTGCCATTTCTCTCTCAGAACCAAGTAATGCATACAAGTATTCACTTTTCCACATACCTTTGAAAAATATATTTTTGTGAAAATGAGCCTCTCTTCTGAAGTCTAACTTCTCCAGTAAACGATAAGATGCCACATTTTCAGTATCCAGTATGGCAATGACTCTATGTTTGTTCAGTGCGCTTAAGAAATTTTTTATTCGCGCTTTCGAATTATCTTTTCTACACGAGCGATAGCCATAGATTCTATTTCTTCCAATGGCAATTTCATAAAGTCTACACCCTTTATTTCTACTTCAAATTGTCCATCTACTGTGCCTTCATCAGTATCATTCTTGGTTCCAACAGCAACATACAATACAGGTGATGTCGTTAAGCTTATAACTCGTTTAACACTTGTAATAAAAAGTTTCATAGCTTTAAGCTCTATTTACCGTTAAATTATTTTAATTTGACGATTTGTTCTTTCAAATCAGCAGTGGCTATTTTCGCATCTGCAATCTCAAGACTCAAGTCAGCCAGCACATTTTTTTATTTCTGTTTCATTAATGTTTTTTGATATTTCTCTTAACCGTGTAATCAGAGTAAGAGAATTATTGATTGGTAAAATTATGTCCATGATGCATCCTTTGGTATTTAACGTTCGCATAATAGGCATGAGCTTGAGAGCGTCCTGACTAACGTGCTTGTTAGTGCTTTAATATCGCACATACTAGCTTGTTACCTAAGTAATCTTGGATTGAGTTTGGCGCTGGGTTATCAATATATTCGGTAATTGCAATGGCTTGACCAACTACAACTTCCCAAGGCTTATTACTTTCAATGATTCCCATCAAGTCATTTCTTATTTTCTTTAAATTAAACATCTTACGATCATAGCCTTCATCTCTAAATGTGGCCATAACTTGATGATGGGAATGATGATCATTATTTGAAATCCATACTTCGATTTTTGACTTAAGTGTTTCCCAATCTATTTCTAGCTTTGCTAAAGATTCATCTGCGAGAAGCAAGTTTTCTGCTGCTCTGCATGATAGGCGCATCCTGACAACTGGGGGAGTATCATTTATATCTTCTTCACCATCATCCCTATCCCTTAATGAAAAAGCTTTAGCGGAATCATAAATAGAATTTATTATTCTTGACACTTGGGTTTCGTATTTATTTAATTGGTCGATACTGTCTACTGCACAGGGGTATATCTTGAGAGATCCCTTCGATGTGCGAATTGCCTGCTGCCAAATCCTTTCATCATCTTCCCCTTCAACTAATAGGATAGGTGATTCATTAAATAAATTGGATAACGGATGAGCACCAAAAATCGGAAGTATTCGTCTATATGTCTCTGAAACTACTTTAAAATCAATCTCCGTTTGGTTAGGTAAAATAAACTCTATTGATACTCCCGGATACGATTCAAATGCAGCCAAGAACGATGTGCTATGTGTGGCCATAACAACTTTAAAATTATTTTCCTCTACTAGCTCTCTGAGAAACATTGCGAGACGCACTTGTAAATCAGGATGTAAATGCGCATCTGGTTCATCTAGAAAGAGGATATTTTCCTCTCCGTCAACGCTTTCCTTTGCAAATACCAGACACTCTATGCCTAGGGCGATTAGTTCTGATTCACCACTGCTTATTGCATCTGGCTCAATCTTTGAATTATCAGCTTGATTATAAATATTAAAATCTGATCCTTCACGTCGAA
Source organism: Microbulbifer sp. MI-G (assembly GCF_030440425.1). Lineage (NCBI taxonomy): Bacteria > Pseudomonadati > Pseudomonadota > Gammaproteobacteria > Cellvibrionales > Microbulbiferaceae > Microbulbifer > Microbulbifer spongiae. The sequence continues at coordinate 2,492,171 of NZ_CP098023.1, forward strand.
TTTCTATGTTATCAAGTAATGTATTAATTGCGTCTACAATTGATTGAAATGTATATTCATGATTATCCCTTATCTTTGGATTTTGTTCAATTTCACGAAGGCTTAAAAGTTCAAGATTTCTGAATTGTAAGACAGTTTGCTGTTTAAACTGGGAAAATTGATTTCTCCTGAGTTCCCCTGACAACCAATAAGGGTTGTTGACTGTATTCTGCTCTATGCTGGGATCATATTTAAGAGCGCCACCTCTTTCAGGAGTGATATATTTTGAATTCTTAACTTCCTCGCCACTTTCTAATGCTTGTTGAACTTTCTTTAGCGCAGTACTTTTACCACAGCCATTTTTCCCAAGAACAACGTTTATCTTATTTAGTTTTTTTAGTGAATACCCATTTTTATTGATCAAATCCATTCGCTAACTTCTCGATTGCATGGTACTTAAACTTATATATTGGTCACCGTGACCACTATTATTCTGATTACTATCTCAGATAGCAATTCTGCACCACTTAGTTAAAATTTATGATAAAAATCAAATAACTAAACAGAAGTGATACAATCGTATAAAATAGAAAACGGCCATCAAGACCACCACCCCCGGAATAGATCAGTATTTGTAACTCTCTATATTTATTTGTTTTACCAGCACAATCCCCACGCACGCAAAAATTAAATTCATCGGTTTGTTCGTTGTGATGCGTATTAAGCCTCATGCTTTGACACTGTCTTAATAATTTCCGGAATCTCATTGTACGTTTCATACCAAATAATTTTTACGCCCAGCTCCTTCATTAACTCTTCATTTAAAGTATGATGACGCTGCAAAAATCTTTCTGCAGACTTTGTATTCTTAATAACCTTTGATTCATTTTCACCAATATTTACATAGCAGAACTCACTTGAAGAAAGCCTTTTAATAAAAGCAAAATGTTTACTTCGTTCAATATTTTTTGAAGATATATCCAGTAATCGCCTTAGATTTGGATCTGTCATTGACAGACCTATCATGAGGCAGTTGCTTTCTCTAAATGAGTTTAGCTGAACAAGATTTGACCAGTGATAAGATTCGGAGTAAATCTGATGATAACCCTCCTCTGAGAAGACCAGTGTGGAGTTATCTAAGTCATCATATGACTTCCTATCTTCCGGCAGGAACCCATGAACATGATAGACAGGAAGCTCATCTGGATCATAATTTTCATTGTTGGTATAAATACATCTATGTAATATAGAATTTTTGATTAGCTGCCTCTCAAGTAAATCATCAAAATTATAGGTGACAACAGACTTAACTTTAGCTCCTGTTCGCCTTGGAAGACACATTGAAGCTATCGATTTTAATAGAGCTGAATCGACAGGAAAATTGACACTTCGTAATTTGTACAGATTTTTAGTAACAGCCTCTATGAACTCCTTTGCTTCGCCATCACTTTTTGACAATCCTTTCCGGAGATATCTCGCAGCCATCAATGCGGAAGGCTCATCAATGCTATTTAGTCTATCAACAAGGTCACCTATATCTTTATCCCCCATCGCAGTATCCCCATCAAATTCTTGCGTAAGATAAGTGACGAACAAAGAATTTAGTAATGTGCTCCAATTCGGCATTCCCGCGCTACTTGAAACTCCTGCACCTAAGAATAAAGAAAACTGACCTTTTTTATAGCAGAACTTTAAATTATCTATTATTTCTTCTCGCTCTTTTTTCCAATCCTTAACTGGATTCGATATAGCGGATGACAACCTCAAAGAAAAAAGATTACCGGAAATTTGATTTACTAATTTTCTGTTCTTTGCCGCCACGCTATTAAGGTCAGCAGGACCCCAGAATACCACCTTGAAAGGCAGTTGATTCCTTTCTGCCCCTTTACGAAAGTTAGATAATAATATTTTTGGGATTGGTTTAGCAGAAATAATTAAAACATTATTGAACTTATTTTTCGAGTACTCATTTTGGATCAGAGGCAGTATAACCTCTTTGAAATTCCGAAACCAAACCCTAGGTAAATTAAATACAATTTCAATTAAAGTAGGTCCATCAAAATCGTCAAATCCATCAGGTGCAAATGCATCTCCAACTCTTCCCAATTTATTTGAAAATGAAAATTTCTTATTATCCTTTTCTATATGCCCCTTTAAAAGATGCCGGACAAAAGTTTCGAAATAGTAATAACTCTTTGGACCACCCTCACCAATTTTATCAATAACGTCATCAACTATCATTTTACTTATCTTCTTATGAAAAATTAACGACCACAACGCTAGAAAATTAAAGTGTAGAAAAAATTTGGGCTGCGTGATTATGATTATTATTCATTTTTTCGAGTAAACTTAGACTCAACATGCTTTATGCTAATCAATTTCATTTTCGTAAATCGCTGGTTCACTGAAATGTTTGACTGCCAGAAAATATTAAAAAATATTTCATGAGTAAACTCATATTTTTCATTATCCCAACCAGACTCACATTCATATTCTTGATGAACTCTTATCTTGGAAAGCCATATAAACGTATGGTCGTTTTCAATTTTTTGAAATTGTGGATTCCCATCTATTCCAAAATATCTTGGTGAAACTGATTTCCAATCGTAATCTGAGTCGAAATCCGCTTCAGAATCCTCCGACATTAAAGTTTGTGGATTTTTAAATTTATTAGCAAACTTATTTTTTATTTGACCACTTAGATCAAGCTTGTATACAAGACTGTTTTTATCTCCAGATTTAAAGAACTTTTTGGCAGCCTTTTTCACTACAGACTTAATAAATGTCTGCTCTAGACTCTCCTTCTCTAATCTTAAATTAGCTTCGAAATCAACAAGTGACTCGAAAGCAATAAATGTTTCATCTTCTTGGAGCCTTTTCTCTGACGCCTCTCTAAGCAAGCCATCATTTGTGATAAATACAATTTTATTCTCCAGATCATTTTCACAATAAGAAACTACCGTTTCCAATATTAGTGCATCCCTAAATCCTTTTTCTAGACTCTCTTTCTTTGGATCATAAGAGAATGGTGGAATTCTCCAAATTGAAGAGTGAACTATATTACTCCAATCAATCTCATTAATCGGTGTTGAAATTTCTTTATAATTTTTAGAATTTGCCCATGAGAGAAAGCGCTTCTTGATCTCCCTTCGCAGCCTGCTTTCGGTAACCCTATGTGAGTAGGATTTCCCAGTATATTTAGAAAGCCGACCAAATGAATCGTTTACTCTAGATAGGGTTTTCAGTGCGGAGGTCGTTTGCTGAAATAATACTTCACCAATAACAACTTCGGGTAACATTAATTTCAAATTGGCTTCTATCGCATGCTCTGACCAAAATTTATCAAAATCTGGATGAACCACGTTGGATTTATCTTGGTCAAACAGAATATTTGTATCGACAATTACAGCACGCGGAGCAATTTTCTCTTTAACTATTGTTGACATGCAGGATATTCATTGTTGTGACTGATATTTATATAGTGGTCTCCGCAACCAATATTATCCTGATTGCTAACTCGGAATCAATTCTGCGTCACCTACTCAAAATTTTTAAATTTACACCAGGCTACTACACAGAGTTGATACAATCGTACAAAGTAGAAAACGGTTATCGAAACCACCATTCCGGAACAGGCCAGTATTTGTCACACCCTATATTTACTCGCTTTACCAGCACAACCTCCACACACGCAAAAAAATACAAAGGGCGGCCACCGCCGCCCTCACTGGTTATCATTAGTGGCGTTTAGCAGTCGTCAACAGCTCGCGAATCTGGCAAATGATCTGGTTGAGCCCCAGTTGTGCCTTGGGGTTCAGCTCCAGGGTGCCATTGCCGGGACTCACCGCAGCGGCAACAAAATACAGCCGCGCGCAGGCGTCCTCCATACGGTCCCGCAGGGCCAGGGTTTCCAGGGAGTTGTCGAAGTTGGTTTCGTGAACAAAGCCCACGGTATTCCCTTTCGGGCCTTGGATAAACAGGCCATCGCCCTCGGTAAAGTGGGCGTACTGGGTGGGGGAAAGCCGCAGCTCATGATCCGCCGGGGCGGATTGGGGTTGACGTTTTGACATGATTGCCTCCGTTGGTTTTAAGGTAGCGCGACCACCAACTGAGAACTGGTGGCCGGGTGTCACTCTCGGCCCAACGGAGCCGCCACGGATATTTCCCTTTCGGGTATTCTATTCCCCGTTGTCCACCCGGCCAAAACCCGACCGTACTGCACAGGACGATACTGCAGGCACAAAAAAACCAGCACTAACGAGGCTGGGGCGGAAACCGCCGTTGGTTTTGAGAGTGCCCACAGTATTTGCCACTGTCATTTCACTTGTCAACCTTTACGGTATTCTGTGGATTTTAGCGCCTTTTCCCTGCGCCGACGTGTCGCTGCAATCATGATCTCCCCTCCCCTTGGTGCGCCACCAAGGCAAAGCCGCGCCCCTTGCGGATTAAATCACCACTGGCCATAAGAAAATCGAACACGGGTTTCACCACCAGATTGCCGCCGCGCACGGCCCGGTTGATCTGGCGCAATACCGGGCGCCGGCCAAACTCACCACGGCGGATACGGGTGGCCAGTTCCGTTTGCTGCGGGTTCAGCTCGGAAGTGCGTTTGGCGTTATTTACAACCGTTTGTTGCGGCTCAACGGTGGGCGCTAAACGTTTAGAAATTGGCGTTGAACGTTTAACGCTCTGGCCTGAACGTTTAGAAATGGAGTCTGAACGTTCAACGTCCTCGGCTAAACGTTTAGAAGTTGGGGCTAAACCTTCAGCGTCCTCCGCTAAACGTTTAGAAGTTGAGGCTAAACGTTCAACGCTCTGGCCTGAACGTTTAGGGGGTGTGGTTGAACGTTCAACGCTGGGAGCTAAACGTTTAGAAGCTGGGGCTGAACGTTCAATCCGGGCGCTGAACGTTCCTGAACCATTAAACGCAAGCAGCGCAACCAGGCCAACCACATCTGTCACAATGGCCAACGCCAGCAGGCCGCCCTGCTGCAGCGCTGCGGGGTTGATATGGATCAGCGCTGCAAGATTGGCAAAGGCGGCCTGGGCGCTGTCTGTGGCCGGCACACGCAGGGTGTTGAGCTGGGCCAGCACCTGATTGCGCTGCTGCTCCAGTGCCGCCAACCGTTCAACCGTTTTCAACGCCCGCTGCCGGTAGCCGTTCTTTGCGTCGGTTTTGATGACACTGTTTAGGCTGGTGATTTGCTGTTCAATACTGGTCAGCTTCTGTGTAAACGTTTGGTATTCCACACTGCCTTGAACGTTCAACTGTTGTTGCTGGGCAGTATGGCCGGCCAGAAACCCCACCGTGGCCGCAATACTGATCACCACCAGCAACGGCCAGAGCAACAGCAGCACATAGCCCAGCGCGCGCCCCTGGGCCCGCAGCCACAATCCAAAAGGCGCGAATGCAAACTTGCACAGCTCCAGCGCACAGGCGGTTAATCCCGCCACCAGCTTTCCAGCCTCCCCGGCGGGAATAGAAATCCACAGGCCCACCGAAAACACCAGCGAGGTACCGCAGAAAATCAGCGCCGCCAGGCCAATCACATAGCGCCAGAACGTCATCACACCGCCTCCCCGTTCAGGGGCCGGTAACGATTACCCGCTTTTACAAACAGGCAAAGGTCATCAAGGCGGTACTGTTCACCATTCCCGCTGACACGATAACTGTCCGTGGTGTCGAGGATTGTCACCGGGAACGGCAGCGCCCGCCGGGGCGGGTTCTGATAGAAGTATCTGGAGTCTTCGCGGATCACCGCATAAAGCTGGGTGCTCATGGCTGTTTTCTCCTTAAACAAACTTGGGGGGCGTATCCCTCTCAAAAACCGGGCACAACGGGCACAAGGCGTCTTTTTCTTTCCTATATCTAGGAACCATGCGGCCTGCAGCCATATTTCCTTGTGCCCACTGTTTGGGCACAGATGGGCACAAGGTTTTTGGGAAATCGCTGCAGCCCCCGTGGTTACTGGCTTTGCGGACAATCCGGCCTGTGCCCACTTTTTGAAAATTTTGGGCACTTGTGCCCTTCTCGCTGTGCCCACCTGTGCCCACTCTGTGCCCATGTTTGTGCCCATCGATATCTCTATGTAACTTATTGATTTAGTGTGTTTTTATTACTATTTTCTAAATCTCTTCCACTTGTGCCCGGTTTTTCAAGGGTACCCGCCCCCTAAAACAACCCGCCTACTTCGGGCAAAAAAAACACAAATCGAATATTCATTGGCCAGTCCCGCCGCTCTTCCGAAATACCCAGCACCTGGGGAATGAACCCTGGTCCCGCCTTGATCTGACCTTTTTGCAATTCTCAAACGGATAACGCTGACTGGTGGGCAGCAGCTGCTTGAGTTCGGCCACCGGCACCAGCTCCTGGCCCCGTTTGCGGCAATGCTCCAGGTACTCATTGAGGTTGATGGCGATTAAGGCGGGGTCGATGCTGTGGTTCAGGCGCTCGATGGGGAGGTCCCGTTCACCGTCCTGATCATCGATGTGCATCACCTGGTCATTGATAAAGTGGTAGGTATCCCAGAACTGCTCCACGATGGGGTGATCATTATTGAGGCGGCGTTGGCGGTCGCGGGCGCGTTCCTGTAAATGCGCTTGTACTGCACGGAGCAGATCGCCACTGCAGGCCGGCAGCAAGACCTGCAGGGCGTCCACCGCGGCCATCAATTGCGCGTGACAGTCGATCACGCGGCCCTGGGTAATGCCGCCGTCAGCACTGAGGGTTTCCCGGTGGCGGTCAAAGGCGGCAAAAAACCGGGCCAGCCAGGCATCCTCGCAGGTCAGCGCGCGGTGCAGGTAGCCGGCCAGGTTTTTTACTGACTCGCGCTTGAGACGATCGGCCAGGGGGCGGTTCTCGGGGCGTTTGTGAGCAGTGGTGCAGTGCAGATGCACAATGCGCGAGAGCATCGCAGCGGAAGCCTGTACCGTGGCGTTCTGGCTGATCACCAGGGTGCCGCGAAACAGGCGGTCGTGGGTTTTGTTGTCATTGGTCTTAACGCCGCGGGAGTCGATCACCCCGTCCAGGTCATAGACCTTTTTGAAAATGTCCCAGTCGAAGGATTTGCCCGGTCTGCCGCCGGTGCTGCCGTTGGTTTCACGGTCGCTTTCAATCACCACCACCGGCAGGTTGCTGACCTTGCCCAGTTGTCGCCCGTAGCTGGAAATGGAAGTGCTGAGCAGATCCACCCCTTCGTAGTTGTCGCGCCCCAACAACTTCCAGAGAAAGCGGAGTAACGTGGACTTGCCCGCGTCCGCTTCCCCGGTGAGTTCCAGGAAATGAAACGCCTGGTGTTGCTCCTTGATCTGGCGGGCAAACAGGCTGGCGGTAAAGTAAGCCAGCGCGGCAATTCCGTTGAAATGAAATACCGTAACGAAATCTGACCACCAACTACTGCTGAATTGGTCGCTGTGGCACACCGGCATATCTTCAAAGGTGGTTTTAATGGCGGTGTCGCCCAACTGCAAAAAACCGTGCGCATTGGCGGGCAAAAATTTTCCCTGACGATAGCCAAAGCCGGGGAAAATATAAGTGCCGGAATCCTCGTCAAAGCCCATATGCGGTAAAGTGGTCACACGGGCCACCTCCCCATCCAGCCAGCGCGCCTTGAGAATTTTTAAATCGCCCGCTCCACCCTCGAAGCTGCCGCCATCGGTATGGGACAACAGCGCGAGGCCAAAGGCGCGGGGGTCGGACAAGGCATTGGGGGAGAAGGCCCCCAGATAATTGCGTTTGCTACCGGCTTTTTGTATCTGGAAAAAGTAACGCCGCTCGCCGGTCAGGCGGTCGATCTCGGTATATTGAAATTCCGGTACACAGTTGGAAATCTGCTCGACTTTGGTGGCCTGGTTGAAGGCATCCCAGGAAAAATCCCAATCGAATGGGTCGTTATCATTGGCCTTGTTAAACTCCTCCAGGGAGAACCTAGCGGCATAGAGCCTGTCGCCGTGGGCAATCACGGTTTTGCCAAAGGGCTTCCAGCCATACAGCGCATAAGCTTTGCGCTTGGGGGATTGCGCAATAAATACCCGTCCCCGCCACTGGCATTCCTCAAGAGTTGAATCGTTGAGCCGCTTTTCCCGGTACAGGTCATCCCAGTCTTTGCGGCTGCCGGTCTGCAGGACTTCGGCCCTTTCATTCCGGTCTTTGAGTTCTCTGTAATACTTGGCAACGTGCTTGCGCGCACCGGGCTCGTCGTCATAGGCCAGACACCAGGTAATCCCCTGGCCTTTATTCTTTTCGATCAGCGCCCGCGGCAGGTTGGAACAGCTGAAGGCCGCCACAGCATTATAGCCAGCCAGAGTCATGGCGATGCAGTGGAAAATGCCTTCAACAATGAATATCTTGTCTTCTGGCTGGATTTCCTGCCCTGGTGGTGCCCAGTGTTTTCCCCTACTGCTACCGCCTTTTTTAAAGTGCGCTTTTTGGCCCGCCTTCTCCACATGGGCTTTATCAATAATCCGTTCCCAGTAGTACTCCTTGCCGCCGTACAGATAGAAGCGCACGGTTTCGGCCCAGGTACTGTCCGGCAATCTGTAAAACCCCTGGTCAAACCAGTCTTCAATATCCGCCGTGGGAAAGCCGCGCTGGATGGACAGATAGGCCCTGGCGGTGGCCTTGGGGTCTTCGTCACTGGAGGGGAAACGCTTGGAGAAGTTTTCAAAGAGATCCGGATAGCGGTCGCGGACCCGCTCCTGGTAGCCGCATTTGTCCTCGCGATCGCAGCGCAACACAATCGGCTTTTCGGCGCTGATCCAGACCGTCTTGCGTTCACACTTGGGGCAGGTTCCTTCCCGGTAGATATTGGACGTGGCCTTGAGGACGAGGCTAAGCGCCCCGTCCCCCTCCAGTGCCGCCACCACATCCCGGTTAATCTGGGTGTAGTCCATGGGAACTCCGATACTGGATGGATTAGTAACAGGAAGTTCCGTTCTGTTGGGCCTGGCACTGACGGACCAGCTCGGCCACATCGACCAAGACAAGGCGGCCAATATATCTGTGCGGCAGGTTGCCCCTGTCCAGCTGTGCCTCCACCTGCTGCTCACGCAATCCCGAAGCCTTGGCAAAAGCGTCTTTCGTCATAATTGGGCTGGGAAACAGATGCAGCTCACGCCAAGTAAGCAGGGCCACATTCACTAAAGCCAGGCGGCCTACATGAAACATCGGCAGATTGCCGCGCTCCAACTGCCCGCGTATCTGGGCTTCCCGTAGGCCGGATGCGGCGGAGAATTTATCGCGGGTCATTACCGGGCTGGCCAGTAATACTGGGGGGGTTTTAACAATATGATTTGAGTTCTTACGCGTAATTGATGGCATCATTTGCTTTGCTCCATGTGAATGTCAATTTATACAAGCCAACAAATACTATTTACACATTAATCTGTATGTCAATACTTTTTACATATTAATATGTATTATTTATTTATGTAATAGCACGTAATACCTTTTTGTATCGTTTACATGTAATTATTAGATTGTTGTGTTGTAACAGTTACTTTCAGGCATGTATAAACAGCCACATCCGTGCATCGGCCAAGAAAGGATGAGCCGGTGCAGTACAGCAGGTTAAAAATGATCAAAAGGTGATGAAAAATGCGGTTAAGGGCTGGAGAGCGATTAAAAGCAATTCGGGAATTGATGGGGCTAACAAGGGAAGAGTTTGCGAATTTGCTGGGCCTGGACATGATAAGGATCTCAAATATAGAGCAGAAAAGAGCCAAGGTGGCAGAAGAGGAATATGAAAAAGTGGGCCAGCGATTTCCTGAGTTAATTCCGTACCTTGCCTATGAGGGAGATATTGTTCTTGCTGACCTAAAGGAGAGCGATGAAAAATTATGCGCCTTAGTGGCCGCAAAAATCGATGCCGGGCAAATTCCACGCGGGTTTCATCTTGAAAAGAACCTGAAGTGATTTGCTATGCCAGGTCAAGGGAGTGGGAATGGCAATTAGAAAAGTTACCAGAGGCTGGCAGGTTGATATACAACCCGAAGGTAGAGGTGGAAGGCGGGTTAGACGCACCTTCCAAACAAAAAGGGCGGCCGAACAGTTCAAAGTTGAGCAGAAGGCTCTGGCAAATACAGGGGAGTGGCGCGCACCTGAGCGCGAACATCGGAGACTGCTGGATCTGGTAGTGGATTGGTTCGATCTATATGGGTTTACGCTTAAAGATGGAGAGAATCGCAAGACAAAACTGATCAGCTTATGTGAACGGTTAGGGAATCCTCGCGCCACAAATATTACTGGTGAGAGCTGGCTGCGCTATAGAAAAAAGCGGCTTGAGCAATATTCTCAACGCGGCAAACCGATCAATCCCAATACCGTGAACCATGAACACGCTTATTTATCCGCGATGTTCGGAACTCTTATAAAGCTGCGCAGCTGGAAGCGCGATAATCCATTGAGGGGTATCCCAAAGATCAAACTGGATGAGCCTGATCTCATCTATCTGGAGTTGGAGGAAATCGTAAGGTTATTGGACGAGTTGGCTGCATCGAGAAACCTTGATGTTCTGGTAATCACCAAACTGTGTCTCGCCACCGGCGCCCGCTGGGGGGAAGCCCAAAGACTTGAGGCGCAACGCTTACGCAATGGACAAGTGCATTTCATCAGAACAAAGAACTCGAAGGCCCGAGCGATTCCTATAGCACCTGAGCTAGAGGCCGAGGTTCGCCAGGGACGCCCCCAGACAGGCCCCCTATTCCGGATCAGCGGCTATGATGCATTCAAGCACGCCGTAAGCCGTGCAAATATATGCCTCCCCGATGGGCAGCTCACCCACGTTCTACGGCATACCTTTGCCAGCCACTTTATGATCAATGATGGGAATATCCTAAAGCTGAAGGATATTCTCGGACATAAGACGCTGGCGATGACTATGCGCTACGCAAAACTGGCTCCACGCCACCTGTCACAAGCCCTGGAGAAGAACCCCCTTCAAACCATACAGTGTCAACAAAGTGTCAACGCTGTTATGAAAAAAGACCCCAAAAAGAACCCAGAGGCTATCGTAACCTTTTGATTATGTTGGAGTTCAAAATTTACCAGCTATTTTTCACAGGACTTAAAATCCCTCGGCTGTAATGGCCATGCCGGTTCGACTCCGGCCTCGGGCACCAATAAAATCAAGCACTTAGCGAGAAATTTCTAAACCCTCTCCAATGAGGTGGAGGAAAATCTCGCCAAAGTGTCAACGCACGCTTCACCCCCCCCTGCCCTCTGATCAGTTCTCATACAAAATTGCTCGCACCCGCTGGAAAACCCCGTGGTTACTGGCTTTTAGCCATTTTGACCTGTGAAAAATCTCTTCAATTCTCTTCATTTTTCTTCAATTTGTGAAATCCCGAAAATCGCTACAGCCCACGGCTGGCGGGGGTTTGCGGTGTTTTCCAATTTCACTGGCTAAGGAAAAGCGCAAAACCGGCAGGCGTGGGGAGGAGTGATTGCTGGCCCTTTTATCTGCTCAAAAAATATACAAAACAATGCATGCCTGCTGATTAAGTGCCTGAATTATCTTGAGTTTGTCGCTGCCAAGGCAAAATGAGGTTGCACTGCTGGCTTTGCTATGTGATGAAGAGAATTGAAAACCCAGGATGGTAATTTAAGGACAGGATCTGGCAGCTTTGTGGGCCGAACAATAGTGAGGGATGTCTTGCGAGGTTCAGGTCAGGAAAGCTCCTGCTGTTCACCAGAGTATTCCGTAGAGGTCGCCCTGACCACCGGCCTCACCGTCAGGGGATGCCCCGCATACTCGATATGCGGGTGCAGGTAGGGCTCAAAGGGGGCAGTGTCCTCACCTCCACTCAACCAGTTGGCCACAAAATCCTTGTCCGCAGGTGCGATCATGGGAAGGGATTTGTCGTGGTATTGCCTGGTCTTCGGGTGTGCCCCGAGGGTAATAATGGCGCAACTCAGTAGATTGCCCCAGGTCTTGTACAGGCCGCAGAAGAAAAAAGGCTGGCCGTAGCTGAACTCCACCGGGTTCTTACCGTGCTGGCTTTCCACCCAGGCGGTGGCGGGGATCAGGCAGCGGGATTTGCGGTACTCGGGGCGCTTGCCCAGTTTCTGCCAGTTACTGTTGATCGACCAGTACTTGCGGTGCGGCTTCCAATTGTCGCCGTCACGCTCCAGATACAGGTGCCAGATTGCGGTTTCCACTTCCGGCTCCCCATGTCGGGCGGTGACAATGGAAACATCCTGGGTGGGCCGCCTGCGGCGGCCATACAGCATGCGCTTCGGATGGTGCACTCCATACTCCTCTAGGAAGCGCTCCATGCCGGCGTGATTGCCCACGTCGAATACGCTACACATCGATATCGCCTCCCCTGTCACTCTCATGGTTTCCGGGCTCTTCCGCCAACCGGATACTTTTCATAACAGCCCGGCGAAGCTCCAACCCCTCCGAGATGGCTGCACGCAGATTGCAGCCTACAGCAGCAGAATAGATTCCGTGGTAATCCAGGTAATTCAAAAGCCGTATCTGGTACATTGGCTGGCAGTCATGAATCGAAGGCTGGCGGCTGATTTCAATCGGCTCACCATCGATGATTATAGTCTTGGGTTGCGGACCTACCCCTTACAGAAGACTGTATATTTATACAGTTTATGCATGCATATCAACGCTTTGTCAAGCTGCCTGCATCCTCCCGCAATTAGCAATTGCGCACCGTGATTTAGTAGTATGGTTTAATCAAGATACAAAAGCCCACGGATTGCGAAGTTTTCCAATTTCATTGGGTAAAAAAGTCCAAAACCGGCAGACGTGAGGAGGAGTGCTCGACAGCCCCTTTCTCCGTTCAAAAAATATGCAGATCAGATGCTTAAAACGGCCAAGGAAGACCAAAAAATCAACTCCTCAAAATGAAGCTGACAACTTTTACAGCAGTATCTCAGCTTCTACGGATGTATATCCCCCTTACTCTACAAGCACTATGTTAACTTGTGCAATGAGGGCATTACACCATCAAACTAGCAGGACTAACGTACCTGTTCGAAACACTCGCTACTATCTAGAGAGTTGTGGTGCTTCACTATGGGAACAATATCAAGGAGATTAGAATTCTTTTTCTGGCATTATTGTACCAATACGATTCCAACAAAAATACTTAAATGCCACCCTCTATTTATTTTGCATCTTTGCTTTTTTTGGCTGCATATTGAGCCAAAGTACTTTTCCATAGATTCTCAAACTCGCCAATGAAGCTTTTAAAGCTTGCTTTCTCGGCATCCATTCTTGCTTCATCTATTGCGTCCGATGAGTTCCATATAGTTGTGCGCTGCTCTTCTCTTTCAGTGGCCTCAGCCACACCATAAACAAAACCCGTGCGGACATCTATCAGAGCACCCGAAGTAGTTGAAGATACAAACGCTTTTTTATTAGGAAGAAATCCTAAAGTTATTGCTGATAAAGGCCCAAGTGGTGTTCCCTCCACATGAAACGCAGTGTCAATGGAGTAAATAAGTATAAGGTCCGTTTTGAGGCGAGCAGCGGACAGCCTGAGATCCCTAATAGAATCTAGTTCTGAAGGAAGAAGTAACCTGCTCAATGGTGCGACACCTCCAACCATTGCTAGACTGGATAATTTCTCAAAGTCAGATTCATCTTCTATGTCGCGGGTTGTAACGACACTGTAGAGACCTGAGCCATAGCCACTATTTGTTCTAGAGATATAGCCAGACGCCTGAACTCTAGCCACAGCAATACGTGCCGGGAATCCGCTAGCGGGTTCAGCTTTCATTAGTGCTGCAATATCGACATCTGTCAAGGATGAGATATTTACACCAGAAGCAGGTGTTGTGTATGTAGCGCAGCCTTGTGTCACTACGATACTTACAGCCATTAGTACCATTAAAATTATTCTGTTCATTCAGGTTAATACTCCAAACTTTTGCTTTGAAACCTAAAATTTATATTGTGGCCACCATTATCCGGATTTCAATCCTGGAAGCAATTCTTAACCAGTTCTCCATAGTTACTATTCAAATCACGCAATTAAATAAATTTTGCATATTGCAGTGAGACGGCTAGTAGCTCCACACAGTAAGCCTAGTGTACTCTCCGAGCTTGGGTGCAAGGTCATCCAGGTGAAGGAATCGGCCGCCATGAGCGCCTTTCTGCTTCACACCGATACCGGTATAGCCTTCCTCTAGCGCGATACCCAGCAGCTCATAGGTACGTCCACCAGCAACCGATACATCAACAGCCTGTCCGGTAGTGTGTGTCATGCTGGAGCCAATACTGGTGCAGTGGGCCGGGCAGCAATAACTGGAGTTGGTCACCACCGGCTTGCTGAACCGCTTCCTCACCCTATCAACCGACGCAGCGTCTCATTCGAGAAGTGGAATTTCCCGCAACAATGGCAGGACAACTCCGTTTCCATGAGGTAATCATTCTTGTACATGGGTTCACCAGATACGAAAAAGCCTGCATAGGGCGGGCCAGGAATTATTTCGTCTATATTAGTGACTGCGGATAAATCAACTTAAAACGGTCTCCGCTCTGGAGAAAACTATGAACAACACCACTCGTGTCAAGTGTCTCCCCATCGCCTTAAATGCTATAGGTCTATTTTTTATCTTTGGTATTTACCCAATGATGCGATGGACATGGCCTTCAGGGTGGAAATGGATAGCCCCATATCAAGAGTACCAACTAATTTTGCTGGCAATATACGCAACGTTGGGTATATGCCTGCTTTTTGCTGCCCGAAACCTTGCTGCAAATATCGGTCTGATTTGGTTCACCATTTGGTTGAACCTAGTATGTGGCACCATCATGCTTTTGATGGTGGTAGGCGATCAAACCGGGAAACAAAACTTGATCGGAAACATCCCCGTACAGTATTTAATTTCCGGAGTTCTCTGGTATCTGTTACCCAGGCATAAAAAGTGCCCCTCTTGACGCCCTAATGAAATAACTCACGACAGGAGATTTAGCGCTAAGTTATTCTGGGCTCATTGGCCCTACTAAAATCCCCAACCAGTCTTGGGGAAACTGATCAGCCCCACCAAGGTGGTCCAGTTTAAATGTTAGTGCATAGCGGGCCGTGGCTCTTTCTCCACGGTGGTTTCCGGGGCCGGTGGGCGGTAGCCCAAGGCACTGTGTGGCCGCTTGGTGTTGTAGTGCTTCCTCCACTCCTCAATAATAATTTCCGCCTCTTGTAACGTATAGAATATTTCACCGTTTAGAAGCTCGTCTCTGAGCCGGGCGTTGAAGCTTTCACAGTACCCATTCTCCCGGGGTGAACCCGGCTCTATGTAAGCCACCTTTGCACCAGCAAATGTGATCCAGTCCCTGACCGCCTGTGCAATAAACTCCGGACCATTATCTGACCGGATGTAGGCGGGAACACCGCGTAAAATGAACAGATCTGTTAATACATTAATCACTTCTGTTGAGTTCAGCTTTCGTTTTACCCGGATTGCCAGGCATTCTCGGGAGTACTCGTCCAGGATGTTCAGCATTCGGAATGCTTTCCCATCGCTAGTCCGATGGTGAACAAAGTCATACGACCAGACATGGTTCGGATACTCCGGACGCAGTCGAACACACGACCCGTCATTTAGCCAGAGCCGTCCCTCCTTTGGTTGTTTCATTGGAACCTTCAGCCCCTCACGCCGCCACAGTCGTTCCACGCGCTTGTTGTTCACTTGCCAGCCCGCATCTCTCAGTAAAGCTGCAATCCGGCGATAGCCGTATCGACCGTACTGTCGCGCAAGCTCAACCATGTCAGCAACCAAACGGTTTTCGTCGGAACGGCCAACAGGCAGGCGCCTTTGCGTGGACCGGTGCTGGCCCAAAACACGGCACGCCCGACGCTCAGAAATGTGAAATCGACTTCGTAGGTGGTTAATACAAGCACGGCGACGTGAAGGGCTCAGAAGTTTCCCTTGGCAGCCTCTGACAGAACCAACTTGTCCAGCGTGAGATCCGATACTGCTCGGCGCAACCGCTCATTCTCCTTTTGTAGTCGCTTGAGTTCCTTCAGTTGGTCGGTTCCCATCCCGCCATACTGCTTACGCCAGCGATAGAACGTCTGCTCAGTTATTTGCATCTGGCGTATCGCATCCAAACGCGACATTCCCTGACCGCAGAGCACCTCAATCTGCCGCAGCTTCGTGACAATTTCTTCCGGCTTATGATGTTTGATTCCCATGTTTAGCCCTCCGTCTCCTAATTATACGGGTGGACCACTTCAAGGGGGGAGGACCAAATGCTTATACAAACATATTTCATACATATAAATGCATCTTAATCGACAAATATAGGGTCTGTGATAGTATTAAGCTTGTAAATGCAACAGTATTGTTGCATTATAAGATTGTGATTAAATCAAGCGAAGAAACAGAGCTTAACAGCTTATTTAAGGCCCTTGGTGACAGTACTAGAAGGCGGATAATCGACGAGTTAATGATTCGTGAAAAGCAGTCATTGTTTGAGATATGCAGCCGCATATCTGCTGTGCATGGAATATCTTCCAGCCGGCAAGCTCTTTCAAGACATTTAGCAGTGCTCGAATCAGCGGGAATAATCACTATTGAATGGAAAGGTACAACTAAGCTTCATACCTTGGACAAGTCCTGTCTTTCAAGTTTAGCGTCCGGCTGGCTATCAACATTTGGAGATTGAATATGAAAATCTATGTAACTAGCGTTTTCGTCGATGATCAAGAAAAAGCCCTCAACTTCTACACTGAAATTCTTGGTTTTGAGAAGAAGCAAGATCTCCCTCTAGGTGAGTATCGATGGCTTACAGTTGTGTCGAAAGATGACCCCAAAGGAACTGAACTATTGCTTGAGCCAAGCGCCCATTCCGCTGTACCTCCCTTCAAGCAGGCTTTACTCGAAGATGGAATTCCCTTCGCTTCTTTTCAAGTTGCAGACCTCGACTCGGAATTCAAGCGTCTAAGCAACTCTGGTGTTACATTTATACAAGAGCCGATGGAAGCAGGAGACGTCAAAATGGCCATTCTCAATGATACATGTGGGAATCTAATACAGCTGGTGGAAATGACGCAGCATTTCAATTAGACACTTTCACACAAAAAAGTGGGTCTTGCTTAGGTCAGTGGCCTTTTCGACCTACACAATTAGAGGAAGACCCAGAAAATATCAGTGAAGATGGGGAACTTGACTGACCTACTAATGATAGTATTGCTTTACAGGTAAGAGAATTAATTCAATGAAATGGACAAGGATTTACATGGTGCTTCTTGGCATGCAAATAGTATTGACCTTATAAAATAGTTACAAGCAGTAGCCAAAGGCATCCCACCTTTGTCTACCGCACTCCCCTGTATCCCACCATACTTTACTCCGCGATATCCTTCGATTGTATAACACCTCAATCTGCGGAAAAGTCGTGACAATCCCTTCCGGTTTGCGGTGTTTGACACTCATGTTTAACCTTGCTTCTGCTTATTATACTGGGAGGACCAATGATATCACTTACAATCTGCCACCCTTTGGCAAATACGAGTTGAAAAAAGCCAACAGTCGCCTCAGGAAATGTTGCATGACCAAAAGAAAGTCTCTCTCGCTCCGAATCGAAACTCAAACATCTCTTTTAGTAACAATGGTTAACCCGTCCCCAACGGGCAAAAGCAGCATATCAACCCGGTTGTCTTTATGAATTTTCTGATTCAGGGCTTTGATGGCCAGGGTATCCGGGTCGTTTTTGTCGTCATCTACAACACTGCCCCCCCAGAGTACGTTGTCGACTAAAATAAGACCACCAGGGCGGATCAATTGTAGGCACTGCTCGTAGTAAGTGTCATAACCAGTTTTATCAGCATCAATAAAGGCCATGTCAAACTGGTTGTGTTGCTTTTGCTCGATCAGCTTTGCCAGAGTCTCTGAAGCAGGGGCAAGATAGAGTTTTATTTTCTGAGAACACCCTGCCTGTGTCCAAAAGGCTCTGGCTGTGTCAGTGTATTCTTTATTGATGTCGCAGGCGATCATTTCCCCGGTTTCCGGCAGGGCCATGGCCACAGACAATGCACTGTAACCGGTGAACACACCTACCTCAATCGCTCTCCTGGCCTTTATCAGTCTTGCCAGCAGCGCCATCAGCTGCCCTTGTTCGGGTGAGATTTGCATCTCAGCCTGGGTATACGTACGGGTGACATTCCTAAGTTCAATCAGTACAGGGTGCTCTCGCATACCGGTGTTAAGGATATATTCCCGTACAGCAGGAGGAAAATCTCGAGTTTGGCTGCTCATAAGATATGCCCATTTCCATTGACTTGTGAGATGATATGACCGCGCAAGACCAGTATGCTTCTCTGTAGCCAATTTGACAATTCGAGCCCTCGCCAGCACCGTATTTGCTCAGCACAAGGCCCTGTGCAGCGGTAATACCATGCCAACCGTTCATTCTTCAACGCTGCGCCCTCTAGACCACCCGACTCAGAAGTTACTCTCTAAGCTGGCTGAATATACTAACAGCAGTTGGTTCAACCTCCTCTATGGTAGCGAACCGACGCTTTCACCACTCCTTCCACTACCAGCTCCTGACCCTCCAAGACAGAGATGGCCGGGTATTTGGAGTTGGCCGACAATAAGCATCCTCGCTTCCTGTCTAGAATTTTGCATGTTAACTGGCCATCCAGAGCCACCACTACAACGTCACCATGTACCGGAGTTAGCGATCGATCGACAATAAGCAAGTCACGATCATGGATGCCCGCCTCCACCATGGAGTCTCCGTTGGCCTGAACCATATAGGTTGCCGCTGGCCTGGAGATTAGATGCGCATCCAGGCTGAGTGCAGATTCCAGGTGATCATCAGCTGGAGAGGGAAAGCCGCAGGCAACGCCGCTACTGTAGAGAGAAGAGAGTTTCATAAGGACACCTGTAGACTGTATATACATACAGATTAATGCTGCGAGTGCCAGGCGGGCAAGAATAATCAGTGACCGAGAGACCTCTAAGCTTCCAGAAGGGCCAGAATCCGGGTTGGCACCCTCCAGGGAATCTCCACCCATACTTTTCGCCTGTCGCCACAAACCGCTGAACAGAGATGGCCAGCACTGGCTCACGGGGTAGCTCCATATTGCAGACTTTTGCCTCCCATGCCTTGAAACCGGCCAGTATTAGCCAGCCCCGGCCCTCTGGGTCTGGGTCTGGGTCTGGGTCTGGACACCGTAAGACCTCAACCAGGCACGCTATCCTGCTATCAATCTATTGACACAATAATTATATTCGAATATTATTCGAACTTTATTCGAGCAGGATGCAGATTCTGACCACAATCGACATACTGGAGAACACTGATGCCGCGATCCCTCACAAAAAGTGCCGGCGAACAGGAAGCTATGATTCTGGAAGCCGCTGTGAAATGCATAGAACAAAGCTCAATTCTCGACTTCACGATGGCAGCGGTTAGCAAGGAAGCTGGTCTGTCGATGGGTTCAATCTACAAGCATGTGCAATCCAAGGAAGATGTTTTGGTCGCACTGTCAACACACGCTTTTAGCTATGAGCGCAATGTGTTTACGGATGTAATGAATCTGCCTCTAAGCACACCGGAACGATTGGTCGCGACCATGCTTGTGCTGTCCGACAAGTTCCATCACTATCCATTTGGGGCACAATTAAAGATGCTTGTCAGCAACCAGGCTGTGCTTCAACGCGCTTCAAGCGGCTGGATCGAGAAACTGAGACATATCAATACCGAAATCGGACAGGTATTTGAGGCTGCCATGGTTCGAGCCTGTAATACCGGTGAACTCATCACCGGTGACAGTGACCGGGAAATAATGCTCGATACCATTTGTGTGAGTCTGTGGTCCATGCATGTAGGGTTTGTACAAGTCGCGTACCAGCGATTTGCGTTTGAACAACACCAGGTCACTGCCAAGTTGCCATTCCCAATCCCAACCAATCATGTGCTATTAAATGGCGCACAACGGTTCATCAACAGCTTTCCCTGGAAAAAACCACTGGATAAACAGGGCATAGAAAAGGCAAGTGCCTTACTAACAGAGCGAGGCTATCGATGATAAATGGGTTGTCGGAGCTATCGCGATGATTTTACGATGGATAGCCATTATCACAGTGGCCGGTGTAATTGTGAGTGGGCTTGGCGTTTATAAATTTTTTGAAATCAAAGCCACCATTGATGCGGTAGAGGAACAGCCCGAATATTTCGAGACTGTTGAAGCAGAACTGGCTAAACCCACCACACATGTTCCCAAGGTTACTGCGCTCGGGGTTGTGGTTGCGCCGCAGCAGGTCACCCTGCGCAATGAACTGCCAGGTTATATTACTGCCGTTAATTTCCAATCCGGGGCCGCCGTCAAAAAGGGCGAAGTCATCCTACAGCTTGATATCAGCGAGCAACTGGCCAACCTCTCCTCCGAAGAAGTACGCGCCAAACTTGCTGAATCTGTCTACAGGCGTGGTGTTGAACTGCGAAAATCCGATGCCGTCAGCGAGGAAACCACTGAGCGGTCTCTTGCAGAGTGGAACGTAATCAAAGCCGATATTGCGGCGACCCGCAGCATTATCAGTCGGCGAACAATTCGTGCACCGTTTGATGGCGTGATTGGCATCCATCAATTTGAAGTTGGCCAATACCTCAACATCAATACCAAAATCACCACCCTGGTTGGCAGCACAAAAGAGAGGTGGGTTGATTTCAGCTTACCGCAGTTTTACGGTGAACTCGCTATGGGCATCATAGTCCGCGCACAGCTGATACGTTCATATGATCAAATCAATAGTGCTTATTTCAATGCAACCATCATTGCCGGTGACTCGGTGATTACGGCTGGCTCACGTAGCCGACTGTATCGTGCGCTGGTGACAGAAGGCGCACAGCAACTCACCCATAATGCATCCGTCAAAGTTGAGGTGCCTGTTGGACAGGCCAGGTTATTGTCGGCACTGCCGGTTCAATCCATTCGCAGTGACAGAGGGGGGCAATTTGTTTTCGCCCTTGATCCGGATCATGAAAAGGCCGGATACTATCGAGCGCGACGTATCCCTGTTTCTGTAGAAAGCGAGCAACAAGAGCGCACACTCGTTGTGGGTGATTTGAACCATGGTGACTTGGTAGCCACAGCAGGCTCTTTCAAGTTGTACCCAGGCATGCTTGCACAAATCAGTGATCGGCCAGTCATCACCACAACAAAGCAAGAGTAACCGGGATGGATATTTTCGTTAAGCGGCCGGTTCTCTCTATCGTTCTCTCAATTGTCTTACTCCTGTCTGGTAGTTTCGCAGCGTTTAAAATCGCTGTTGTACAGTTCCCCCAACTGGAAAGTGCCAATATCCTGATCACCACTGCCTACCCAGGCGCTTCGCCAGATGCAGTCCAGGGTTTTGTCACCGACCCAATCGAGCGGATTGCGATGACCACTCCCGGTGTTGACTATGTCGAATCTACCACCACAGCTGGGCTAAGCAACGTAGCGGTGTGGCTGAAACTGGATGAAAACAGTAGCGAAGCGCTGGCAGAGCTGAACTCTAGAATGAACCAGATCCGTTCTGAATTACCCGGTAACGCACTCGATCCGTCTATTTCTGTACGCCGCTCTGATCAGCCACAAGCATTATTTTATTTAAATGTGAACAGCGAAGGGTGGTCTCGGTCAACTATAACCGATTATTTAGCGCGCCATGTGCAGCCACAACTGGCTTCTATCGGCGGTGTCCAGCGCATTGCCCTGGAAGGGGGTCGCGACCCGGCGATGCGGATTTGGCTTGACCCCATCCGTCTCGCCGCCCTGGGTCTCAGCGCAGATCAAGTGATTCAGGCATTGTCGAACAACAATGTACTCGCGGCAATTGGCAAAACCAAAAATGCTGGGCAACAGATCAGCCTGCAGACCAATGCCACACTGCGCAATGTGGACGATTTTGAACAATTAATTGTCAGCAATCGGGAGGGTGTATTAATACGCCTCATGGACATTGCGCGCGTTGAGCTTGGCGAAGATCGGGGTGATGACCTGTCCCGTGTCGACCAGGCAGAGACCGTCTTTATTTCCGTTTGGAGTCTCCCCGGTGCCAACGCTATTGAGATTGGCGATGAGCTCTACAAGCGCCTAGAGAGAATCAATGCAACGCTGCCCAGCGGATTGGATATTGAGATCGCCTTTGATGCAACCATTTATATGCGTAATGCGCTCAAGGAGATCATGACAACACTCCTCGAAACCGTTTTGCTCGTTGGCCTGGTTGTTTTACTACTGATGGGGTCATTCCGCACATCGCTCGTACCGCTTGTGACTATCCCGATTTCAATCCTGGGCGCCATTGGCCTAATCCATGCAATGGGCTTTACACTCAACCTGTTAACGATACTTGCAATTGTCCTTTCGGTTGGTCTCGTGGTAGATGATGCGATTGTCGTGGTCGAAAATGTCGCACGTCATATGCGCACTGGCAAGTCCCGCCTCGAAGCCGCCCTCACAAGCTCACGAGAGCTTTTTGCGCCAATCGTTGCAATGACACTCACAATGGCTGCGGTCTACATCCCCATCGGATTTGTCAGCGGCTTGACAGGAGCGCTGTTTAGGGAGTTTGCCTTTACGCTGGCGATCGCTGTTCTGATTTCCGGCGTGGTAGCCGTCACGCTATCCCCCATTATGAGCGCCCAGGTATGCGCAGATAAGGGTAAGGAATCTGCGGGTTCACGCTTTATGAACTCCATTTTTGATCGTATACGCAGGGTATACCGAACTCTCCTGACCGGCATACTCGTATGGCGCCCTCAAGTAACCTTTATGGGATTCTTTCTCAGTTTGTTGGTTATCCCGTTTTTCCTGTTTTCTGCCAAGGAACTGGCACCGGTAGAAGACCAGGGCAGCATTCTGGTAATTATCGAATCACCGCCAGAGGCGCATGTTCAATACACTCGCAATTACATGCAGGACGTGGTACAGGTCGCCTCTGAGTTGCCTGGTTTTTCGCAGATGTGGCAAGTCCTGACAGCATCAGGCGGTTTTGCCGGTATTGAGTTTGTTGACTACACCGACCGCGACTTTACTGTTCAGGAAATACGTGATTCTGTATTTCAGAAAATGTCTGGCATCACTGGCCTGCGTGTATTACCCATCATGCCCGGCGCATTGCCAGCTGCCGGGCAGTTTGATGTAGAGATGGTCATTCAAAGCCCGGATACATACGAGGAGATGGCACAGTATATTGCACCTCTGATCGACGCAGCTTATGCAAGTGGTCACTTCACGTTCGTCCAGACCGATTTACATATCGACCAGCACCAAGCTCGCCTGAAGCTCGATCATGATCGCATTGCTGATTTCGGTCTCAATGTGCAACAGGTCAGTGCCCAGTTGGCAGCGCTGATTTCCGATCAGGATGTCAATCGTTTTGACGCAAACGGTAAGTCCTACCGGGTTATCCCAATGGTGGAGGATTTTGCGCGTAATGATCCGCACAGCTTGCTCAACCTCCAGTTGACAACACCGGCAGGCGATCTGGTTCCTGTTCGCATGATCGCCACGCTGGAGCGGGACACTGGCCCGCGTGCACTCGGCAAATTCAACCAACTTCGCTCGTTCAGGATTATGGGTGGTATCCATTCCGGCACTACGACGGATGCGGCCCTATCCGCGTTAGAAGCGGCCGCCAAAGATATTATTCCTAACAACTATACGATTGACTATGCAGGTATATCACGATCATTACGCGCTGAAGGTACAGGTTTTGTCTCGGTACTGTTGATCTCAATGGCGTTGGTCTACCTCTTGTTGGCAATCCAGTTCAACAGCTTCCGTGCTCCCCTTGTTGTGCTTCTAGGTTCCGTGCCGCTGGCACTTTCCGGGGCCATGCTGTTCAGTTTTCTGGGTCTTACAACAATCAACATCTACGCCCAGATTGGTTTTATTACCTTGGTGGGTCTGGTTGCAAAGAACGGTATACTGATTACAGAGTTTGCCAACGAACTGCAGCAGCAAGGCTTGATGAAACTGGAAGCGGTTATTGAAGCTGCTGCGGTGCGGCTACGCCCTATCCTGATGACCACACTCGCAACTGTGGTAGGTCATTTCCCATTAGTATTGGTCACCGGCGCCGGTGCCGAAGCTCGAAACTCAATCGGGATTATTCTCGTCGCCGGTATGGTCATCGGCACCCTATTCACACTTTTTATTCTACCCTGTATCTATATGTTATTCGGCGGTACACTCAAGGCTCACCGAAAGCAGGCAGCGAAGAAAGCCATCATCAAATTCAACCATGAGGGAGTGGTCGCAACCAGTCTTAGCTAATGAGGTAGTGGCACCGTCCCTAGTTTAACTGTATAAAAATCCCTTTATGGATAGCACTCATCCTAACAGCAGGATTATACTTTGTTCAAATAAATTCAGATTTATATTATCTCCTCTATTTAACAATTCTGCACATTGAGATTTTTTCTACGGCAATTTTTTTGGGACCATAACTAAGCCTCAGTGAAAAGCCTCGCACTGTTAGTACGAGATCATTCTCAAGGGGAAGTTAAAAAGTATTTCTTATACCCCTCTCGTTACTCACAGGCTCACTACGCTTTGGACACAATCAATATAGCAAAATTAAAATAATACGATTTTTGCACCTTTCATTTCTAAGGACGTGGTTGTGCAGATGGTCCTTTATAGTCAGCTTCCTGCTTTGCTATGCCAAGGATATGCAAACTGAAATCGTCATCCTCCCCTTCAAGCAACCCTGGTAATTCTGTTCTGAAATCCGATCTTCGACACCACTTACACATATCATCCTCCCAGGATAGCCACCGACGATAGGCGTGTCGCCCCATTTCCTTTTCATAGAGGGCGATATATGCCTGTTCGAAAACAGAAATCAGCATTGCAAATAAAACTTTCTTTCGCTCTTTTTGCTCGCCTGTCAAATCCCCCTGATCACCTTGGGCCTGAAATAATTTCAGGTCTGCATTATCCAGGACTAATGTCAGGAAACTGGTGTAGGCATCATTCAGTCGCTGGTTAAGCGTATCGGCTTCTGCTCTTCTCTCTTTTCTTTTATCTTGTAGAAACACATAAATCGCCAGTGGCAAACCAACTACAGTGACCACATAACTTAACGCTTCAAACCATTGAATCCAATTCATGACTCTCAGCCTGCTTAATATGCACCATTACCAGCAAGACACATATTATAAATGCACCCGCTTTAATACACTAGCCAGGCATTGCTCTAAATATTTACTACAATAAATTCAAAATACTAACGGTAAAAAAGCCAGCAAATCCAGTGCGCTGGCTTTTTATTTTTTATATCAGGCATGACAATAGGTCATTGACCAAATACCTGCACTTCAGCCAATGAAAGTGCTTCGTTATCGCTGGCCAACTGGATACGTACATAGCGCCCCACACCCACATTGATTACATATTTAAGTTGTTCAGCGGGGCCAGGGAGAAAAAATTCTCTCACATTACTCTGTTCCTGAGAATCACTAATACTCTCTCCGGCAAAAGGTAAGTCAGATACAAAAACATGAAAGTCCTGCAGGCGCTCACCACAGCAATCAACACGATTCCATATGGCAATATTTTCAATCTTCTTGATCGAGCCAAGATCCAGTGTCCATGAGGGGTAAGCACTGGCACTAGTATGAGTTATACTACCATCACCCCAATGACCACTAATGTTACCATCAATGGCTCTGCTGGCAGAACCACCATGACTGGTATCAGACTGCGTGGCAATACCCTCCACAGCCAAGTTTCTATATCCGGAACTCGCCGCCGAAACCTCGGTTATTGCCCAGCGCTGATTCATACCGCCATGGAACTCCCACATGCCAACAGTGGCTCCTTTGGTGTTACCGAAGCCATCCAGAACCATACTTTCGTTATTGGCATCGCGTATCACATCACCGTCCAGAATCCAGCGATGGTTAACCGAACAGGCGTAAATAGAAGCCCTTAAACCATTAACTGAAGTTCCATCGGCGTGCGTTAAGCAAAGGTCATCATTCATTCGGTTGCGAATCAAGCCAGTATCCCAATCAATTAACCAGTGCTGGTCAAAATGATTGTGTGTACAAGTTTCCAACTGTACCTTGGCGTAGTTCGCAACACCATTATCAACACCGGGAACATCAAGGCATTGACCGCTGCGTTTATCCCGAATTTGTACGTACTGACTATTGGTTGTAGGGGTAGCACGCTCCCACATCTGTAAATACGCTTCCGCCGAGTTGAAGAATGCCTGCATCGTTTGCGGGGAAGCATTTAAACGCATATCTTCCACCAAATCGGCAAGAAGGCCATAATGTGCCAAGCCTTCGTTATTCAAATCAAAACTACGATTTCCCGTTCTCTGGCGATCAAAGGTAACGCGACCGTCATAGGAGGTAAAGGGGTAAATGACCGGATTCATATCAGAAGTTGAACTGCGCCCTGCCTGAGGTGCCAAACCATTGGTATCTGTACCAATACCCACTCCAGCCAGGTAGGGTGTTGTTGCTAGAGCTGCACGAATCGTATCTATATTGCTGATGTTATAATCGCTTGGGCCATTATAAGGGAACATTACACCACCCACGTTTAATACGCGCTGCTGCAATGGGCTCAAAGCGCCGTTTAGTTTTGGATTGGAGTGACTTGAGATCACACCGGAGTAATTACGACGTTCGACAATTTCCATTGTATCGGCGAAAGCACCAGCCGACATATGGTCTATTTCGATAATCATCTCCTTGTCGATCATACGATTAATCAGGTATTTCCCCATGGTCGTTAAGTGTTTACGATTACAGTGTTGGTCTATACTCTGATCATAATTGGGGCTTGCGCCAAATAGATTGATGATATCTTTAATGAATGGAACATTCCCCAGCAATGGAAAACCACTTGGCAGTTTGCGACCGCTGGGCTCGTTAGGCGGACACGCTTCTATATGATAGAGATGGCCTGTTTGTAGCATATTACCAATGTTGATAATTTCATCTGCCCCCTGCATATGTGGGCCACCAAGGTCATTATCAAACTTGTGGATTGGAAACAAGCTGCGAATACCACGGCTATACAGGTACTGTAGTTTTTGATCGATCCAGGCCTCAGTGCAGCCACTGCCTTCATCACAATCCAGCACACTGGATACTTCAACACCCAACACAACAGCAAGTTTGCCACTGGCAATTACCGAGCGAGCTTCAGCAGCACTGGTAACTATACGAAAAAAGCCCTTGCCAATGCCGCCAGCCTGTGCATCAATATAATCCTGCATTTCATACACCCGCCTCAGCTGCAGATCAATACTCAATGAATCATCACAGGCATTGGGGTTAACCCAGGATACCGGGTTTACAACATTTTGAACCTCGCACAACACTTCGTTTTGTACCATATTGGTTACCATCAGCTTCAAACCAGCCAGGTGCACCCGCTCAATCCATTTGTAATAGGCTTGCTGATGCGATTGTGTGTGATGGTTTGGCCAGTAAGGAAAATTTGGCCAACCGGCAGTCATATGCCGGGCAGCCAAGTCACCGCCATCCTGCAGGTTACCGATAATATCCAGGCCACCATTGGGGCCGTGTATGCCACTACCATCATCCAGTGCATTTTGGATACCATAAGGGTGAAAAGGACGACCGTGTAAAAACTTGCCACCCATAAATTCATTGGAATTCAAATGGGTATGCACATCAGCAAAGCCAATCACTGGTGCATTCACATCACCGGTCGGCGGGATCGCCGGATTGATCGACGCATTCAGTTCAGCCTCTGGAAATGGTGTACAATCCTCCTGTTCCACTAATTCAAAAATGTTTTCACTATTGCGATTCCCCAAATTAAACAAATCAAATAGATAAGTTCCACCGTCGCCCTTGTTATACCGCAAGTCCTTCCAGAATTTTGTGGAGAATAACCTGAAATGACCATTTCCAGCCGGTTCTACTGACCACTGTGCCCATTCTGAAGCGGCAGTATTACGCGCTATATCCAGAGGCCCCCTGGTGGTGAGGAAATTTCCGGTTTTATCACGCAACATATACATACCAAGCCTGGTGGGCTTGAAATAAAAATGGGACGCAGCAGTCACATCAATAGCGTCAAAGCGATAATCGCCACCCCCCGGATGCATATAGCGACCAGTTTGAGGGGCTTTAATCGCGTAACAGCCTTGTGCCAAAGTGTAAGAGGTCTCGATCGTATTGGCAGTCGCGAAAACAGACATACCGGATAATATTATCAGGATTGATACCCAGATTTTTTTTAACGTTGATTTCATTATATTTATCCATTATTGTTAAAATTATGGGAAGGTTATTAGACGTTAGTATGATTAAGGTATCAAAAACTAGTGGACAATATAAGTCGGGATTGTCTAACTATAGTCATTTTTATGAGATGCCTCTTTGACAATTCACTTGCTTACTCTAAAAAAGATGCTTTGACAATGACCTTATCTCCGTCTTCGTACAACTTTTCATAGCATATTCAACCTAAAACAGCCCTGTTCGCAGTGGCTCCTGGCGTCGTATAGATGAGCATACTGTGAAGCTGCTCACAGTTGTAGTGCGACCTCACTGTGTTGATGATTTTTCCAGCTTCATTCAAGCTTCGAAATCAGTGATGTTTTCAACACTCCTGACAGAATCCACCATAGGGTTCTCAGTGCCTGCACCCAGGTTTCGGCTTATCCGACTGGATGAAGAAAAACCTGGTATCAAGGGTCTTTTTCTTAAAGAAAATCGAATTGCCGCTAGACTCAATGCCATTGTCGCGAGTACGCTACACACACTAAAAACTTACCGGCCATAAAGCCTTACCTAACATATGACCAAGCAGTACCGAAAATAGCAGCCATCGATGATCGCACTATTTCCTCCTATCCCACGGCTGATCGCCCCATCGGAGCCCCATCTACACACTCGTTTCTGAAATCGGGGAACGGGGAACGGGGAACGGGGAACGGGGAACGGGGAACGGGGAACGGGAGACTAAAGCATTACAATGCCTTTTGATGAAAACTGCTAGAACTTTTCTTCTCTACACCCCACCCTTCAGCCATTGCGCTTTATTGGCTTCCAGGCCCCACATCTGTTGCACCAATTACAGACGATACGTTGGATATACCAAAAACAGATGTTATCCATTTAGTTACTTAATTCGTGGCCGCTAATAATCCTGATGATTTGTTCTTTAGTATAGCATTTTTTCATATTGAGACCCTCCTGGAAACTAAATTTCAAATATAATAGCAGTAAACTTGTCCATGCAACCTGCACCCAATACATCACTTTGGAAGAATTAGCACCGGCAGACTTTGATAGCGTGCTTTATTAAGGAACCACATTTTACCTGATCACGATACAAATGACTGACGCATTAAAAATAGACAACTCCACTAAAGCCTTGCACCTGACAATAAAAACGCTATTGTTTGACTAGAAAAGAAAGTAAATCAAGACTGGATAACAGAATGCTATGGGTAACAAGAAATCACTTTTGGCTTTAATAGCAACACTGACAATAATCACTCAACCCTCTTTAACCTGGGCTGATGACCTACATGAAAGAGAAGCTACCAAGCGATGCCTGAAAACCTGCAAAGAAATTTATTATAATTGTATTGGCGATAACCAGAAAGTACAAAATATCTGCGTTAGCGGTAAAATAGACTGCGATAATATCTGCCGCGATAATAATAAAGAGGATTTTTATGATAATGAGTACGAGTCAGAATATGATGAGCATGGCATATAAAGATATTATTCGATTGTTATGGGATGGTAGAACCATAAGCACAATATTTTTTAGTAGAAGCCTACTATATATATTGTAAATATACCTCCAGCGAATGCGCGCCCTTCCAATTGCAACTCTAATTCTTGGCACTGTTAATAAACGCGCTGAGTAGTGACCTGATTTCACCAAATCGAAGTGAATCGCCCAGAAAAACATCCAAAAATTATCTTGGATATTTCGTGGACTATAAAGTAATTTAGAAATATTTCCGAGACAATAAAAATTGCTTAACACATATTTTTGCATCTTAAAATTTGACCATTTCCAACACCACTTAATATACTATTATTGAATCATTCAAAATTAATTCAGAAAGAAATTTATAGATTAATTATTTTTCAAGAAATCTATTAAGTATAGCATTACATTAAGCCATAATTCTATACACACTAAATCTTAATTATTAGCAAAACAATTACTTTTCATCTGATAAATAACATTCCTGTCAAACACCATATTTTTATCATATAGGACTTCAGAAGCCGATTCTATATCCTGTCTTTCTATCCCCATTATTTTTTAAACTATGAAGCGATCTCTGACACACAATATTAAGTACAACCCAACACTATATGATTTAACGCTGAAAAAATTGTTGCATTTACATCATACGCCAATTACCGGGGACAGAAAATCCTGGAATTTATTCAAACTAAATAACATTCTCTCTTAGAGAAAACCGCATCGCTATCCCAGCTCGACTAGCCATAAAAAGGCCAGGATGAAAATAGGCTTGGGGACAAACTATAAGCCATGAATGATAGTGCAATTACTGTTTTCACTACCGTTTTTAAAATTTACATCTTGAATACACCCTCTTCGCATTCAATTCCCTAGGAAAGCTCACCCCAAAAGAAATGGTATTTTTAGTTATGAATTTTACCTCTTATTATTTTTGTCACTTAAATATTCTCAATGCTTCATTATACAGATAATTTATCGAATAAAATTATTTCAAATTCCGTATTTTTTGGCACACTCCCTGAAAGTACCAAACTCAAATGGTCCCGGTACGAGCACAGCATTACACTGAACGGCCTTTCCTTTAAACCAGTATGGTGTTCCCGC
Source organism: Microbulbifer sp. MI-G (assembly GCF_030440425.1). NCBI lineage: Bacteria > Pseudomonadati > Pseudomonadota > Gammaproteobacteria > Cellvibrionales > Microbulbiferaceae > Microbulbifer > Microbulbifer spongiae. Next base: position 2,522,948 of record NZ_CP098023.1, read on the forward strand.
AACTATTTTTGTATCAACCGATGGCTTAAAACGTGGTGCATTAAAAACGCCAATAGATTCCGGAGGAGGATTTATGGGTAATGAATTGAAGAATACATCAGCATCTCCATCTCGTATTGCCTCATAACACTCCTTGATATCAAATTGACGCTTTGTAATGACAGTATTTTCAGGAAAATACTGGTTAGCCGTTTGAGTTGACAGGTTCCCTGTACAGATTCTTACATCTGGGTGAGCCCGCAAGTCATCGATAGATTCAATTGAAAAAGACGATCCAATAGGTATATGAATAAATTGGCCAGCACTAACAATAGTGCACGTTGCTCGACGCCCCTTGAGTCGGCGCAGGTTCTCAGACTCTCCTCCCTTTGCGTTAAACTGGTCTATAAAATCAACTGTGACACCTGGCTGATTGATAAACTCAAGCATTTCATAGGCTTCGCTAAATGCATTTAGATTAGTCCCAAATATTCCATCCTGTAAGGCCGAAGTTGTATTGAACGGAAATGGAATTTCTACAGAGACAACTTCAATAGTCCCCGTTTCGTAATGTTCGGCAATTATCCTTAGGATTTCTTTGAGAATATCATCAAGTATATTCGATCCAAGCATACCATTATTGAACCAATCAGAGGTACTTGCTCCTGCACTTATAAACCAGGGTGCTCCTGCTACATAACCACGACGTATTTCACCTGATGTCAGTATCTTGGCAAATCTACCTCTCGGCCTGTTAGGAAAAGGGGTTACATCAGGATTTGGAAGACAATCAGACTGATTGACTATGTAATCAGATGCATCCACCACCTCTGAAATAGGCTCAGAGAAGTTCTGGATTATTCTTCTGTATTCACCACTATTAACAATTCTGACCCATGCGGCATCAAAGGCATCAACTAATTGATCATAACCAATGCCAATTCTATCTGGGGTGGCGTGAATTTGGCCCATGGGCAAGAGTAATGTTAAGGAACATAATTTTAATAAAATATATTTACTCATCAGCTCACCTTTTACCGATTTAAATTACTGCGCTTTATATACCGTACCACTCCTTTCAATTTTCCTCTTTCCCAAGTAGATACTTCAAGGGTTACAGCTTGATGCGAGAGGTTGACTCAGTTTTTAGACACCCCCGCTTCTCGTAAAAAGCATGGGCGCTAATTAATAAATAAATGGAGATCACTGGCCATGGAGTATCAGTGCTGACCGGCCATATTCGCTGCTATTGAGGCCCCCAATCTGGCAGAAGCGTATCCTGGCAGGCCAGGTCTTTAACCGCTATAAACGCCACCACTCTCATGGCAGGCTATCCTCCATACTATCAACCAATACCTGGGCGTACATACCCGTATCGAATACGGATTTTTTAAATCAACCTCCGATAGAGTGCGAACCCATGGTATAAGCCGGTCTTGAACCTATATATAGATACCCCCGCCATTACCAATTGGATGGCGACAATCTTCAAAGCTATTTTCGAGCAGGCAATTCTCCTGGACAGCACCGAAAATAACCGCAAAGAGCCTCAAGAGATTTTCAAAGAGGAGGGGGGATAACTGTCTCACCCTATGGCAAGCACGCCCTATCCAGCAATCATTTGAAATGCGTTAAACGGAGCCAAAGTGAAAGCCGCAGAGAAGCTCACCACTATTCACGGGATTAGGGCCGAATCATTAGCGGATGCCAAGCGTGCAGTCACATGGTGTTGGTGCGCAGCAACTTAAAAGGACACATCCGTCCATCTCTAACGGGGTACTACATTCGCCTTCGCGAAACTGATACTGTAGCCGGCCCAAGTCTTAGACACCTGTTAGACAGTAGGCAATAAATTGGAAAAAACTTCAACAAAATCAAAGGGTTTTGAACACACCCCGATGATGCAGCAATACTTGCGCATCAAGGCCCAGCACCCCCAGGAGTTAGTGTTCTACCGTATGGGGGATTTCTACGAGCTGTTTTATGACGATGCCAAAAAGGCGGCGGAACTGTTAGACGTGACCCTCACAGCACGGGGAAAATCCGGCGGACAGCCAATACCAATGGCCGGGGTTCCCTATCATGCGGCAGAGGGGTATCTGGCACGCCTGATCAAGGCTGGTATCTCTGTGGCAATCTGCGAACAAATTGGTGACCCGGCCACCAGCAAGGGGCCGGTTGAGCGGCAGGTAGTACGTATCGTCACACCGGGCACGGTAACCGACGAAGCCCTGCTCAATGACCGCTGTGACAACCTGCTTGCCGCTGTCACGCAACAAGGCAGCCAGTTTGGTCTGGCACTCTTGGACTTGGCCACTGGCCGCTTTGTGGTGCAGGAAACTGACACCCTGGAAGCGCTGGCAGAGCAACTACTTCGCCACAACCCGGCAGAACTGTTGGTACCGGAAAATATGTCTCTGCCTGTAGAGATCGAGCACCGTGCCGGGTTGCGTCGCCGCGGGCACTGGGAGTTTGAACTGGAAACCGCCCAACGCCATCTCAACCAACAATTCGGCACACACAACCTTGAGGCATTCGGCTGTAACTTGATGCACGGCGCTATCGCAGCCGCCGGCTGCCTGCTGCAGTATGCCCGGGATACCCAGCGCACTGAACTGCCCCATATCCGCGCCCTGCTGACAGAGAGCAGTGATGAGACTGTAGCCCTGGATGGCGCCAGTCGCCGCAATCTGGAGATTGATCTGAACCTCACTGGTGGCGATAACAATACGCTGCTGTCGGTATTGGACACCTGTAAGACCGCTATGGGCAGTCGCCTGCTGCGCCGCTGGCTGAACAATCCGCTGCGTCAGCTCACCATCCTGCAGAATCGCCAGGATGCGATCGCCACACTGACGGGAAACTATGGCTTTGAACCACTGCGGGAAGCCCTCAAACCCGTTGGGGATATGGAGCGGATTCTCGGTCGCCTGGCACTGCGGTCCGCACGACCGCGGGACCTGGCAAGACTGGGGCAGTCTCTGCAACAGTTCCCGGAAATTCAGCGCCAATTGGAAGAAACCAATACAACCAGGTTACAAGCATTGTGTGGCCAAATTGGTGAATGGCCGGAGACAGTGGATCTGTTGCAGAAAGCCATAGTGGAAAACCCACCGGTTGTAATTCGCGATGGCGGTGTTATCGCCTCAGGCTACGACGCAGCACTGGATGAACTTCGGGCTATCAGTGAAAACGCCGGTGATTACCTGGTTCAACTGGAGCAGCGTGAAAAAGAGCGCACCGGCATTCCCACCCTGAAAGTGGGTTACAACCGGGTGCACGGCTACTTTATCGAGATCAGCCGTGGGCAAAGTGATAAAGCGCCGACAGAGTATATTCGACGCCAAACCCTTAAAAATGCCGAGCGCTTTATCACCCCGGAACTGAAAGCCTTTGAAGACAAGGCACTCTCCGCCAAAAGCCGTGCCCTAGCGCGGGAAAAAGCGCTGTATGAGGGCTTGATCGACAAACTGAATGAGTCTCTGGCCCAGTTGCAGACTGCTGCTGCCGGAGTCTCGGAGCTGGACGTACTGGCCTGCCTGGCGGAACGCGCTGACAACCTGCGCCTCTGTCGTCCGGAGCTGGGTACCGAACCGGGCCTGCAGGTCAGTGGCGGCCGCCACCCGGTGGTAGAACAGGTGCTTGACGAGCCTTTCGTGGCCAATGATATCGAGCTGCACAATGACCGCCGTATGCTGGTCATTACCGGCCCCAATATGGGCGGTAAATCGACCTATATGCGCCAGACCGCCCTGATTGCGCTACTCGCCCACTGCGGCAGCTATGTGCCTGCAGAAAAGGCCAAAATCGGCTTGCTGGACCGCATCTTTACCCGTATCGGCAGCGCTGATGATTTGGCCGGGGGGCGCTCTACCTTTATGGTGGAGATGATCGAGACCGCCAATATCCTGCGCAATGCCACCGAGCACAGCCTGGTGCTGATGGACGAGATCGGCCGGGGCACTAGTACCTACGACGGCCTCTCCCTGGCCTGGGCCTGTGCCCATTACCTGTCGGCAAAGGTGCGCGCTTTTACCCTGTTCGCCACACATTACTTCGAGCTCACCGATCTGCCCAATCATTGCCCACAAGCAGCCAATATCCACCTGGATGCCACCGAGCACGGCGACGGCATTGTCTTTCTGCACCGTATACAGAAAGGCCCGGCTTCCAAAAGTTACGGCCTGCAGGTGGCCAAGCTGGCGGGTATCCCCGGCGGGGTATTGACAGAGGCGCATACACGCCTGGCTGCGCTGGAGGCGGATGTGCAACCTGCCGCCATCTCTATGGCGCCTTCAGCGACCTCACCCACCCCGTCCGCTTCCCCACAGCAGGTGGATCTGTTCAGCAGTCCCAGCCACCCGGCTTTGGATGCCCTGAAGGCGTTGAGCCCGGACGATATGACCCCGCGCCAGGCCCTGGAAGCCCTCTATGCGCTGCGCAACTTATTGAATTAACAGGTAAGACGGCGGGTTTCGCCCTATGCATCCTGTTATAACCTGTGAACGAAATTGACTGAAAAGCCACTACAATTCGCGCCAGTAATTGATAAAATCCCCAGCTGGAAAGATTCAGTAGCACTATTGAGGCACAAACATGACGTTCGTAATTGGGGAAAACTGTATCAAGTGCAAATACACCGACTGTGTAGAGGTTTGCCCGGTAGACTGTTTTTACGAAGGCCCCAACTTCCTGGTCATACACCCGGATGAGTGTATCGACTGTGCCCTATGTGAGCCGGAGTGCCCCGCCAATGCAATTTTCTCGGAGGACGAGGTACCGGACGATCAGCAGGAGTTTATCGAGCTGAATGCAGAACTTGCGGAAATCTGGCCCAATATCACGGAAAAAAAAGACCCACTGCCCGACGCAGAATCATGGGATGGCAAAAAAGGGAAGCTGGATCAGTTGGAACGATAAGAAATAGCAAATGGCCCTGTGACAACGCCAGTGGTTTATAGCCAGGCAAAGTAAATGAAAATAATTACACTTTCACTTCTATTTTTGGGCCGCCATTGGTGGCCTTTGCAAACACCGCTCAACAAAAACAGATTGCCTTGCTCTTTGGCGAAGGGCCTGTACCGGGCGCAACAGAATCGCTGTTAAAGCAGCTGGATTCTCTACAAATCAAGGCAATTTTCTTCCCTTTGGGGCGGAAAATGTAGAAGCATTCCGAGCAGACCCGCGCCATGATCGCCGCTGGCCACCAGTTGGGGAATCACGACTATTCCCATGTCAACCTGTCCAATCTGCCGCTCAGCAGTGCAAAGGAGGAAATAAAAAAACCTGTGCCCTACTCCAGTACCACGGCTACCAAGAGCGACCTGTGATTCTGCCTCTTTTTGGCAACCTTTCCGAAGAATTGCGCAGCCTACTGGCAGAGCAGAAATTCCAAGTGGCGCAATGGGACCTGGAGCCCCGGCGCCACGCCGATATGAGAGCCTCGCCGACTATGTGGTGGGAAACGCCGAAGCTGGCTCTGTGGTTTTATTCCACCCCACACTTGAACACACAGAACAGATGATCGTCGCACTCCCCTTGATCCACTCCCGGCTCGTGCACAGGGGGTTCCGCTTTGTGACCTTGGCACAGATCACCGAAGAGAAAGTGAAGGAACATTTGTAACCAGTCCCCGACCACACTACCAATAAGGGCACTGGGAGCCCGGCAGGGCCGTCACCTGCCGTCACCTGCCGTCAGCTCCCGCAGCCTGATACCTGGAGCTGATACCATGTTGCGCTGGGCGGTAGCTTTTCTGGTGATTGCGTTGATCGCCGCCTTCTTCGGGTTTAGCGGCATCGCCACCACGGCAGCGGAAATCGCCAGGATTCTCTTCTTTATCTTTATTGTGCTGTTTATTCTGGTACTGATCTTCGGACAACCCCGGCCACCGAAATAGCCGCCCTCACCGGGGCTTGACTCGACACTGCGATCAATTGGCAGGTGGCTATTGCGCCTGCCCCGGCTTTTGCCGATGGGGCGTTCTGTTGGGGTCCAACCCCAGCACCTCAGCTGTGTGATTGAAGCCCAGCACCAGTTCCATCACCCCCAGCGCCTCCAGCAGTTCTTCATCCCTGGCTCCCAGTTTGCGTGCCGTGGCAATAAGATGCTTGCGGTGGTCGCTTGGAGCACTATTGGCATTTCGTGCCAGATCAAACAGTGCCTGTTCCTTCTCTGAAAAATGTACATGTTTTGGGTTTGTGCGAATACGCAGGATTTCTGCAGAGACTACACCCAGCATTTGCAGGGAGGTGCTGTGGTGATAAATGCCGTAATCGCAATGGTTGTCCGAAGATAGCGCAAGGCCGATCGCTTCCTTGAGCTGTGCCGACAGGCAGCCGTGCAACATAATCGCCCTGAACTTGTGCCAGTTGGCTTCCAGAAGCCCCCGGTGGTGGGCATAGACCCGAAACAGGCTGGGAACAGCACCCAATTCATCTTCTATTTCCGCAAAGATGCCGCTCACTGTATCGGAACCGGGGTACTGCACCGGAGAGATACTACACATTATTTCACCACCTATGCTTCCAACTTACCCATCCCTGTAAACACAAAACACTACCTGGCGCAGCAAACACTGTATATAATCCCAGCATGCGAAAGATCATTCACTGTGACTGCGATTGTTTCTATGCTTCGGTTGAAATGCGTGACGATCCCAACCTGCGTGGTCGCCCGTTGGCCGTAGGTGGCAGCAGTGACCGCCGCGGGGTGATCTCAACCTGTAACTATGAAGCACGCCATTATGGTGTACGCTCCGCCATGCCCACTGCCCAGGCCAAGAAACTCTGTCCTGATTTGATTGTAGTACCCGGTAATATGGCTAAATATCGTGAGGTCAGCGGTCAGATTCGAGAGATCCTGCAGGATTACAGCGATAGGATTGAGCCCCTGTCCCTAGATGAGGCTTTCCTGGATGTGAGTAGCAGTACCCGCTGTTGCGGCAGCGCCACCCTGATTGCGGGGGAGATCCGCCAACGGGTGCATGACAGCCTCGGTATCACCATTTCCGCCGGCGTGGCTCCCAACAAGTTCCTGGCCAAAATTGCCAGTGACTGGCGCAAACCCGATGGCCTCACAATCATTACCCCCGATGAGGTGGACGGATTTGTGCTGCGCCTGCCAGTGCACAAAATCCACGGCGTGGGCCGCGTTACTGCAGAGAAATTGCACCGACAGGGCATCCGAACCTGTTTTGATCTGAGGCGTTACTCCCCGATTGAATTGAGCAAGGCCTTCGGAAAATTTGGGCGCCGTCTCTATGAGTTGAGCCGGGGAATCGACGAGCGCCCAGTGAGTGGCGACAATACCCGCAAGAGTGTGAGTGTGGAGCACACCTTTAGTGAAGACCTGTGGGCATTTGATGATTGGCTGGAACAATTGGCCTCTCTGTATGTGCGCCTGCTGGAGCGACTGGAAAAGCTCGGTTCCCGCTATGAGATTAATAGCGCCATCGTCAAGGTGAAATATTCGGACTTCTCTTTGAGCACACACGAGCGCAGCAGCCGTGCAGGACGGATTTCTGAGTTCCGGCAACTGTTGCAGGAGTGCCGGGAGAAGCGCCCGGCCCCGATCCGTCTGCTGGGCATTGGAGTAAAGCTCACGGATCTGCGGGCCGGACAGGGGCCACAACAATTGCCTTTGCCCCTGCCGGCATTAAAATACATTTGATGCCGAATGCTTCAATAAAATAACCACCTCTTCTGCAACTATCAACTTATGGCGCACACCGATACCCGGAAGTTCACCGGGACATTCGGAGCCATCTATACTTGCTGGGCTCTCGGATATACAAACCTCAGTTACGCTTAACCCGGCCGACTAGTGAGCCGAAAAATAAATACCACGCTTAGCCGTACTATAATTTTCTTTACTATTGCCGCTTTCCTTCAGAGTCCTCGGGGAGTTGCCCGGGCCTGAATTGTCCGCGTACGGAGGCGCGACACATTGTCCCGCAAGGCATTCCGACACCTCTCTGACGAGGCGCTTCTCAAGCATTACAGGGAGACGCGAAAGCCCGCCATTTTCCATTTGTTGTACGCGCGTCACAAGGATGCACTCTACCGCTATTGCGTACAATTGGCACCGGCTTCTACTGAGCAATTGCTGGGAGACCTTTGGCAGGACATTCTGGAAAGACCTCCACAACTTGACCGTCAGCTTCTGCGAAACTGGCTGTTTATCCAGGTGAATATATTACTGAGCAAACAGGCCAACAGAAGCTGTGAAGCGCAAACCTACAACAGAAACCATCAGGGTACTGTGCTCAGCACCATACAGAAACTGCCCGCGAAGCAGCGCAATGTGTTGCTGCTGTATGTGGAATGCAGACTGTCTTTGGCAACCATCGCAGATATAGAACGCATTTCCCTGAAAACCTGTCGCGAGTTGTACCACAGTGCCCGGGAAGCGGTCGAAACACAAATCTACGGCACGCACCGAAAGCCCTGGCAAATGCAGACCATTGAAGAGTGATCGAGGGAACAGTATGAGTAACTGGGAGCGTCAATATCACGAAGAGGTATCCGCATTAGCCTCTCCGCAACAGCTCGATGTCCAGATTCTACAGCAGGCGAAACATTACCAGCACAAAAAGGATATCGGCCGTTTGCTTTCAAAAGTTTCTCTCAGCGGCACCGTCACTGCGGCGCTCCTGTTGCTGGTGCACCCGGCTCAACTCCTGGGAGCCTTGGCACCGGGCCGAATACCAGAGGGTGAAGTACAAATATCCAATCCCACAAAACCACAGTGGCAAGCACCCATCTTGCCCACAATCCCGAAGGAAGACCCCTGGGTATCCTTGCACAGCCAGGTTGCCGCTGGAAACTATATTGCTCTTTGTAGCGAGTGGCGCAAACGACGCAAAGCTTCCGCAGACGCCCCATTGCCGCGGGAATTACGCAGAAGAGCACAAAAACACTGCCGCATACTGCCAAAACCTTAGCTCAGAATCCCGGGCACAATCGGTATTCTGTTTGAGTGAGCTAAAGCATAAGGAAGAATTGCTGAAGACTTAACTCTCTATTGGATTACTCAGTAACCGCAACTCAAAAAGCCGATAAACCGCCGTCCACCGCCAATGCCTGCCCGGAAACATAAGTCATCTTGGGCGAAAGTAATAACAACATGGCCGCAACCACTTCCTCTGCTTCTCCCAGGCGTTTCATCGGGCAACCCCCGGCCAGAAATGCCTGCATTGCTTCCGGGTCCGCTTTGGGGGCTTCCATCCTGGCCAACATGGGGGTCTGGCAATAAAAAGGGCAAATGGCATTGACACGAATCCCATACCTGGCATTTTCCAGAGCCGCTGTCTTGGTCAAGCCGATCACACCGTGTTTGGCCGCCGCATAAGCGGCAATTTTGGGTGCACCACCTAAACCAGCCATGGAAGCCACATTGAGCACGGTACCGCCACGCTCCCTCATCAATGGCAACTGTTGCTTGAGACCAAAGAATACCCCTTTCAGATTGACATTGTACTGCAGGTCCATCGTCGCTTCGTTCGTGTCCTCTAAGGCCATCATGGGAGGCGCAATACCGGCGTTGTTAACCGCAATATCCAGCCGACCATACTCAGACTGGGACAACTCGGCCAAAGAAAGACCATCTGCCTCAACGGCAACATCGCAGCCCTGGGCACACACTGCAATACCGCTGCTGGCCAATGTATCCGCAAAGGTCACCAGTTCCGCTGTATTGATATCTCCCAGTACCAGTCTGGCACCGCGAACACCCAGCTCCCGAGCCAAAAGCCTGCCAAAGCCGCTGGCAGCGCCGGTAACCAGGGCGACCTGCCCGCTGAAATCCAGTATGGGGTCCCGCATAGTTAACTCCTTTCACAGGTGCTCTACAAATTATTAAATTCAATAGGTTAAAACTTGTTTGGTACAAGCAGGATCAAGATAAACTGTTCTACAAGAAATCATTTCTTCATGTTCTGAATCACCCCGGGTTTCTCGGAGGCTAACTTTCTTGAGAGAATTAGCCAATGAGCAAACGACCTGGATACTCCCCCGAAGTACGGGAACGCGCAGTTCGCATGGTGTTGACCGGCGAGCACGAGCACCAATCACGCTGGGCAGCGATCACATCTATCGCTTCCAAGATCGGCTGCACACCCGAGACCCTACGATCATGGGTCAACAAGATGGAAGTCGACAATGGTACTAAACCCGGCACCACCAGCAGCGACGCAGCCCGCCTCAAAGAGCTGGAGCGCGAAGTCCGTGAGCTGAAGCGCGCTAACGAGATCTTGCGCAAGGCTGCCGCTTTTTTCGCCCAGGCGGAGCTCGACCGCAAACCGAAGTAATGGTGGCATTCATTGACCAGGAACGTGAGGCGCACGGTGTCGAGTCAATCTGTGAGGTTCTGCCGATTGCACCGTCGACCTTTTACCGCTGCAAGCATCTACAGGCCAATCCAGAGCAACGCTGTGCGCGCGCTCAACGTGACGATGAGCTGAAGCCTGAGATCCAGCGGATCTACGAAGAAAACCACCGCGTCTATGGTGCACGCAAGGTCTGGAAGCAGCTTAACCGTGAAGACGTAAAGGTCGCCCGCTGCACAGTTGAACGGCTGATGAAGGTACTGCAATTGGAAGGTGTTCGAAGAGGCAAACGTTGCGTTACGACTATCCCGGATGAGCTGGTCGATAAGCCGCTGGATCTGGTGAATCGCGAGTTTACGGCAGAGCGCCCCAACCAGCTTTGGGTGGCCGACATAACCTATGTCGCAACTTGGTCTGGTTTTGTTTATGTCGCATTCGTTGTCGACGTATTCTCCCGCCACATTGTTGGCTGGCGCGTATTAAAGAGCCTTCAAACCGACATTGTGCTTGATGCTCTGGAGCAGGCACTCTGGGCGCGAGGTAAGCCCCGTGGCGTTACCCATCACAGTGATCGAGGTAGTCAGTACCTGTCAATTCGATATACCGAGCGGCTTAGTGAGGCGGGTTTTCAGGCGTCAGTCGGCAGTGTCGGCGACTCCTACGACAACGCACTGGCAGAAACCATCAACGGTTTATTCAAGGCGGAGGTCATCCACAGGGCAGGTCCCTGGAAAGGGCTGGATGAGGTTGAACATGCAACCTTGACCTGGGTCGACTGGTTTAACCATCGCCGCATTCTTGGGCCAATTGGCGATATGCCTCCAGCTGAATACGAAAACCTGTATTATCAACAAACCGAGTCTGCCCAAGCGGCATGACTCAAATCAAATTGCCTCCGACAAACTCGGGGTGATTCAAACTGCCCACAGCCTGTCTTGCCATGTTGAAAAATCTAGCCACTGCGCCACTTCTTCATGCAGTCTTCCACTGTCATCTGCACCCACTTGGCAGGCACTAGGTACCAGTACAGTCTTAAAAACACCTCAACATTGGCAATCTTTTCTAACTATCTCTGAAAGAAACTCACTGTACATTATTACAACAGTTGTTGCTCTGGGGTTTGAGTATAGAACCAATCAGTCAACCTGTGTTTCTGTCATGTCAATGATGATATTGATTGGCGCCCTTTGTTACCCGTTGCCTATACTGGAACAAGCGACGTACTTTTTCCGGGACCGGTCGATGCGGTACAAAACTGTTGAGGAAGTGATTCAAGAAGGAAGGGATTTTCACGCCAAATTGGCATTACAATACGAAGAGTACGAGCAGTTGGCCACCAATAAACGGGTTGAATTATTATTGGATCAACTCAGGCGACGGGAAGATTCTATGAAGCATTCGCTGGAAAATTTTCATGCGGATTTACCACCCGGCGCTCTGCATACCTGGGTACAGTTTGCCCCGGAAGGGCGGGAAAAGGAATTTTTGCAGCGGCTGCGCTGCATAGATATTGATAGCCTTGATGATATTGCCAAATTTGCCCTGGATATAGAAATCTACCTAGCAGACCAGTATCGGGATTTGTCTCAGGGCGCAGAAACCCCCTCTGCAAGGGAAGCCTTTGAACGCCTGCGCCAGTTGGAAGAACTTGAAGAGCACACTCTATCAATGAACCTGTTCAATCTGCGCGACTACTGAGTCAATCCACGTCCAACTTCCTTTCAACTGGGACGAAAGCTATCTAACAAAGACGCAGCCTGTAGACACAGAAACCATTTTCTTGACACATCAGCTGCACATCTGAATAGTAGCGCAAGCCTTTTTCCACTAAAGAGATAAACGCATTCACCACAAAAAGCGTTGTTCCGGTTGATTTCAAAAGCCGGGCGCTGTTCTGTAAGAAACGATTAGTCAGCCCTGCCTCCACTTGGAACCCCTGGTGGAATGGGGGGTTACACAGCACCAGATCAGCGATGCCACAATCAAGTTCGGCACCGGCATCAGAGGGTGTGACGACACCGGTCAAACCCCGTGTGCGGAAATTCTGTTTACAAGCGAGCAAAGCGGCAGCATTATTGTCAGTTGCGGTAAAATGGAAGTTACCCCGTGATGCCAATTGAATACTGAGATAACCATACCCACAACCCAGGTCCACAATGCGGGCGCCCTCCCTAGGCAGTTCTGTGGTGAATTGCCGGGCGAGTAACGCACTGCCTTTATCAATCTTGTTCCAGCCAAACAGTCCCGGTTTGCTGTACAGACCGCCAAGCTCAGGCAGGCTGCGCAACCGGGAGTAGTCCAGCTCTCCGATCAATTTCCCGCCATTCGCATGAATAATACGATTGATACTGGAATAGTCATTGCCGTGCTTCTGCAATTGTTTGGCGGTACCAAGGCGCTCAGCTGCTTTTGCCGCGTAGCTTTTAATACCACTTTGTTTTTCTCCCAGCAGTACCAGCTCACCACCCTCACCAAGAAACCGCGGGGCCTGATTGATGATGTGGTGAACAACCGCCTTTTCCTTGGATACCTGATAAACAATGCGGCGATAGCTGCGGCTCAATTCCTCGAAGTGAAAGTCGTTAAAAAAGCTGCGTGCGGCTATACCCTCCGCCAATCCAGCAATATCCCAGCGGTTGGTGAGTAAATCACCATTGAAATGAAATCCCGGCTGCAGGAGAGGCTTACTGTTTTCATCGGCGATCCACAAAGTTTCCCTTGGGGCCTTGAGCAGCTCCTGGAGTAGAAGGGCTGACATGCTAATTACTTTACCGAAGCGATTTCATCTGGGGTAAGAAAGCGGTATTCACCTTCCCCGAGCGTTTCATCCAGGGAGATATCGCCAATTTTTTCCCGATGCAGTGCCAAGACTTTGTTACCCAGGGCCGCAAACATTCGCTTAACCTGATGGTAGCGACCTTCACCGATAGTAACACGGGCTTCATTGGCAAGGAGTATCTGAAGCTTGGCAGGCCTAGTTCTCCTCCTTTCGCTATTCAGCCAAATGCCCTTGGCAAACTTTGCCACCGCCATCGCCTCAATCTTGTCTGCCAACTGGGCGTGATAGGTCTTTGCACAGTGATGGTTAGGTGAGGTCACCTTGTGAGACCACTGGCCATCATCGGTCAGTAGTACCAGTCCGGTGGTATCGATATCCAGGCGCCCGGCGATATGCAGCCTGCCTGTGTTTGGCTCCTCAATTAAATCGAGCACCGTTGGATGTTTGGGATCTTTTGTGGCGCTTACATAACCCATAGGTTTGTTCAGCATAATATAGCGAGGTCCCGGCTTCAGTAAAGGCACGCCATCCAGGCACAAAGAATCGCTTGCCTGCACCTTGACCGTTGGGTCAGTCACCACTTGATCATTCACGCTAATCCGCTGTGCCTTAGCCGCGCGCTTGGCATCGGAGCGGGAGAGACCGGTTACCTGGCTAACTGCCTTGTCCAATCGAATCGGGCTAGCCAATCTTGCGTTCACCAGAGTCAACGGTCTGATAAATAAGAGTATTAATAGTCATAGGACCAACACCACCTGGAACCGGAGTATAAGCGGCTACGCGCTGGGTGAGCGGCCCCAGCTCAATATCACCCACACCACCCGGGTGATAACCGGCATCCACCACAACCGCACCATTCTTGATCCATTCCGCCTTGATGAACTCCGGCTTGCCCACAGCCCCTACCACGATATCTGCACGAAGGATATGCCCGGGCAGATTATGGGTACGGGAATGGCAGATAGTGACTGTAGCATTGGCATTAAGCAGCATAGCCGCCATGGGCTTGCCCAGGATAGGGCTGCGACCGACAACCACAGCATCCTTGCCTTCCAGCGCAATATCGTAGGCCTCCAGCAGGCGCATAATGCCTTTGGGTGTCGCACAGCCATAGGCTTTCTCACCCATCGCCATACGCCCGAAACCCAGGCAGGTCACACCGTCCACATCCTTTTCCAGGCTGATAGCGTCGAAGCAAGCGCGCTCTTCAATCTGCGCCGGCACCGGGTGCTGCAACAGAATGCCATGGACGTTGGGGTTGCTATTGAGTTCTTCGATCTTGGTAAGCAGTTGCTCAGTAGTAGTAGAGGAAGGCAACTCAACCTGCATGGAACCCATGCCAATGCGATGGCAGGCATTGCCCTTCATCTTCACGTAAGTGGCGGAGGCGGGGTCATTGCCAACCAGGATGGTCGCCAGGATAGGCGTTTGGCCACCACTTTTTTCCTTAAGTGCGGCTACTCGAACTGAGAGTGCCTCCTCAGTTTTCTGTGCCAGAGCCTTGCCGTCCAGAATCAGTGCAGACATAGATGCTATCTCAATCATTAACAGGTCATGTGCTATAGACCGGAATCTGCCTCAAAGCCCTCTTACTAGAGGGGACTGACAAAGCGGATTTCAGAGCGGATTGACAAGCTGCCCGGTCAAAATCGCATAATCTGCTATTTTCGCATAGGTTGAAAATAATTTCGTCACTTCCGGGCTTTGATGAGCAATAGAATAAACCTCTTAAAAAATAATAGTTTAGAGGCGTTGACTCCTGAGGAGGTGGGCAGTACTATGCGCGCACTTCGCCGGCAACTCAGTCTGCAAAGCCTCTGTGCAGAGGGTAATATAGATTGAATAGATGCGAAGAGTTGGTATGCGGGGCATAGCGCAGTCTGGTAGCGCGCCTGCTTTGGGAGCAGGATGTCGGGGGTTCGAATCCCTCTGCCCCGACCAATCAGCCGGTTTTACCTTGCGCCCGTAGCTCAGCTGGATAGAGCATCCGCCTTCTAAGCGGATGGTCGCAGGTTCGAGTCCTGCCGGGCGTGCCACCTTCCAGGTGGTTCTGGTTTGGCATAAAGGGCTTGGCCCTCGCCAGTCTGGTGCGAGTTTGACCCGGTATTTCAGTACCGCCACAAAGTACTGAAGCATATCACTGTTATGGTGGCCGTAGCTCAGTTGGTAGAGCACAGGATTGTGGCTCCTGAGGTCGCGGGTTCAATCCCCGTCGGCCACCCCAAATAAGCCTTTAAAATCAGGCAATTAAAAACCCTTCCCTTCGGAGGGTTTTTTCATTTTTGGCACAATGTACGAATGCAGTGTACGAATTTTACCCCCTAATCGACTTTTAGCTGGCCTGAAATAGCAAATAAGCGGGGGGGGACCTCTGATCTTTTATATTTCACTGCCCCAAAATTCACTGCGCCCTAGAGCCTGTTAACACGCCGGAATCCATAGAGAGCCATAATAATTGGCTACTTATGCACTTATTGGAAGCTACTTACTTGCAGAAATTTTTCAACAAAATTTCTTAAGAACCTTTCTTTTTTCTACTTAACCAAAGAGATAAATTTGCCACAAGAAAAGTTGACAAAAACACCCAGCCTGATTCACTTTGTTTGACTACACCAGCCAACATTAAAATTCCTAATGCTACTGCTGATAAAGCTATGGTTAGTGCAGTGGGGTATATCGGTTTTTCTTTCATATTCTCACTCCTTTTTTCATGCTTGAGACGTGGCCTTTAATCAAGGCCACGCCGTAATATCTACTTCATCGCATATTGAATAGCCATGGCTGAAGCGAAAATTGAACCGCCAAGAAGTGCCGCAGTACCCCAAACAGGTGCCGTAACAGTTAGTCCAAGAGCCAATAGACCTCCAGCTACTCCAACAGATGCGCCGTAAGCAGCATCATTACTAACCCCACCACTTACCTGTTCAATTTCATTCATAGTAAGTTCTTTCATTTTATTTTCCTCTAAATTAAGGGTTATGCCAACTTATTGTCAGCTAGATTTATCTGCCTCCCTGCAGACCTAACCGTTTCCGGTCTATGAACAACCAATATTCTGGTAATGGCGAGCTGCTGAATATGCTGGTTAACCAGCGATTCATTCGCCATGTCCAGATGACTGGTTGCTTCGTCCATGAACAGGATGCGAGGCGCGCGCCAGCACAATTCTTTGCTTTTGACCGCCGCTAAGGCTGGTTCCCATATCACCAACAAGGGTATTGTATTCCATGGGCATACGCATAATTTCTTCATGGATACACGCCATATTCGCGCAGTGGACTATACGTTGGAGATCTACCTGAGGCTCGAAACAGGCGATATTGTCACCGACAGTTCCAGCGAGCAATTGATCGTCCTGCATAACACCGGCAATTTGGCTGCGATAATTTGGCAGTTGCTTTAGGGGACGGCCATCAATCAGGATTTCCCCTTCGGTCGGCTCCAGCAAGCCCATCAGACATTTGAGCAGTGTGGTCTTGCCACAGTCACTGGGACCAACTATCGCAACGGTTTCACCAGGCTCAATGGTAAAGTTGACACTTACGCTTTCCTTCCGGGCATAGTGACTGCCAGCAAGCCAGATAATAACGGCAACCACCCAGGCTAAAAGCAATGACAAAATGATAGTGTGTGAAAGACGGGGCAAAAGCAGAATCTCACCGTGCAGTCGGTCTGCTTGTTTTTCCATGACTTGCTGGCGGAACAATCCTGGCACCACAACTTCCTTACTACAGCTTAACTACAGCTTATTTTTATGGCCTACTTTTTTACTTTTTTGTGACAATGTAGTCAATAGGATTGAATTACGAATCATTACAGCGACAGCTCCAAGACCAAGGGATTCAGCTTAATATTCGTCTAGAGAGGCTGCAATCGGTCGCCGGTTTTTTATTCCGTATCACCAAGTGCGTACAGTCGGCCTGCTAAAAAGCCGCCTCGAACCTTTTCGAAGCCTTGGCTGCCACCGCATTGATTTTCTTCTGAATCACATCCAGTTTTAGCTGCTTGGCTTTGGGAGGAATATTCTCAGCAATAATACGCTCGCGCCGCTTGCGCAATTCACTCAAACGGCGGCTGGCTTGGTTCAGTGGACGACGCTGGGCCAGTATGTCGTGGTGCTCAGTGACGAACTCTGCCTTTTCCCGGCCTCTTATATCTCTCAGTTCGGCTGTCAACTGGTTCACTTCTTTCAAGCGTTCATGCAAAAGCCCTTTCACTCCCCAATCACCACCCGCAGATTTACCGTGCGCTGAATGCACTCCATACGCCAGGCTCCTTTATTGACCTCTTCGTTCTCGATACCCTCAGCCACAGCAGAGGCCTGCAGGGTTTCTACCTTGCCGGGGGTTTGCCAGGGTGTGCCGGCGGCATTGTTGCGCACCTGGTTATCTGTGGTGACGAAGGCACCGATCATCTTGTAGGCAAACTGGTCGGGGCTGCCGTCCTGGTCCAGATCGATTGGGTTACGTACCTGCGAGATACGCACAATATCACCGATATAGATGCCAGTGGTCAGCTCATAAAAGTGCTCGTCTTCTCCGACATTGCTGATACCGCTGGCTTGTATGTATTCAATCATGTTGCTTCCTTAATTAGCTATTAGGGCTTGTGGGCTCCGTTGTGGGTAATAACCCGGTGCGCTCTGTCCACACCGGCGGCATAGCTGATATTGCCCACGCTGATCTTGTACACGGTGCGCAGGCCGGCACATTCCACCCGCTCGACGGTTTCCCAGGTAAGCGGTTCCTCTTCATGCAGTACACCCAGTGTTACCCCCCTGGCAATGTTGAGCTTCATATATTTGACCGGTGTTATCGGTCACTGGGGTTTCCCGGCTGCAGATCAACTGGGCACCGCTTGCCATGGTGAGTAGTACACAAGGCACTTCGTCCTGAGGTTTAACTTTGTGAATGGGCGCCAGGTGGGTATCGCTATCGCCAATATCCCAGCAGTCGATCAGATCCCCCGCTTTGCAATGATCCGCCTGTAGTTTTTCCTTAAGCCAGGTGCCGGCCGCCACGCACCAGGGATCTTTCGGTATCGTGCCACCACCGCCATTGGCAGGGGTTGTGATGGTGCCTACCGGGCGGCGCCAGGTGCTGGCTGTGAGCGTGGAGAATCTGGTGGTGGCTTTATAGGTAACAGTGCCGCCCTTGAGGTCGGGGTCATCGCAGTAGACGTAATACTTTGTGCGGAACGACAAACCACTAATACTGCCGGCGTTATAACTCCGGGAGCCAAAACCAAACTGTAGCGTGTGCGCAGCAATGGAGATTCTGGCGGTACTCCCGACATCGGCTGCAGAGAGCACGGCAGAACTGGTAGGCAGACTACCAATGGAAGACTGGATTAACGGCAGGTTGCGCTGGTCCTGCACTTCCACCACGTCGATCTTGACGTAGTCGATCAGGGTTCTGCCGGTGGCTCCGTAGTTGACCAGAATCAGCGGCGAGAAATAACGCACATTGGCGTGCAACCTGGCAGGGCTGCCAATATGGTTGGCCCCCAAGGCGCCGCTGTAGGAGGCGTTACCCGGTGCATTACCTTTAATGTAACCAATATACCTGATCCACGCGTGGGCGGCATTGTGGCCACTGGCAATCATATAATGCTGTGAGGAAGCGGAATTTGCCCCGGTGATACTGCAGTAGTTTCGATTGGAATCAAACCCCATCACACCCAGATACATAATGCGGTTTGGATCGGCATCTGGGTATTTATAGAGGCGTATCTCCAGCCGGTAGAGCTTGTTGGGATCAAACGGGATCAGATCCTTGTGGTGAATGCCTACGGTATCATTGTCTGTATTATTGCCCAATAGGGCGCTCCGACCACCTAAAATCGTCAAGCCACCGCCAACAGCCATCTCACCTGCGCCACCGTAGCGGGTCCAGGCGTTCATCCAGTCAGACGTTTCGAAAGCTTCCAGAAAGGTGTGGCGCGTGGTGCGAAACTGCGCTCGCTCTGCAGCCGTGGCACCCACGGTGGCACCGTCCTCCGGTTTATTGGTTCCGTAGATTTTGTCCCAGTCTGCCTGGGAACCGGCAAGCTGATCGATTTTATTGAGCAGTGCCTGTCGCTGGGTGTACACCCCCTGCCATTTATTATCCCAGGTGCTGCGATTGATGGTGGTAACCGTGCCGGTATTGTCCCAGCCGGTGCCGCCGAGATAATCCGACAGGGCGGTAATGGCACCACTGTAGGCGGTTTTCTCGCTGGTAATACCGTAACGGTTCGCCTGGCTTTCAATACCGGCCTGCTCCGCGAGCAGTTGATGGTACTCGCGGATAACCCGGGGCTTTTCCCCCGGATGCAGCTTGCCGTCTGCGGCAATTGTATTTAAGTCGGCCAGTGCTTCGGTGGCATCGGCCTGGGCATCGCTTGCGGCGGCTTCGGCGGCGGCGGCCCTGGCGTCGGCCACAGAGGCATCCAGCAGTGCCTCCGGGTCGCCACTGCCACCGAGGGTGACCACCAGACCACCGTAGCTGCCGCCATCAGCGAGACTGTCCCACACGGAAAGCTCATTGACGCCCGCCACCAGCGTGATCGGGAAGCTGTACCATTGGGTAACACCATTGTCACCGCGCATCACACCCACTTCGCGGCCGTTAAGACCCACCCGGGCACCGCCCTCGGCATCATTGGCCAGCACATGCAGATAGCCGCGCCCGGCACTGGCGTTAAAGGTGTATTTGGTACCGCCGGCATAGTTTGTACTGGTGGGCCAGCTCAATCCCAGCGGTCTGCGGTCCCATTTAAATTGCAGCGCGGCGCCGAGCATGCCGGCTTCGCGGGCCTGTTGCGCAATGGCGTCCAGCAGGGTGTTGCGGGCATGGTACGCCGCCTGCCAGTTGGCATTCCAAAGCGTGCGGCTGATGGGGGTATCTGCGCTGGTATTGTCCCAGGCAGGTATCAGGCCGCCGAGATAACTGGTGAGCGCGGCCAGGTTGCCACTGTAGTCGGCTTTTTCCGTGGTCAGGCCGGCGCCGTCGGCCTGGTTTTCCAGCCCTGCCTGCTGTGCCAGCAGTTGCGCGTACTCGCGGATAATCTGTAGCTTTTCACTCTGGTGCAGCAAGCCGTCCGCGGCGATATTATCCAGATCCGCCAGTGCTGCAGTGGCATCGGCCTGGGCCTCGGCAGCGGCATCCATGGCCTGTTGCACACCGGGATCCAGGGCCGGGTCCTGGTAGTCGTCGTAGGGGATGCGGGATTTGGGGACGAACAGAAGCCGCGCGGCACTGGTGCCGAGGCAGTGATCCCCCAGCCCGGCACTGCCGGGGGTGTCAGGACTGTGGCCGTAGCAGGCAATGAGTTTATTGTTGCTGAGCACCGGCATGGGATTGCCGGTGCCGTCCACCAGCAGCACCACAGCGCCGGGGGCACCGCCACCGCCGCTGCCACCGGGGATGGGCCTTAGCCCAACACCGCGACCGGGGCCACCATCGCCACCGGAGCTGTCGATTTTGCCGGAGACACCCAACGCGATACCGCGGGCGATCACCGCCAGGCCGGCGCCGCCGCTGCCACCAGGACCGCCGAACCCCGCCGGCTCATAACTTGGATCGTTGCGTAAATAGCGAAAGGAATTGCCACCACGGGCACCGCCAGTGCCGCGCAGATCATGGGGTATGCCCTGCAGTTCCCCGCCCTCGTTGGTGATATTCAGCGGTGGCATCACCTGATTGCGCCCGGTCACTACCCTGCCGCGGCTTTTCTCAAAAATATACCCGGCAATGTGTTTGCCGACCACCCGCCCGAAGCCGCCGCGACAGGAGCCGAGAAAACCCCGCCCGCCATTGCTGGGCGTACCGCGCAGGGTGCCGTCGATCTGCAATACCCCACGCACCCGCAGTTCCACATTATCACTGACACTGAGGGTGCGCCCGGCAGGGATAGTCAGGTCGCCGAGGTGGTAGTAGATCACGCGGCTATTGGGGTTGCCGGCCAGGCTGCCATCCGCAGTTAAAAACCCGCTGCTGTCGATACTGACACCGGCAGCGGTCATGGCGGTGCCTTCGGCGCTATACCAGCTGTCCGGCAGTTCCGCACCGGTGCTGTCAGGCTGATCACCAATCATCGCCGCGGGCTGGTAGCTGCCAAACAGGTCCACCGATACCGCACCGGAAACCTGGTCCACACTGAGGCGCTGGATTTCCATGGCGCGGTCCAGAATACCGTCGGCCACCTCCTGTGAATGATCCCGCAACTGCGGCAGGGTGACCCTGACGATATCCCCCACCTCCAGGTCGTTATTGCTGGGCAGCAGTTGCAGGCGCAGGCTCAACGGCGGGCCGGCAAAGCGATCGCGCAGGGCGTCGAAGGTGTTTTTAATGGTGGTGTAGGTGTGGCGGGTGTTGTGCAGGCCGCGGAATTTCAGGGTGTGGGGTTTGGCTTCGCCGTGTACGGCAATGGAGTCGGCATCAATCAAATTATTCGCACGCAGGAATTTGCCCTCAAAGCCCGGTTGCTCGAACCAGCTCCAGTGAATCGCAAATACATTGCACACGCCGGCCAGGTGGTATTTCAGTTCGCCGACCCGGGTAACCTCGTCCGCGGTAATGGTGGCCACGGTGGCGGCATTGGCCAGTACCCCGGCCATACGGCGCAGGCCCAGCTGCCCGGCGGCATTGACCGGCATAAAGGCACCGAGCAATAAATTAATCTCGGTCTCGATAAACTGTTTACCGTCGGTTTTTTCCAGACCGTCAAATCTGAGTATTTTACCCTTGCTATGATCCCCGGGCTGGTACCAGTCCGCGCCGATATGTTCAAACTCGTCGCGCACCACCAGGGCGGGATCGATACCCAGGTGCCAATTAGCGGGCAAGGTATGATTGGTGCCGAGTACAAGACCTGTGAGCAGGGCATAGGCCAGTTGCGGGCCCGGCCCTTCCAGGTAGATAAATTCCTCCACCGCAATCCCGCGCTCGTCGTCGTTGTCGGTGGGCACCCCATGATCGCGGGCATAGGTGCCGAACAGGCCGCGGGCACAGCCGGTAAAACGGTTGGCGGTTTTGCCACTGGCGCGCACAATTTCAAAGCCGTCCTGGTATTGGATTTTCAGGTAATACACGGATTGGTTAGGGGCATCCCCATAGGCGGCGGTATGGGGATTGGGTTCAAAATGGCTGGTGTCGAACACCCGCAGGGTGCTGGCGGTTTTGGCAAAATCCGCAGCCAGGCGCGTGCTGTTGGGTACAAACAGTTCCCGGCGCATCTCCCGCTGGATGTCCCGGCAGCGCACCCGGTACACCCCTTCGCTATACGCAACGGATTCCTCGGCAATCTGGGTTTGCTCCAGGCGGTAATCCTCCCAATTGAGTCCCGCAAAACCCTGGTACAGGCGTACGGTGCGGCCCTTGATACCGTTGCCCTGTTCCAGTTCGTCGCGCAGTACATAGGAGAGCTGGCCGGCGATATCCACCACCTCAAACTGGATGCTGCCGATCTCCGCCCTGCCCTGCTCCGGCAACAGGCGCTGGCTGGTGGCCGAGCATTTTTTTAAAGCCCCGAGAATGGCATTGGCGGGCAGGCCGGGAATATCCCGGTGCGAGGTAATATACAGCGGCAGGTCGTAGCCGATCTCCACCACCAGGCGCAGCGGGCGCTGGGGGGACTGGTTATGCAGATCAAAAATTTCGGAGTTGTTACGCATCAGGCAATCACTTGAATGGTGGTAAAGCCAAACTCGAACAGTTGGCCGGGCAAACGTTTTTCCTTGAAGGATTTGAATTTCAGCTGCACGGTTTGCGGGTTGTCTGGCGCGGCCTCGGTGCCGAGGGCATCGAAGGTAAAGAATTCACCGAAGGCACAACTGGCCGCGAACTCGCGCCATTGATCCAACTGCGCCCGGGTCAGCCGGACGGGCAGTGTGCGGCATATGGAGTGACGCTCGATACGATAGGCCGTGTGTTCCGTATAACCGGACAGGGCTTTATGTTCCTTGCCCTCGGCTTGATCGTGACTGTCGTATTGCTGCAAACCAATTTCCAGCTTGCCGTCGCCGCCGGTGACCAGGCGGGTGGGGATAAATGTAATCAACATGGCTCACCCCTTCAGTTCCTGGGCTTGACGACTATTGTTGCTAAAAAGCAACAGATCCCCGTTTTCCATCCTGGTTTGGATGTCCTCTATAAATCGTTCGCTGCTATCACCAATGACATCGCCCTGAATAATGATCTGGTTCAGCGACTGTGGCTGCTGGATGTCATTGCTGGCGAACTGGTTGATACCGTCCAGGCTGTTGCCCCGTGACGGCGGTGCAGCGGTCGGGGCACCGCCACCGCTGACGCTGCCCCCACCCCTACTGCCCCCGGAAAAATTCGTGCTTTTGATCTGGGCAATCTGCGCGGCACCCGCTGCGGCCATCGCCGCTGCAGCGGGAATACCCCAGGGATAACCACCGGAGTTATGAAAGGATTCAATCACCGCACTGGGCAGGGTGGCGACGGCTTTGGCCAGGCTCAGGGTTTTCTGGAGTTTGAACAGTTTTTTACTGCCGGTATTGGAAACCCCCAGCATCATATCCATAGCACCGGAAAAGGCTTTCCAGCGGTGCTTGCTGCTGTTGATATTGGCCTCCAGGGAATCCAGTATGGCCGCCATCTCCGCGGCGACCCGGCCAAAGATCAGTGCAGCCGCCTCAGCCGGGATCTGCTCACCCCGTGTGATTGCATTTTTCAGTGCCTGGGCGTCGGCTTTCTCCTTGGCCAGGCGGGCCTGCTCCTGTATTGGATCAAGGTCCTCGCCGCTCAAAGGGTCCGGGTGCTCCTGCTGCTGCCGGTGCAGTGCCGCCTCAATCCGGTTATCCAGCACACTGCGCACGTCATAAAACGATTGGTTGCCGATACGCTCGACCGGCTCTACCCCCCAGCGATCAAACCCCGGCCCACTGATCCCCAGGCTCTCGCACATCTGTCGCCGGTTCAGTAAACAATCCTTGACGGTCGAAGGGGTGCTTTGTTTACCATTCACGCTGTTTTTGACGTTCTCTGAGCGAGCGCTTTTAGTCTGTTTTTTACGAGGTTTTTTCCTATTTTCCATCTGCTCCTATCTCCCAATGATAAACAACAAACCCCCAAAAAAAATTCCTCATAAATACCCAAATCTCGCGAGCTGCGACCCCCGTATAGGCGGGCCTCCGGGAAGGACCCGCAGCGGTTTGTGGTAACGGATATGATCACTGGAGCTTGCGCAGCTCGTTATTGATGGAGCGGGTGAGTTCAACACGGAATCGCTCGCGGGCCTGGCGTTCCATGACCCGCTGCAGGCGCTGACTCTTAAAGGTACCCCGCGGGCTGGGGCCAATCAGCCCCTTGGTTGTGCCGCCTCGTGGTCCGGTCTTATCCTTGCGCGCCAACACCAGGAGCTCACCATTGCTGACACGCTGGATAAATGAGCCGCGGTAGACCTTGGTTTTACCCCAGGCCTTGGCTTTCACCCCCGGCGCCCTGTAACCGCCGCGCTTGTTGCGGGCATTGAAATGGTTGGGCTTGCGCAGGCTGGGGCGCACAGAATGAATCAGGTTGCGGGCACGGGCCTTCTTGGCATCCACCACCCCATGCAGGCGGTTGCGATTGGCCAGCTGCAGCTCGTGGTCCTGCCGGATCTCTTTCTGCTTGATCGTGGTCTCTTCGGACACGGCCCTGATGGCGGCGGTGTTGACTGAGCGCAGGGATTTGTTGATCGCCTGGCTCGCGGCCTTTGGAATCAATCCGCGCTCCATCTTGCCCAGCTTTTTCTCCAGCTGGTCCAGGTCGTGCTTAATTTGCACCCGCCCGCCCCTTGTAGGTAGCCAGGGCTTCGCCGATCTTGGTAGGTGCAAAATAGAAAATCATAATCAACCCTTGCGGGTAAGTGATGCGTGCCAGTGCCTCCTCCGCTGCAGAGGCTGCGGCAACCAATGTGGTGGCACCCTGGTCCGGATCGGTCAGAGCTGCCCATATTGATAAGACGCACACCACCAGTGCCAGCAGCAGATAAACCCCTGTAAACGACAGCGCGATCAATCTGCGGGCGATGTTCTGCCCGCTGGTGGATTTGATCCACTGCAGCAGGAATTCACGCACCCGCACACTGCGCTCGGCACTGTCTGTCGCTTTCTCCTCGGCTGTATAAAACAGGGCATCGCCGGTTTTGATCAGGGCATCCGCCCCTTTCTCCAGCGCTTTCTCACTCCCCCAAAGGCGAGACCATATACCCATAGCATCAGCTCCTAAGCAGAATTGTTGGGTTTACTGTTTCTATTTTGCTGGTGCTGCTCGCGTATAAAGCGGTTGTGCCGATTGCGGGTAACCACTGCGTACACGTTCCACACCAGGCCAAGCATGGCAATAACCACCCCCAGCATCTGCAGTGGAGTGGCTGGGGTTTGTGTCAGGCCCACGCCCGCAACGGTTACTGTGGCACTTCCGGCTTCCTGTCCGTTCATGGGGTCATTTTCTCCAGGCGTAAAAAAACCGGCTCAGTGGCCGGTTGAATCACCCCGGGTTTCTCGGAGGCTAACTTTCTTGAGAGAATTAGCCAATGAGCAAACGACCTGGATACTCCCCCGAAGTACGGGAACGCGCAGTTCGCATGGTGTTGACCGGCGAGCACGAGCACCAATCACGCTGGGCAGCGATCACATCTATCGCTTCCAAGATCGGCTGCACACCCGAGACCCTACGATCATGGGTCAACAAGATGGAAGTCGACAATGGTACTAAACCCGGCACCACCAGCAGCGACGCAGCCCGCCTCAAAGAGCTGGAGCGCGAAGTCCGTGAGCTGAAGCGCGCTAACGAGATCTTGCGCAAGGCTGCCGCTTTTTTCGCCCAGGCGGAGCTCGACCGCAAACCGAAGTAATGGTGGCATTCATTGACCAGGAACGTGAGGCGCACGGTGTCGAGTCAATCTGTGAGGTTCTGCCGATTGCACCGTCGACCTTTTACCGCTGCAAGCATCTACAGGCCAATCCAGAGCAACGCTGTGCGCGCGCTCAACGTGACGATGAGCTGAAGCCTGAGATCCAGCGGATCTACGAAGAAAACCACCGCGTCTATGGTGCACGCAAGGTCTGGAAGCAGCTTAACCGTGAAGACGTAAAGGTCGCCCGCTGCACAGTTGAACGGCTGATGAAGGTACTGCAATTGGAAGGTGTTCGAAGAGGCAAACGTTGCGTTACGACTATCCCGGATGAGCTGGCCGATAAGCCGCTGGATCTGGTGAATCGCGAGTTTACGGCAGAGCGCCCCAACCAGCTTTAGGTGGCCGACATAACCTATGTCGCAACTTGGTCTGGTTTTGTTTATGTCGCATTCGTTGTCGACGTATTCTCCCGCCACATTGTTGGCTGGCGCGTATTAAAGAGCCTTCAAACCGACATTGTGCTTGATGCTCTGGAGCAGGCACTGTGGGTACGAGGTAAGCCCCGTGGCGTTACCCATCACAGTGATCGAGGTAGTCAGTACCTGTCAATTCGATATACCGAGCGGCTTAGTGAGGCGGGTTTTCAGGCGTCAGTCGGCAGTGTCGGCGACTCCTACGACAACGCACTGGCAGAAGCCATCAACGGTTTATTCAAGGCGGAGGTCATCCACAGGGCAGGTCCCTGGAAAGGGCTGGATGAGGTTGAACATGCAACCTTGACCTGGGTCGACTGGTTTAACCATCGCCGCATTCTTGGGCCAATTGGCGATATGCCTCCAGCTGAATACGAAAACCTGTATTATCAACAAACCGAGTCTGCCCAAGCGGCATGACTCAAATCAAATTGCCTCCGACAAACTCGGGGTGATTCAATGCACTCCCGGCTCTGCTTTTGGCAGACCTCTAATCTTAAAATTGAAGCTCGCACAACCGCATTTGCATTTCCACTCAGTAGCCTCAGCCTGCTCTAGTTGCCCAATAAACTGGGCAGCATCTTCATTGCCATGCTCAAGTAGCCACTTAGATAATGCGTATTCTTTTTTTCGTTAGTTTTCTAGTCATTAGGTTATTGATACTTAACACTGTGCACAAAGGCTGCTTAGCTGCTGAACAGCGGCAACTAGAAATTCTTTGGCCACAATTCTACCTCCTGGCGCTCTTCTGATAAGAAGATTGGGCTTTGAACTAACTTCATAGAGTTCAGCATTTTGTTATCCTTAACGATAAAATCAAAGTCTGTCTGCATAGAATTAGCAAGTGTAACTTTTTGTATAAGGGGAATAGGCTTTCCAGCGAAAGACTCGGTCTCGCTTACCCAGACTTTGAATTCACCCACATAAGAAATTTGACCATCTATAACGTCTATCTCTAACGACTCCCAGTTCTTAACAACCCTTTCCCACGTTCCGCTTAGGGGAAGTCCAAACCTATCAATGGCATAACGCCCAGGCTCTAGCGGGACTGCTATAACTGTACTTCTCTTGCTAGAAAAGTCTGATTTGTCTGAGTTATTGTTTCGTGTTCCATAGCTATTGTATCCATAATCATAGCTGGACAATGTTCCGTTATCTAAATGTCCTGATCGGGTTAATCCAGCAATAGGAAACCACCGTTTCTCAGGGCCTTCAGGGTACTCTACTTCAGTTATTGATAGTAAGACCACACCCTCATTCGGTTGCGGTATATATCCAGAACTAAGTTGATTATATGTAGCCGCACAACTTTTAATTAGACACAAACTACTTAGAAGTAAAAGCTTCAAAAGTTTTCGAGTAAAAGTTAATTGCACAATGATTTCTCTTTAAGTTATTAACCTGATGACCATATAGTTCTGAATGATGCAGTACCCTCTGGTATCAAAATACATTTGATGGATGGCTATAAAGCCGCCGAGTTAATAATGTTTATATACTGATCACCATAGCCACTATTATCCTGATTACTGCCCCGGAATCAATTCTACGCCAGATATATAAAATTTCTATTGAGATCAATTAGTTATGCTGGCATGACACAATCGTACAAAATGAAGCCACTTTCTCCAGGCGTAAAAAAACCGGCTCAATGGCCTGTTTGAGTAGTTGGGTGTCTGGTAGAGACAAGAATCGCAAGGTAGCTGATTTATACCCCCTAAACGCAAAAGTGCCAAAACGGTGTCAGCCAAAAGTGGTGATGGGTTAAAGCTTGGATTGTCCAGTTTTTATGAATAGTCGCCCTCAATTTGAGGAGTGGTTGCCGACTCTGTATCAGAATGATCTATCCGACACACAAATTACCCGCCCCAATAGCAAGCATATAGCCCACTGTAAACCTCCCTTAAACTAGGGGCATCCACATTTAGAGTTCTCCGGCGTAAACTACGCTCACACGGAGAGCTAATAATGAAAAAATCGCGCTACACGGAAACGCAGATAGTAAAGATCCTGAAGGAAGTAGAAGGCGGCAGACTGGTCAAAGAAGTCTGTCGGGAGTACGGGATATCCGACGCTACCTACTACAACTGGAAATCCAAATACGGCGGTATGGAGGCGTCCGATATCAAACGGCTCAAGGAACTGGAGGAAGAGAATCGTCGTTTGAAGGCGATGTTCGCTGACCTCAGTCTGGAACATAAGATCCTCAAAGATATCGTTGAAAAAAGCTGTAAAGCCAGCGATTAGGCGAGAGCTGGTCGACTATGCCCGACAAGAGCATAGTGCCAGCCTTCGCATGGCCTGTCGCGCAGTTGGCATAAGCGATTCAGTGTATCGGTATCGGCCCATTCCCAACCGGAATGATGAGGTGATCGCCAAGCTCCAAGAGGCAGTGGAACGCTACCCAGCTTACGGGTTCGACAAGTTGTTCAAAATTCTGCGTCGCTGGGGGCATGCCTGGAATCACAAAAGAGTTCACCGCCTGTACTGCGAGTTAAACCTGAATAAGCGTCGTAGAGGCAAGAAACGGCTACCCAGCCGCAACCCGGAGCCGTTGTCGGTTCCAGCTGAGGTGAACCACTGCTGGTCGATGGACTTTATGAGCGATAGCTTGTTCTGTGGTCGCCGCTTCCGGACCTTCAATCTGGTAGATGACTTCAATCGGGAAGCACTGGCCATCGAGATCGACCTGAACCTGCCGGCACCACGGGTGATCAGGGTGCTTGAGCGGGCCGTGGCCTGGCAGGGCTATCCCAACAAGCTGCGAATGGATAATGGCCCGGAGTTCATCTCCACCGCACTGGCTGAGTGGGCGGAGGAGCACAGCATCGAATTGGAATTTATTAAACCAGGCAAGCCGACACAGAACTCGTACGTTGAACGGTTCAACCGCACCTATCGTGACGAGATCTTAAACATGTATGTGTTCCGCACGCTGAACGAGGTGCGGGAACTGACCGAAAACTGGATCAGGGAATACAACGAAGAGCGGCCACATGACTCACTGGGAGATCTCACTCCCTGGGAGTATCTGGCCAAACATGAAGGGCTAGAAAACTCTAATTTAGGGTGTCACTAATTAGGGAGGTTTACAATGGACTCCCGAGGCACTAAATATCCAGCCACAGCCAATCGCGAACGAACTTTTCTGGGGCTCATCATGAAATGGGGGAAAGCCCGTGGTTTCGTGACGATTGAAGACCCCACTAAAGCAGTACGGCCTTTTTTGGAATCACCTGGCGGTCGCTATGTGCAAGATGAGGAATACAAAGCTTTTTGGAACTGGCTGGGGCAAAGGGGTCATCTGATGCACCAATGCGCAATGGAAATAGCATATCTGTGCGCTGCACGCCAACAAGACGTTCTCGCACTTACCCGGCATAATATTCAGGAAGACGGCCTATTGATTGCCCAAGCTAAGACAGGAAAACAACAGCTCAAGCTCTGGAATACGCCTCTGCGAAAGGCAGTGGATTCGGCCCTCGCAGGAAATACTAAAGCCAAAGTCCAGTCCGCACACATCATCAGGGGGCGCACTGGCCAGGGGTACACTCGTACTGGTTTCAATGCAGTCTGGCAGCGTGAGCAACGTGCTGCTCTGGCTGCTGGCATCATTAAAGAGCGCTTCCGCTTCCATGATTTAAAGATCAAGGCGGCAAGTGATTTTGAAGGGGATGTGAAGCATTTTACTGGTCACAAAACAACCTCCATGGCAGAGCGATATAACCGTACTCCAGACCGAGCATTTCCCTTGAGCAGGGGGATTGACAACGATGAGGAAAAAGATAAAGAATAGAGCTTTGTGGGCTGAGGTTATCGGAAAAAGCGTGTACGAAAAATCATCATGTTGTCTAAAACTGCTGTAAAACCTACTGGTTATATATACAGCTATTTGTACATGAATTCACATAACAAGTTGTTTTATAAGAGGAAAATACATCCTTGTGGCTCCTGAGGTCGCGGGTTCAATTCCCGTCGGCCACCCCAAATAAGCCTTTAAAATCAGGCAATTAAAGACCCTCTTCTCTGGAGGGTTTTTTATTTTTAGTGCTGGTGTGGTAATTCAGTGTGGTAATTTCGTACACAATCGATTTTTCCCGAAGCCCATGACGGGTGCTCTGAAAGTCACCATCGATGTCAGACCAGCGGGTGAGGCATTCATTGCGGTCGTAGTTTCAGTGATCCTTGGCCTCAACTACGAGACAGTCAGCCAGGGCAGCACATAGGATGATAAGCAAAATCAAGCATCTGATAAACTCCTCTTTTAGGAGGTTGTACAAAAAGCTTTTGCCTTCGCCTCCAGAAAATATAAATAATTATTTGAAGGTCCGACGTCAATTTATCACAGGAGGAACAGTCAAGATAATAATAGCTATCACGATCACCACTTAGATTTAATCCCAATCCGAATCTTAGAACTTATGTTTAAATTTATTTTGAGAAAAATATCTGCTGTAGTCATTATATTCTGCAGCATGGAAGCAATAGCTGCTGAAACCATCACCGGAGAAATTAAAAGACTCTACCCAGACAGAGGTAAAATATTTTTCCGGTTAAAAAACGATACCTGTATTGCGGGCAACCAATATTACTATTTCGAAATGAATGAGGAGGATGCCAGAGGTAAATATGCAGCAAAAAACTGGTATTCCATGCTTCTTGCAAACGGTATGGCAGGAAAGAAGGTAACAGTAAGTGTTCCTGAATGTCCACCGTCTGGCAACATAGAGATACTGTATCTCTTCCAAGAGTACTAATCACAATAAGGAGGGCCTCTAGCCCTCCTTCACTCCCCAATCGCTACCCGCAGATTCACCGTACGCTAGATGTACACTATGCGCCAAACTCTTTTGTTTGCTTTCCCGTTAATTGTTTAGAGCCGTCTGGAACTGAACTGATTCCTCTTCAGTTAAAGTCAATCCATACTTCTCAACAATTGCCATAAACCGCTTAATATAAATTGCCTGCACTGGCTCATACAGAACCAGAGACATCAATGCCAATAAGAACAGCTTACTAAAGCTGCTCTACGTCGGTATACTGAAAGCTTCCAAGCGCCGGGCGCATCCAGTCCAGAACTGGAACTTGACACCCTCGCCACATGACTTCGTCTCAAGTTACTTCAAAACCTCTTACAGCAAACCCCCATGATTCCACGTTTCAACAGTACTACCTCCATATATACCACATGTACCCAACCCATAAGCCTGGACGGTTGACCCTGAAAGCTTTGCTGCTATAACCATGCTTAATACCGCTTTCCCACCATCAGTTCTTGCATCCACTGCCAATGCATTGCCATAGAATTTGTTCGAGCACCCTGCTGGCTCTCCACCTAGGGGTTTATCAAAAATTACCATAGCCGTCCCATTTCCATCGACTCGAACTCGCTCTACTTTTCCAGTGACTGAACCAGCAGAATAAGCATTTGCCGCAAATAATGCTACAATAGCTAGAATCAATAACTTCTTCATTTTAAGCACCTTAATAAAATTGATTTAGCGAATACATTGTTTGACTCTCATCCGAAGATTTAATAGTCAAATCGAATAAAATCTTTCTATTCTACACCATGACAAAAGCCTAAAAAAGTTTCAAAAATAAGCCTCCCGATTAGAGGCATCAAGTGGAGAGGTAGCGGCTGTTTTAAAGCCCGATATTTGGCAGTGTTCAGGATTCTGTGTCACTTGGGCAAGGCATTTTTGAAAGTCTCATTTTCAGCGTAATTAGAACAGGCACATAATTGAGAAAAGGGGAACTCTAGCCTCCCCCCGTTACTCCCCAATCACCACCCGCAGATTCACTGTGCGCTGTATGCACTCCATACGCCACACCGCTTTGTTTACTGCCTCGTCTTCGGTACCCTCTGCAACAGCGGGGGCCTGCAGGGTTTCCACCTTGCCCGGCGTCTGCCAGGGCGTGCCGGCAGCATTGTTGCGCACCTGGTTATCCGTAGTAACAAAGGCACCGATCATCTTGTAGGCAAACTGGTCGGGGCTGCCGTCCTGGTCCAGATCGATTGGGTTGCGTACCTGTGCGATGCGCACAATATCACCGGTATAGATGCCGGTGGTCAGTTCGTAAAAGTGCTCGTCTTCTCCGGCATTGCTGATACCGCTGGCCTGTATGTATTCAACCATCCCATGCTCCTGTTGTTAGGGTTTATGCACTCCGTTGTGCGTAATAATCCGGTGCCGGGAATCCAAACCGGCGGCATAGCTGATATTGCCCACACTGATCTTGTACACCGTGCGCAGGCCGGCACATTGCACCCGCTCGACAGTTTCCCAGGTGAGCGGTTCCTCTTCATGCAGTACACCCAGTTGTACCCCCTGACAATGCTGGGCTTCGTATACTGTGCCTTGCGAGTCTGTCACCGGGGTTTCACGGCTGCAGATCACCTGGGCACCGCTTGCCATGGTGAGTAATACACAGAGCACTTCGTCCTGGGGTTTTACTTCGTGAATGGGTGCCAAGTGGGTATCCCTGTCACCCACATCCCAGCAGTCGATCAGATCCCCCGCTTTGCAGTGATCCGCCTGTAGCTTTTCTGTCAGCCAGATGCCGGCCGCTACGCACCAGGGATCATCCGGTATGGTGCCGCCACCGCCATTGGCAGGGGTTCTGATGGTGCCTATCTGCCGACGCCAGGTACCACCGGCGAGTTTGGAGTAGTTGGTGGTGGCCTTATAGGTGACGGCACCCCTTTGGGGCCGGGGTCATCGCAGTACACATAATATTTTCTGCTGAACGACAACCCGCTGATACTGCCGCTGTTGTAACTGATGGTGCCGAAGCCGAACTGCACGTTATGGGCGGCAATGTTGATTCTGGCAGTACTGCCGGCATCCACAGCGGAGAGTGCGGAGCTGGTGGGCAGGCTGGCAATAACGGACTGGATCAACGGCAGGTTGCGCTGGTCCTGCACTTCCACCACGTCGATCTTGACGTAGTCGATCAGCATCGAGCCCACTTTGTTGGAATAATTGGCGTAAAAAAAGCGGGGTGATAAAACGCACATTGGCCTGCATTTGGTCCTCCCCCCTTGAAGTGGTCCACCCGTATAATTAGGAGACGGAGGGGTAAACATGGGAATCAAACATCATAAGCCGGAAGAAATTGTCACGAAGCTGCGGCAGATTGAGGTGCTCTGCGGTCAGGGAATATCGCGTTTGGATGCGATACGCCAGATGCAAATAACTGAGCAGACGTTCTATCGCTGGCGTAAGCAGTATGGCGGGATGGGAGCCGACCAACTGAAGGAACTCAAGCGACTACAAAAGGAGAATGAGCGGTTGCGCCGAGCAGTATCGGATCTCACGCTGGACAAGTTGGTTCTGTCAGAGGCTGCCAAGGGAAACTTCTGAGCCCTTCACGTCGCCGTGCTTGTATTGCCCGCCTACGAAGTCGATTTCACATTTCTGAGCGTCGGGCGTGCCGTGTTTTGGGCCAGTATCGATCCACACAAAGGCGCCTGCCTGTTGGTCGTTACGACGAAAACCGTTTGGTTGCTGACATGGTCGAGCTTGCGCGACAGTATGGTCGATACGGCTATCGCCGGATTGCAGTTTTACTGAGAGATGTAGGCTGGCAAGTGAACAACAAGCGCGTGGAACGACTGTGGCGGCGTGAGGGGCTGAAGGTTCCAATGAAACAACCAAAGAAGGGATGGCTCTGGCTAAATGATGGGTCGTGTGTTCGACTGCGTCCGGAGTATCCGAACCATGTCTGGTCGTATGACTTTGTTCACCATCGGACTAACGATGGGAAAGCATTCCGAAGGGGCTGATCAAGACTCTGCGCAAGGCCTTCACGCACTACTCTTTAGCGCATCACAGTATACGGCGGCCTTGGAGGAAATCAACGCCTCTCCCCCAATTACATTACGAATAGTCCATGCCCAAATTACAGCCATAGAAAAGCCCCGCCGGCTTAACCAGACGGGGCTTTCAAAGGGGGGTATGGTCCCGCTGCGCATACTTCGCGACAGCTTAGCTGAATATAGTATCTTCACGCCTAGGCTGTCAATACATACAGGTTGTATTTAAATACAGTTATGCGGCATTATCCGCCAAATAAAGCGCTTCTATCACTCCTTGGATTAAGTTGCACATATTCTCCACCCATGCCTTGGTGGGTTGTAAGGTTATGTATTCAAAACCAATAAAGGATATCGGCATGAGAGGCTAATTGGTTGACAAAGTGTTCTAAACACCTTCGCATTAGTAATTTTATTGCTTCAAGATTTGGATATAAGTAGCCGAACAAGAGGCGCCGGAGCCGTCCACACTTATTCTTATGACTTTTCCTGTCGCGTATGCCATCAAAGCGGTTGATAGCATTGAATCCGCAACCGGATCACCAAGGAGAACTTTATTAATATCATAATCCCAGGCACTTCCGGCTGGATTTGGATCTCGTGGGTTTGCAGCAATTATCTCAGCCCTCTCAGTATTCTAAACTAGCACTTGTTCAATATCTACTGTCCATAACCCAGCAAAAACATTGCTAGAAAAGCTAAGCAATATGGCTGCAATACCAAAAATACATTTTTGACTATTCATACTTACTCATTAAAAAATCGGAAATAAAAAGCCACTTCGCGGTCTACAAAAGACCCGACGCAAATCAATACCCTACCTAGTAGTATCACGAAATACTGGGCCGAATCCCAGACAAGAAAAACCCGCCATTAAGCGGGTTCTTTTCTTACGGGCGCAAAAAGCACAACCTACAGGAAATCAAGATAACTGATTACGATATGAACAGTCAAGCTATTTTTCAAAAGCTGGGCCAAAAGTAAGAGTTCAGTTCCCGACTCAACCCGACGCCAGCAATATTGCGCACTTCATTCAGCAGCAGCCGACCAGTGTTCACCAGCAGATATAGAGCTTTGTACTCCTGCGCAGTCTCAGCGATTTCGTGCCCATCTGCCCTGAGTTCAACCAGCAGTTGCTCCAAAGGCCGATTGTAGCCTTCATCTAGCATCGCATCATGGGTCAGCCAAGCTTGGTACTCAAGTGGCATAATGCGCGGTTTCGCAGTTTCCAGAGGGTAATGGTATTTACCCTGGGAGTAGTAGCCGGTCTTGCGGATAGCAGGCAAGACCTCCTCGAACACCCAATCTGCAAATTTCTCTGCACTTTTCAGCTTGGATCGAAACACAAGCCGATAAAGATCCGACTCAGGAATCAGGGTCAGGAAACCACCCCCCTGTTTCGGGGTAGTGGTTTGGTGCTTGCAGTGACGCTTGATTGCGTTCTCTGGTTTACTGTATCTGGTCCCCTGAACAAACTTTATACAATTCAGGAAAGCAACTAGTAGCTCCAGATTGTAGAAATGTGGTGAGCACAGAAGCTGAACATCCGCTACCAGGTAAAACTCCTTTCCCATTACGACAAAATGTAATAAGCAAAAAATGTAAAAATAACTTTACATTTACATAACAAAATGTAAAGATTTATTTACTTTATGTCATGAGGAAACGACAATGCACACTCAACAGCCCATAACCTATGAGAAAAAACGCATAAAAAACTCAGCGTATATATTTTTTTGGACTATAAGCTGGGGGGCGACTTTTGTTGTCGCGTCGGCTGCAGTTAATGTTTGGTGGCCGGAAAACATCGCCGTGCTCATTGCAGCCTTAGCTACCAATATTTCACTTATGATCTGCGTTATAATTGCTCACTGGAAATGGCTTAAAGATTTGGATGATTTACAGAGGCAAATTCAGCTTTACTCAATGGCATTTACTCTCAGTGTTACTTGGTTAATTACAACCCTATTGATATTACTTGAGGGAGTAGAAAACCTTCCTATCGGAAGATGGCATTCAGAAATATTAGTTGTCGTAATGAGTCTTTCATTGGTTCTTGGAAATATCATTGGGATGCGAAAAGCGGCATGAAAAATAAGCTAAAAGTGCTAAGAGCAGAACGTGATTGGACGCAAGCCGATTTAGCTGAACGACTAGATGTTTCGCGCCAAACAATAAATGCAATTGAGAAAGATAAATATGATCCAAGGCTATCGTTAGCTTATAAAATTTCTAGCTTATTTGAGTTAAAAGTTGAAGAAATATTTTTGAGATAGAAAGCAAATTACACATAGCATTTATGTAGTGGTCATCGTGGCCACTATATATCCAGGTTTCTACTCCAGAAGCAATTCTGTATCAATTCTCCAAAGTTACTATTCAAGTCAAGGAAGATGTTGATCTGAGCTTTATCCAGCCAGGAAAGCCAACGCAGAATGTATTTGTGGAAAGCCTTAACGTCAAGTTTAGGAATGTGTGTTTGAATCGCCACTGGTTCAGAACATTGGAAGAAGCACGCTGGGAAATCGATCAGTGGCGAGAACACTACAACACCATCAGGCCGCATAGCTCACTCGGCTATATACCGCCCAGTTGAGATTGCTCAAAAGGTGGCGTAATTTACAGGAATCTCATCCTGCGAATGCTACTAATGCAGGGGGAAAGGTCACACTCATATCGTATTTCCAAGAATGCTATGACCTTAGGGTTTCCTCTTCGGCCTATTTGGCAATACCCGAAATTTAACTGTTAATTTGGCGCGACATCTCACACATAATTTTCTACAAATAGAATACGAGAAAACTCTAATTACTGACCAAATGAATTGGAGTCAATTACATCTTGACACCTATTCCCAGGATTGTTTTTAAGCATAAAACCATCGCTGGGGTAACGTAAACTTACCCAGAAAAATGGATTTTATCGTTCCAGACTATTGTGTTTTGGAACCTTCAGAGTATTAAAAAGAAAATTGTGATTTTTAATGATTACCAAATAAAACATAAAGATTACGGCGCCAGTTAAATTAAAATCCATTTTGCCGAGTTGTAAATCCAAATAGTAATACTATATTATTCACCCGCACAGAAACTAGTGCAAAAAGGATTGGTCGTGCCAAAACCATATAAAAATTAACTGTGAGGAATTGGATATGAATCAGACTCATATTTTTCTTTCACTGGCAGTACTCTCAGGGGCATCACATGCAGGCTCCCTTTACAATTTTGTTGAGATAGACCAAACTGCGAGCTTCATAAGCGGACATAATGTTGCAAAACAACCAGTAGTCGACGAAGTCTCTAGTAAGAAAGAGTATACTTTAACTGAGCGCGCCTCATCTTTAAGTGCCATAGCTGTCACTCCAGACGGTAAGCAATATATAGCAAAAGTAGACGGGATGGAACTTGCACTGTTGGAGCAAGCGATCGCAATCATTGAATCACAGGGCTTAGATGCAAGTATCTTTTCATCAAAATCTCAGTTACCCACAATCACATATGATAATACGAGATTATTTCCCTCTGTTGTTATAGGTACTGACGATAGAATACAAATTACCAATACCGTACAAGATCCTCATTGGTTTAACGGCCGCATTGATGTGGGATGTACTGGCACATTGATTACCGAAAAGCATGTCCTAACAGCAGGGCATTGCGTTTCCGATGGTGCAGGTAACTGGTACAGTTCACTTGATTTCACCGTAGCCCAAAACGGGAGTTTCGAACCATGGGGTAGTGAAACCTGGACAAATGCTGTCACCACCACCGCCTGGCACAATAATGCAGATACCAACCGGGACTACGCAATCATTGTATTAGCTGAAGCGCCTCACGGTGGGCATTCCGGATGGGGAACCTATTCGGGAGGTACGCACAGCGTTACCGGATACCCGGGAGATAAGCCATTTGGTACAATGTGGACAGACTCAGGCAATACATCCTCAACCACCTTCAGGGTGTGTTATACACTAGACACAGCAGGTGGCCAAAGTGGCAGCGGAATTAAAGACACTGGTAACACTGTCCGTGGCATCCATACTACAGGATCACCCACGCAAAACTGTGGAACCCGCTTAACCAGCACAGTGTATACTACTTTACAAGATTGGATTACAACTTATCCATAAAGCAGATAACTGGCTTCAGGTACCGGCAAAGGCGCCTTTTGGCGCCTTTTTAAATTGTGATATGAAAAAACTACTACTTTTGATCAGTTTTCTTAGTGCATGTGGAATAATGGCAAGTGAAGAGTCAGAATGGCAGCGTATCATGGTAAGAGGTAGTTTGATGACTCCTGACCCCGTTTTGCTCGAAGTACAACGCCTTGAACAATTAGGACAGGTAAAAGACGTGGTTATTCTTGAATCCTACCCTTTACAAATATGGCTTAGTGCTAATCCAGTAACGGTTAAAAAATTGCAATCATTGTCAGAAAAGAATAGATCGACACGTTAATTCAATTTGAAAAAAGATACCGTTATAATATTTTTTACGTGTACCAGTTCAGACAACCAGGAATGAAAAACCTGTATTAGGCAGTCTGGTATTTTCTCAATTTAAATCGATCAAAGATCGTTATTAATAAACTGCCAATGTAATTTAGGTTGTTTTTGCAGGCAGACTGTTTTGGCTTTCCGAGGTATTTGATTAGTTAGCGTAAAATCTCAATTACCCGCTCACCCGGTAAGCAAAATCCACTCTGGCAACCAGCTCATCTCGATTGAAATCGTTAATCATCTTCTGATGCTATCTGTGATTATCCTAGAGGGGATGTTGTGATTCAGCCTGGCCCAACCAGCCATCACTCTCACTCTGGAGACACTACTCGGCGTATAACTCTTTAAAGTGACGATTTTTGCTCTCCAGTACCATTTAACAGATCATTATGGATGGCATATATATCGTCATATTTGGGGCACCACTTACAACAGGCAACAGAACCTATACCGCATTTTAGACATAGCTTGGGCTCTAGGTGTCGGTTTATCACTGCCTAAGCATTGTGATAGTTTGACTATCCAAGAACTTCAATTTTCTACACCGATTTTGACGTAGATTACCTTTCGGGGAAATACCTTCGGGCTATCCTCTTATCACATCAATCGTATTATTGAATTGAATTTACTAATTCTGTATTTAGATTCTGGAATAGTGAATAGAGGATGGGAAAAAGTGTGATGAGAAAGGTTAATATATTAAATGATATAAAGAAGAATATTAGCTGTCTGGTACTATCAAGCTTGACTGTCGTTGTAAACATCGCCGCAACCTCTGCCGAAGCATGCACCCGCATTCTCTATGAAACCGGCGTGGGAACTTATATCACTGGACGATCCATGGATTGGAGTGATACTGCAGCTGCAATGGATTTCTGGATATTTCCCCGGGGCATGCGGCGTAACGGTGGCGTTGGTAAAGGTTCAATCACCTGGGACTCCAAGTATGGATCTGTCATTATCAGTATTTATGACGCAGCGACCTCGGATGGGATAAATGAAGCCGGCTTGGTAGGAAACCTTCTCTATCTTGCAGAAACCAATTACGGGGATGCTGATACTCGAGGAAAGCCTACAATTTCAGTTGGAGCCTGGCTACAATATTTTCTTGATAATTATGCAACTGTTTCTGAAGCTGTTCAGGTGATGAAAGCAGACCCTATCACGGTCATTTCTGCTAATCTGCCAAACGGTAAGCCAGCTGATGCGCATATTGCAATTTCTGACCCCACCGGCGATTCTGCCATCTTTGAATATATTGATGGTGACCTCAGAATCCATCATGGCAAAGAATACACGGTGATGACAAACTCACCTGTTTATGGACAGCAACTAGCCCTCAACACATACTGGAGCCTTATAGGAGGTAATAACTTCTTACCAGGAACCATTAGCGCAGCTGATCGTTTTGTTCGCGCCAGCTATGCTCTCAAGTCTTCACCTAAATTCAAACAACGCCGCGATGCAATCGCTTCAGTATTCTCCCAGATACGCGCTATCAGTGTGCCCCTGGGAATGAGCAATCCCAGTAAGCCAAACATTGCTTCAACACTGTGGCGATCAGTTATTGAACAAGATACCAAGCGCTATTACTTCGAATCAGTCATTAACCCTTCGATTGTCTGGGTGGATCTTGACAAAATAGATCTGAATTCTGGTGCTAAAGTCATGACCCTGAAATTAGATATACCGGAGAATCTACAGGGAGATATAGCATCAGCTTTTAAGCCATCTGCACCATTTAAGTTTATTGCACCCAATTAGATTTTCACATGGAACTTTGGCATTTTGCAAAAAAACGAGTCAGAGCTGTAACGCAAACATGCCAACCACCAACGTATTGATTGTGATTGATTGAGTAAAAAACATGATTAAAAATTCCTCACCATCAAATCGTATACTGTCATTACTCATTTTATAATCATCTACAAGTTTACCATCCAATGACTCTTTGAACTGAATACAGCTATCCGTAGTTTCATAAAAATCTGCTCTTTCACCAATAAATATATATCCCATAGTCACAAGCCGGCAGGTCTATTAGTGAAAAGCAATAATTCCCGTGATATCTAATTCAAACATCTACCAGAACAAACAGAAACCATATTCGTAGAAGAATACTCTCCTTGCCACTTCAGAGATTTTGAACCACTTACTATTGATGCTTGAGTTCCCCCTCACATTTTTGTACATGAACTGTAAATTTCATGCAACTTCTAATACATACTGCAGTGGCAATTTATAGTATCGCACAATGCTCCTTTTACTTCATGTTGAACTGCATCACACAAACACAACCTTTAGTATTTTTATCATGGCTATTCAAAAGTGCATGAATATTTGGCATACTTATGCCAATCGATCTGCCACCGTATATCGTCATCAAATTCCTCATAATGAGCGTTCTTGACCAACCTGGCAAATACGCGGTCATTTATCATGCAACTACATAGCCAGAAAACATAAGCTAATTTCAACGCCCAGTATATCATTCTGGAAACGGCTTCGTCGCAGCATGAGAAAACCACTCTGCCTGGGAAAATAGTCGCCATCAAGCATTAAACTATCCCAAATAAAAACACTGCACTGGGTAGTTCCGGAAAAGTTATAAGCTACAAAGTGGCGTACTTTCAGAACCTGTACAAAAACCACATAGGGAAAGCACCTAAGTCGTCTATATTTTGAGTTGCGAATCAAAGCAGACACGGCCTGCAACCCGTGAGAAAAACATGAATGAAACTACTCGCGCCAAGTATCTTGCCATCGCCCTAGTTACTATAGGCTTGTTATATATCTTTGCCATGTATCCCTTGATGGTTTGGATATGGCCTTCTGGTTGGGGATGGATGCCTCCACAGCCAGAATACGAACAGCTTATTGTGGGTTTTTTTGCAACTCTGGGTATATTTCTGATTCTTGCCGCTAAAAATCTCTCTGCCAACCTCAATCTGATTTGGTTCACTATCTGGCTGAATATGATATATGCGACCATCATGTTATTGATGGTGTTAGCTGATCGAGCCGAGCATGCAAACTTGATCGGCAATATCCCTGTACAGTATTTAATTTCAGGGGTTCTCTGGTATCTACTGCCCAGGCACAAAAACGCCCGCTATTTGACGCGCTGATGATCTTGGTCGACACAGGATTTATAATTAAGCTATTGACCAAGGGACTTCATTCAAATTCCCCTGAGAAACTTGGCGACTTTACCACCTAAATTGGTGTCCGGGTTTAGTAGACCACTACACTGGTGACCATAGGATTTAAGCCACACCCTCTCCTCTAGATACAAACTTAAGGCACTATTTACTAATAACCGTATATGGCTGGAAATCACTACTGTCAAAACAGGCCAAATGGCTTTTCAAGCCATAAATTAAATCTGGCTGAGGCTCATGGTGAATACTGGTGACTATTAACTTAAATTCCTCCGCAGGAGGTCAACCCCCCATCCACCACCACGCACTCGCCGGTAGTATAACTGGAAGCTTCGGACACCAGGTAGAGGACAGTACCTGCCATTTCTTCAGGCTCTGCGTGTCGATGCATCGGGATATGGTCAATGGCCGCCTTATAAACCTCTTCGTGGGAAAAAAGTGCACCAGCAAATTTGGTTTTTGTCAGGCCCGGCAGCAGGGCATTCACCCGGATATTGAACTGTGCACACTCTTTGGCAAAGGCTTTGGTCATATTGACCACCGCAGCCTTGGTAATGGAATAGATACCCTGCCCCACCCCCGGTTGCAGCGCATTAATGGAAGCAATATTGACAATGGCACCACCGCCATGTTGTCGCATCAGCCTGCCTGCTTCCACCGACATAAAAAAGTAACCGCGAATATTCACTTCGATTGTTTTATCAACGGCACTCGGGTCTGTATCCAGAATATGACCGAAATAGGGATTGGTTGCGGCATTATTTACCAGAATATCCAGGCGGCCGAAGCGCTCACGGACACCAGCAAACACGTGCTGAATCTCCTCCAGATTGCCTATATGACAGGGAACAGGGTCTGCGCGACCACCGGCCCGAACAATATGATCAGCCATCGCCCGGCAGCCCTCGATTTTGCGGCTGGAAACCAGCACATGCGCGCCCTGTTGCGCCAGAAGCTTGGCGATAGCTGCACCGATCCCGCGGCTTGCCCCGGTTACCAAAGCGATTTTTCCTGTGAGATCAAAAAGGTTATTTGACATTGTCTATCCTTATTGTTCCTCTACACTCACTGCATTCTCCATCACGTATCTTGTCTCGGATAATATATCCTGAGCAGGCTATTGCTCGGACCAACTAATGACACTGGACTAGCCAGCCTGACTGGTGATATCCATGGCAGTTTGGGCCAGAGGTTCCACCAAGCGACCAAGCTTTGCCGCATCCCTGTTGGAAGCATTACCCTCAAGGGCACGTTTAGCCACGCCCTGTATAATGGCCGCTAAACGAAAAAAGCTGAAGGCCAGGTAAAAGGGCCAGTTTTCAATCCGGTCAATACCCATACGCACACAATATTTCGCCACATAATCTGCCTCGGTGGGGATACCCAAGGTTTCGATATCCAGGCCCAGCAAGCCGGACATCATGTCTCCGCCGGCAGGCATGCGCATTTGCATACACTGATAGGCAAGGTCGGCAAAAGGATGGCCAAGCGTAGACAATTCCCAATCCAGCAGGGCAATAATCCTGGGCGCCTCTGGGTGAAATATCATATTGTCCAAGCGATAATCACCGTGTACTAGCGCCACCCGACCATCGTCCGGGGGAAGTGCGTGGCCCAGCCACTCGATCAGCCGCTCCATCGCAATTATATGACGCGTCTCAGACGCACGGTATTGGTTGGTCCAGCGCTTTAACTGCCGCTCAAAATAGTTGCCCGCTCGGGCGTAGTCGGATAACCCGAGAGCCACGGGATCAAGGCTGTGCAAAGTGGTCAGTACCCGATTCATCTCATCATAAATGGCTGTGCGCTGTGCGGTTTCCACTGTCGGTATTGCCGCTTCCCAGAAAATCCTGCCCTCGCAATACTCCATTACGTAAAACATGGAACCTATCAGTGCCCGATCCTCGCATAGGTGTAAAACTTTGGGGACCGGCACATCAGTATTGGCCAGTACAGACATTACGCGATATTCACGATCCACTGCATGTGCAGACTTGAGCAGTTTACCCGGCGGTTGACGGCGCAACACATAGGTGGCCGAGGGTGTTTTCAGCTTAAAAGTGGGGTTGGATTGCCCACCGGGGAATTTACACACCTCCAGCGGGCCGGCATAACCGTCAATATTTGCACCCAGG
This sequence comes from Microbulbifer sp. MI-G, assembly GCF_030440425.1. Taxonomy (NCBI): domain Bacteria; kingdom Pseudomonadati; phylum Pseudomonadota; class Gammaproteobacteria; order Cellvibrionales; family Microbulbiferaceae; genus Microbulbifer; species Microbulbifer spongiae. Next base: position 2,566,968 of record NZ_CP098023.1, read on the forward strand.
TAGTCCTGCAGCTTTTCCAGCGGCAGGTCCTGTACCGCACTGCGCAGCGCCTTTGCGGTTTCAGGCATGTTCATGGGGATGCTCCGCTGCATAGCGGGCAGCGAGATTGCGCCCCAACTGCATCATATGCACCTGATCAGGCCCATCTGCTAAACGAATAGACCGTGCGTAAGCGTAATAGTGTGCAAGACTGTTGTCCTGACTTAAACCCACTGCACCATGAATCTGGATTGCACGGTCTATGACATTGCAGGCCATTCGTGGTGCAACGATTTTGATCATAGCAATCAGGTCCTTGGCCGCTTTATTACCCAGGCGATCCATATGTGCTGCCGCTTTCAGCGTCAACAGGCGGGCCTGCTCAATTTCACAGGCAGACTTGGCAATATCTTCACGCACCGAGCCCTGCTTACTCAAGGGGCGTCCAAATGCAACGCGCTGCTCCGACCGGAGTGCCATCATTTCCAGGGCCCGTTGCGCCTGGCCAATCAGGCGCATGCAGTGGTGAATCCGTCCAGGACCGAGACGGCCCTGGGCAATTTCAAACCCTCGCCCCTGGCCGAGAATCAGATTGGAAACGGGCACGCGCACATTGTCAAGAATCACTTCTGCGTGTCCCTCAGGGGCATCATCATAACCAAACACCTGCAGGGGGCGAAGTATTTTAACGCCCGGCGTATCGGTGGGCACCAGAATTTGCGATTGTTGCTGATGGCGGTCTGGATTGTGCGGGTCCGTCTTGCCCATCACAATCATCACCTTGCAGCGCGTATTCATCAGGCCACTGATATAAAATTTGTGACCGTTGATTACATACTCGTCTCCATCAAGCATAATAGATGTTTCAATATTCGTGGCATCGGAGGAGGCCACCTGCGGCTCAGTCATGGCAAATGCCGAACGTATACTGCCGTTGAGTAATGGCTTCAACCAGGTTTTGCGCTGGGATTCGGAACCGTATTGTGCCAGCACTTCCATATTACCGGTATCCGGCGCACTGCAGTTGAATACTTCCGAAGCGAACAGCACCTTGCCCATCTCTTCTGCCAGAGGGGCATACTCCAGGTTACTCAGGCCAGCACCGTAACGGGAGCCTGGTAAAAACAAATTCCACAATTGTGCTTCGCGGGCTTTGCTTTTCAGCTCCGCCATAACCGGTGGTTCACCCCAGCGATCCTGTTGTAATTGCTGCATATAAGTAGCTTCTGCGGGGTAGACATATTCCCGCATAAAACCTTTAAGCCGCTCCAGCAGGTCCTGTACTTTTTCCGAATATTCAAACTGCATGGTTTCCCACCTGTGGTTCAGCTGTATGTAATAAGTTTACGGCGCCCGTCTCTATCCAGATGCGGCACATGATTAAAACTGTGCAGGCTGATGCCCTGCGCACTAAAAAAAAATCGACTGGTTGCGGTGTTTTGAATCTGCATATTCAGATTGGCCACGGATTCGGGGGGACTGTCCAGAATCTGTCGGATCATCATGGCAATAGTTCCGCCAGAACTGACCACCAGGGTCCTACTGCCTTTAGCACTGTCACAAATCAGACCCAACACTTCACGGATACGGCGCTCGAAACTGCACCAGCTCTCCGCCGGCGTGATCTCCCCTGCCGCCCAGGCCAGCATGCCCTGCTTCAGGAAACGAAAGAAATCAGCACGGCTGGCATTGGGGCCGGGCGCACAACTAGGATTATGTGCTCCGTAGAGGCGCACCACATCGAGAAAATCGAATTCATCCAGCTGCGAAACAATTTCATAACTGCCCCGCCCCACCACTTGCAGGCCCTCGCAAATACCTTCGGTAGTCTGTCGATGTCGGTGCAGGCTGCCACAGAGAATCCGGTCAAACTGGAGGCCGGTTTGCCGCCAATAGTCCCCCAGCCAGCGGGACTGCTGCCAGCCATTCTCTGAAAGCTTGTCATAGTCCTCGCTGCCAAAGGACGCCTGTCCGTGACGCACCACAATACACTCTGCCAACTTGGGTATGCCTCTCTAAATCCATGTCCCTACCCTAACGGTCCCAATTGGATCATTAAAGTTTATTATGAGAATATATTATTATTCACATTGCTTATGATTGGAGAGGGGTTATGCAACTGCAAAAAATGGATACCAATCTGTTTGTGGTACTGGAGGCTATTTACAGTACACGCAACCTTACACGGGCCGCCGAACAGTTGCATATTACCCAACCGGCAGTCAGTAATGCCCTCGCGCGCCTGCGTCGTTCTCTGGATGATCCCCTGTTTATTCGCAGCCCTTCCGGCATGACCCCAACCCCCCTCACAGAGAGCATTATGCCGCGTGTGCAGCAGGCGCTGTCACTGCTCGCCAACAGCCTGAACGAGCACCGCCACTTCAATCCGGCTCAGGCCCACAAAACCCTGCGACTGTCTATGAATGACATGGTGGAAACGGTACTGTTGCCACGCCTGCTGGAGACACTGGAGCACCAGGCGCCCGGAGTGACTGTAGAGTCTTTTTATGTTCCCCGAGACCAGCTGGCCAAGGAGCTGGCTGCCAATACCCTGGATTTTGCCCTGGATATCCCCCTGGCCACAGCGGGCCAACTGAAACAGCAGCGCCTGATGCAAAACCGCTACCTGTGCATGTTGCGCAACGAGCACCCCCTGGCAAATGAGGCCAGCCTGACTCTGGAGCAGTATCTGCAGCTTGAGCATATCCACGTATCCAGCCGCCGCACCGGGCCCGGCCTGGCAGATATTGCCCTGAACAAACTGGGACGGCGGCGGACTATCAAATTGCGCGTGCAGCACTACCGGGTGGCCCCTCTGGTGGTATTGCGCACCGACCTGGCCCTGACGGTGCCAGCCAGTCTGGCGAGCCAGTACACTGCACGACTCTTTGAACTGCCTTTCCAGATACCCCAGATGGACTGGCACCTGCTATGGCATAAAAGCCTGCACGATGATCCTGCCAACCGCTGGTTCCGTCAGCAACTTCTGGAGGTATTGACAGAATAAAACGCTGGCAATAGTCCGGGCAAAACCGGCCCAATAGCCCAATACAGAAAGCTGGTACTGCGCAATCGCATGGAAAATGGCAATCCGGCACATGTTCACCAGCAGCCGGTATTTCCACTATGGCCATTCAGCAGACCATGAAAACCTGTTGGATGGCCGGCTGAGTCTCTGCGGGGAAAGAAAAAAACAGGACAGCACCGGTAAATAATCACCGATTTAGACTGGATAGGTCACTGTTTCTCACCAGCCCTCCTTGGTATGCTGATAGGCACCAATATGCAACTCTTTGCATATTCAACAACAGGCGACCAAAAGAGAGTTTTGCCATGTCCCATGCCTTCCCTAACATGCTGGCCCCTCTGGACCTGGGCTTTACCACCCTCCGCAACCGGGTACTGATGGGCTCCATGCACACCAATCTGGAAGAACACGCCGGGGGCTTTGCCCGGCTCGCGGCATTCTACGCTGAGCGCGCCCGGGGCGGGGTTGGCCTGATTGTAACCGGCGGTATTGCTCCCAATGAAGAGAGCGGTGTATTCAAGGGGGCCGCCAAAATGAACACCCCGCAAGAGGCGCAACAGCATCGGGAAGTGACAGAAGCTGTCCACGCTGAGGGGGGGAAAATCTGCATGCAGATTCTGCACACTGGCCGCTATGCCTACAATGAAAACCTGATCGCTCCTTCTGCCATTCAGGCGCCAATCAATCCGTTCACCCCCCGCGAGTTGACTGTTGAGGAAATTGAACATCAGATTGATGACTATGTGCGCTGTGCCACACTGGCCCGTGAAGCCGGTTACGACGGTGTGGAGATTATGGGCTCCGAGGGTTACTTTATTAACCAGTTCATCACAAAACGTACCAACAAACGCAACGATGAATGGGGTGGCAGCTTCGAAAACCGTATTCGCTTGCCAATCGAAATCGTGCGCCGTGTGCGCGAGGCCCTGGGCATTGAATTTATTATTATCTACCGCTTATCCATGCTTGATCTGGTTGAGGATGGCAGTGACTTTGAAGAGGTTATTGCTCTCGGCCAGGCTGTCGAAAAAGCTGGTGCCACTATTATCAATACCGGTATCGGCTGGCACGAATCCCGTGTGCCCACTATCGCCACCAATGTACCCCGCGCTGCGTTCACCGACATCACCGCAAAAGTAAAAAAGCACCTCACCGTGCCAGTGGTGGCCAGCAATCGGATCAACATGCCGGAGGTCGCCGAAGCGGTGCTCGCTTCCGGACAGGCAGACATGATTTCCATGGCCCGTCCCTTTCTCGCAGATGCGGATTTCGTTGCCAAGGCCGCTGCCGGCCGAGACGATGAAATCAATACCTGTATTGGCTGTAACCAAGCCTGTCTGGACCACACCTTTCAGTTAAAGCTCACTTCCTGCCTGGTCAACCCCCGTGCCTGCCACGAAACAGAATTAAATTATCTGCCCACTGAAACACCGAAAAAAGTGGCGGTGGTCGGCGCCGGTCCCGCTGGTCTCTCATCCGCTACTGTAGCCGCAGAGCGGGGACACAGGGTTACCCTGTTTGAAAGCAGTGACACAATCGGCGGCCAGTTCAATATCGCCAAACAGATTCCCGGCAAGGCCGAATTTCAAGAGACCCTGCGCTATTTCAAACGCCGCCTCGAGGTCACCGGTGTCAAGGTGAAAGTGCGGACCGTCGCGACCCCAGGGGATTTGCAGTCCTTTGACGAAGTGATCCTCGCCAACGGTATTGCGCCGCGCATGCCGGTAATTCCTGGAATCGAAAACCCAAAAGTACTCGGCTACCTGGATGTACTCAGGGACAAGATTACTGTGGGCGAAAAGGTTGCCATTATCGGTGCTGGTGGTATTGGCTTCGACGTAGCGGAATACCTCACACACAGTGATGATTACTCCGGCGAAGAATCACCGGCCACCAGTACCAAAGCAGCATTTTTCGACGAATGGGGAGTGGATATCGAACTGGAAAACCGCTCCGGCCTGAAGCCCCGCAAAGCGGTGAATTCCCCGCGGCAGGTTTTTCTGCTGCAACGCAAAACATCCAAAGTGGGCGCTGATCTCGGCAAGACCACCGGCTGGATTCACCGCAAGAGCCTGCAACATCGCCAAGTGCAAATGATCCCCGGTGCCACCTATGAAAAAATCGACAACCAGGGCTTACATATCCGCATTGGTGGCGAGCGGCAGCTAATAGAAGTAGACAACATCATCGTCTGTGCTGGCCAGGAGCCCGCCCGTGAGTTATACCAGGCACTGCTTGAGCGTGGTATCAAAGCCCACCTGATCGGCGGTGCCGACGAAGCCGCAGAACTGGATGCCAAACGCGCGATTGACCAGGGCGCGCGACTCGCTGCTGAGATCTAAAGCAATCCCCGGCATGTAATTTAGCAAAGGGGTTCCTGGCATTTTCCCACACGGGAATCCCCTTCTTACACCGGCTGGAGGATTCCCGTTTCATTTGTTGTTCCCCCTCAAGCTGCTGTAGTAGGCTTCAAGCATTTTCGCGCTTCAGCTCAACCCCTGCACCCACTTCTGCCCTGCGGGGTGT